>DATANW010000234.1:0-2126 GCA_036266055.1 Pyrinomonadaceae bacterium | reverse complement strand
CGTACCACCGAACATGACGCTCGAAGACATCGAACGGCTCGTGATCGAACGGACCTTACAGCGCACGGGTGGAAACAAACAAGCGGCGGCGAACCTGCTCGGTATCTATCGTCCGCGGCTCTACAGCAAGATCAGGAAGTACAATATCGACGTACCTTCATTGGTTTCGGCCTGAGAGTTGAGCTTTGTGCTTGGTGCTTTGTACTTGGTCTTTGGTCTTGGGTCTTCGATCTGTGCGTTTTTGATTTGAACATGAGCCAGCGATACAAAGAACAAAGTACAAAGCACTAAGTACGAAGCCGTAAGTACAAAGAACAAAAACCAAAGATCAAAGACCGACCCCCGGAATGTCTGCTCCCCCAAATCAATTTCCGCGCCTGCGCAGCATCGACGCGCTGCGCGGGATTGCGGCGTTGGGCGTTGTCTTCTATCACGCCGTCGAGCAGGGGCCGAAGTGGTTGCCGAACAACCTGTTCGACTACCCGGTCCGCGCGCTTCAGTTCATCAGTTCCTTTGGCTACGTCGGCGTCTTTCTCTTCTTCGTCATTTCCGGTTTTTGCATTCACCTTCAATGGGCCAAGGCACGCGCGACGGGAGTTGAGCCTGATATTCGCTTCGGCCAATTCTGGAAACGACGTTTGCGCCGGCTCTACCCGCCGTACCTGATCGCGCTCGCGCTGTTTCTGCTCATCGCTGCCATAAAATCAGAAGTCAGCTTCTCGCATTTCTTCTTTTACGACATCGGCATGCACGTGTTGATGCTGCACAATCTCGATCCGCAAACGTGTTACACGATCAACGGCGTGTTCTGGACGCTGGCGGTCGAAGAGCAGCTTTATCTCGCGTACTTTCTGTTGTTGTTTGTGCGCGTGCGCTGGGGATGGGCGGTAACGATCGCAGTTTGTCTGGGTGGGCGCCTGGCGTGGATGTTGCTCAGTCATGTGCTGTGGTTGAAGCTTGGTTACGGCTTGCCGGTTCCCGAAGGCGCGTTGTCACACTGGTTCACGTGGGCACTCGGCGCGATCGGCGTGGAAGTGTTCTTCGGTCTGATTCAACTTCGCGGCTGGTCGCGTGACTTGCGGCTCGCTGTTTTGCTGATTGCCGGCGCAACGCTGCTGTCGTACTACCTGCCTGCGATTTCGAAAGACACCGCGCTGAAGAACGTCAGTTGGTTTCTGCTGCATCCGCTGTGGGGACTTGGATTTTTCATCCTCGTCAACCGGCTCGTGCTCGCGGAACAGAGTTGGATTCGCCGTGCCAGCGTGCCGGCGCTCGTGTCGGCGTTCGCTACCGTTGGGATTTTTTCGTACTCGCTCTATCTGACGCACGAGCTGGTCATCATTCAATCGTGGCGGTGGGCCAACCCGGCGTGGTTGCAGTCGGTTAATGTCTTGTTGCTGACGGTGCCGATAACGGTTTTCTTCGCGTGGGTCTTCTTCCGGTTTTGCGAGCGGCCGTTCATGGTAAGGCACAAAAAAGAAACCACGGATCGGCAAGCACATTGGACTCCCATCGTCGAGTCGCAACCCAGCACAGTTTCTGATTAAATTAGTCTCGATCTCCGATAATAGTCACAAGGGGATTTCAAACGTGCGCCATTTACCCATACTGGCCCTCATATCCATGTTGATCTGTGTGCCTTTTTTTGCCGCCCAGGATACGTCGACACCGCCGCCGCTGCCGCCGCCAACAGTATCGATCGACAAGTACCGTGCGACGGCGGGACGCATAATCGGCGCCGCGCTCGTGAGTGATCACGCATACATGCGGCTCGCTTATTTGACCGATCAGATCGGCAATCGCATCAGTGGCTCACCAGCGCTCGAGCGGGCGGTCGAGTGGGCGCTTGCGGAGATGAAGCGCGACGGTCTCGATAACGTGCGTGGTGAAAAGGTAATGGTGCCGCATTGGGTGCGTGGCGAGGAGAGTCTCGAGATAACGGCGCCGCGTTCGTTCAAACTCACGATGCTGGGTCTGGGAAACAGTGTCGGCACGCCTGCCGAGGGCATCACGGCCGACGCAGTGGTGGTGCGTAACTTCGCGGAGCTTGATGCGCTCGGTGAAAAGGTGCGCGGGAAGATCGTGGTGTTTAATGCGCCGTTTACAAACTACGGAGCGACGGTTCA
>DATANW010000233.1:0-9992 GCA_036266055.1 Pyrinomonadaceae bacterium | reverse complement strand
CACGGTCCCCACGCGTATCTGCAAATCGGCGCCGCTCTTTCACGTTCGAAAATCCGGCACGCCTCGTCTGATGGCAAGCATAGATAAACGACTCGCGAACGCGTTGCGCGAAGATGCTTTGCAGGCTTTCAAAATAGGTACTCAGCAACCTCATTAGTCTGAAAACCGAAATTATCACTCTGTTGATTCGCCGGATCCTCGTTGATGTAATTCTCGTTGAGGTGGGCCATTGGTCCTGATCAAAATTGCTGGTTCATGCCAGGTCCTGTGTCGAATTTCTAATCACCAATTGTGGGTCCTTGTTAATCCTATTCAGGAGATTGACGGTATTTGATAAGAAGAACTACGAGATCCTCATCCAGCGGATCATCTCAGCCGGAATCGTGCGTGCGGATTCGATAACTAGTGGCATTGCAGGAGGACGGTTCGCCAGATCCGACTTTATGGGCCCCGTTAGGTCACCCAACCAATACCAATTCCGCAACAAAGTTGCCTCAGCGCCGCTTTCACAACCGAAGCCAGAGGTCACAACCACAGCGAGGGATAGGTTGAGATTACTAGATGTTTCGGGTTTGGTGAGGTCTGAATGCTTGTTCCCCAGATCGGATAAGGACTTGGTTGCGTTGACAGACGGTGTTTGCCCGCTATAATGGCCGTTTTGTGCGCATAGCGCCGGATCGGACTATCAAGTCCAGTGGCGCCGGCAGTGCGGGGTGGGAATGCGGATTGAACTCGAGAAGTTGGGGGGCGGCAGGGGCGATTTCGCTCATGTTTACCAGCCTGACGAGCTTAATCCAGTCGACGAGCGGGTGAGTTTAGCCGCACCCGCAGAGGTTAAGGGGCGCGTAAGGCGGACCGGAGTGGGCGTTGCTGTCGACGGGCACATCGACACGCAGGTAAAAGTCGAATGCGACCGTTGTCTGAAACCCGTCCAACTCCCGGTCAGCGCTGACTTTGCGCTCGAGTACATCACGGGAGCGGATTACGAATCCAGCTTGGCCGTGGCGCTCAACGAAGAGGAAATGTCGGTCTCGGTGTTCGACGGTGAGTCGATCGACGTTGACGAGATCGTGAAAGAGCAGGTTCTACTGGCCGTGCCGGCGCGAACGTTGTGCCGGGAAGACTGCAAGGGAATCTGTCCGGAATGCGGAATCGACTTGAACACCGGCCGCTGTAATTGCGCGGCCGAAGAGGTCGATCCGCGTTGGGCTGCACTCAAGGACTTAAAGAACACAGATCGATAAAATTACGGAGTCATTATGCCAAATCCAAAGCGACGACATTCCAAGGCTCGTCGAAATAAACGCCGCGCGCACGATGCGCTGCGCGCTCCCCAGACTACCCTTTGCCCGAATTGCCGTGAACCCCGCATGCCCCACCGAGTGTGCCCCAAGTGTGGCCATTACAAAGGCCGCGAAATAGTGCAGGTGGAACAATCCTAAACTAGATCAGTGCGAAGTCAGTCGAAGAATGAAGGCCTCCTGACGGGCAAGGTCGTTCTCGACGCAATGGGCAGCGACCATGCGCCACACGCTGAGATCGACGGCGCGCTCGCTGCGACGCGCGACTTCGGTGTGGGCGTGATCCTTGTGGGCCAACCGCACAAGATCGAACCCGAACTGCGACGCTGCGGTTGGCGCGGTGACGGCGATCACGGAATAGAACTGGTTGAAGCCGCCGAAGTGATCGCGATGGACGAACCCGTCGCAAACGCCGTCCGGCGCAAGAAGAAGAGTTCTTTGAGAATCGGATCGAAGCTGGTGAGCGAAGGCCGTGGTGACGGTTTTATCTCCGCGGGAAACACCGGCGCCGCAATGGCCACCGCGAAGATGGTGATCGGGACCATGCACGGCGTGGATCGTCCGGCACTCGCCGCCTTGATTCCGACGAAGGCTGCGAAACCGACGCTCCTGCTCGACGTCGGCGCGAATTCCGAGTGCAAGCCGCACCACCTGGCTCAGTTTGCGATCATGGGCGACGCGTATTCACGTTCGGTGCTCGGAACCGTCAAACCGTCAGTCGGTCTGATGAGCATTGGCGAAGAAGAGGCGAAAGGAAACGATCTCACGAAAGAGGCGTTTCCGTTGTTGCGAGAATTAAGCAACATCAACTTCGTCGGCAACGTTGAAGGTCGCGACGTATTTTCCGGTATGGTCGACGTGATCGTCACGGACGGATTCACCGGCAACGTCATGTTGAAGCTGTCGGAAGGTTTGACTGAGGCAATGCTGTCGATGTTGAAGCGCGAGTTGATGGCGACGGCGGTGACAAAAGCCGGCGCGATGCTCGCGAAACCAGCCTTCCGTAGCATTAAAAGGCGGCTCGACTACACGGAGTACGGCGGCGCGCCGCTGTTGGGAGTTAACCGGATCGTGGTGATTGGTCACGGCCGCTCGAATGCCAAGGCAATTCGCAACGCGATCCGCAGCGTCAAAGAGTTTTCCGAGAATCGAACGAGCGAGCGAATCGAGAAGGGAATTATTGAGACACGGATTTCACAAGTGGCATAAGTAGGTAGCTTTGCAGAACACGGGTTTGAAGAATACTATTACAACCTTTATATTCTGAGGCAATTAATGGCTAATCAACGCGCTGGAATTCTGGGTACCGGACACTCGTACCCTGAAGGCATTCTGACTAATGCCGATCTCGCCAAGATGGTTGAGACCTCGGACGAGTGGATCACTACGCGCACCGGCATCAAGCAACGCCGGAAAGCTGCGCCGCATGAATACACGTCGATGTTTGCCGTTAGGGCCGTGCGCCAGGCCATCGAAAGATCAAAGCTCGACCCGACGGACATCGATCTCCTGATCTGCGCGACAGTCTCGCCCGATCAAATACTTCCGTCGACAGGTTGCATCATCCAGGCTGAAATCGGCGCTAATAACGCCGCGGCAATGGACGTCGTCGCCGCGTGTTCGGGTTTTTTGTACGGCGTCTCGCTCGCTGATTCGATGATCCGAACGGGCCAGGTGCGATATGCCGTGGTCGTCGGCGCCGAGGTTCTTACGCAATACGTCGATTACACAGACCGTCAAACCTGCGTGCTGTTCGGCGACGGCGCCGGCGCGGCAGTTTTAGGACCAGTTGAAGGAAACCGCGGCATTCTCGCGTCGAAGATAAAATCGGACGGACGTTACGAAGAGCAGCTCTATTCACCGGGGGGCGGCACACGGCGCAAGCCCACGGCCGAGACGCTCGCAGCCGGCGATCATTTCTTCAAGATGAAGGGCAACGAGCTGTTCAAAGTCGCCGTACGTTCGATGACTGAAATCTCCCGCGATGTTTTGGAGCAGGGAGGACAGAAGGCGGAGGACGTCGACCTGTTCATCCCGCACCAGGCAAACCAACGCATCACCGAAGCCGTCGCGGATCGTTTGAACGTAGATATGGCGAAGGTCTATTCGAACATCGCGGTGCACGGCAACACTTCCGCGGCGTCGATACCGATCGCGCTCGATGAGTGCGTTCAGGCCGGACGCGTGAAGGAAGGCGATGTGGTGCTGATGTCTTCGTTTGGCGGCGGCGTGACGTGGGGATCGGTCTTGATGCGATGGTAACGGGATCGTCTAAATTCGCGTTTGTGTTTCCCGGCCAGGGTTCACAGAGTCCAGGAATGGGAAAGGATTTGTCAGACAACTTTCCCGCGGCGCGGCAGGTCTTTGAAGAAGCTGACGAGACATTGGGATTTCCGCTGTCGCGCTTGTGTTTTGAAGGCCCGGCTGAAGAACTTCAGTTGACTGAGAACACGCAGCCCGCGATTCTTGCGACTTCCGTCGCTGCCTTTCGAGCGCTCGAAAGCGCGGGCGCACCCGCTCCGGCATTTGTCGCCGGACATAGTTTGGGTGAATACTCTGCGCTCGTCGCTGCCAATGTTTTGGAATTGTCTGCCGCTCTGCGCACGGTGCGTGCCCGCGGGCGCTACATGCAGGAAGCAGTGCCTGTCGGTACAGGTGCGATGGCTGCGGTAATCGGCGGTGAACTCGCCGACATCGAGCGCGTTTGCGCGGAGGCGAGCGGGAGTGAAGTTTGCTCGGTCGCAAACATCAACTCGCCCGGTCAGGTTGTTATCGCCGGAAATACGGCGGCCGTCGATCGCGCGATCGAGTTGCTGAAAGACGTGGCGCGTCGAGTGATCAAGTTGAACGTGAGCGCGCCGTTTCATTGCGCGCTGATGAAGCCGGCCCAGGACCGGCTCGCGTCGGATCTCGAGCGGCTAACATTCGCTGACCCGAAGTTTCCGGTGGTTACGAATGTCGACGCGCGCATCACGACCGCGCCCGCTGAACTGCGCGACGCATTGTTCCGGCAAGTGTCAGCGCCCGTGCGTTGGGTTGAGTCGATGCAGTTGCTGATCGAGAACGGTGTCGACAAAGTCGTCGAGGTTGGACCGGGAAAAGTTTTGTCAGGGCTCATGCGGCAAACGAGTCGCGACATTAAGTGTCTTAACGTGGAAGACGCAGCAAGTCTGGAAGCGACCAGTGCCGCACTTGCTGCCCGGGATGTATTAGTTTAATTAACTCACAGAGGAGCAAACACGATGCCCGATCAAGAGATCGAGAACAAGGTAAAGCAGATTATCGTCGATGAGCTTGGTGTCGATGAGAACGAGGTTACGCCGAATGCGCGTTTTATCGACGACCTCGGCGCCGATTCGCTGGATACGGTCGAACTCGTCATGCGTTTTGAAGAAGAGTTTGGGATCGAGATCCCGGACGAAGACGCAGAGAAGATTCAAAGCGTTCGCGACGCCTATAACTATATCGACCAGCACAAGAAGTAATTGAATTGCCGATTTTCGATTTCCAATTGCCAATTGTTTTTCAAATCGGCAATCGGGAATTGTCAGTCGGCAATGACCTGAAGGAGTTTAATTTTGACACGTCGTGTCGTGATCACGGGCCTCGGCCTCGTCACTCCTGTTGGCAACACTGTCGAAGATACGTGGACTGCGCTGATGAGTGGTCGCAGCGGCGCGGACTACATCAAGAAATTCGACGCTGAGAAGTTTTCAGTCAAGTTTGCCTGCGAAGTTAAAAACTTCGACCCACTAACATTCATCGCAAAGAAAGAGGCGCGCAAGATGGGCGCCTTTATTCATTACGCGATTGCGGCGTCTATCGAAGCAGTAGCCGACAGCGGCCTACAGCTTACCGAAGCCGGAAAGCTGCCGGACGACATTGCCGAGAACGTCGGCACCTACATCAGTAGCGGCATCGGCGACTTCTGGGCCATCGAGCGCGAGCATTCGAAGTTGCTCGACGATGGTCCCGATCGTGTTTCGCCGTTCTTTATCGTGTCCGCGATCGTCAATCTCGCCGCCGGACAGGTTTCGATCCGCTTCGGAGCGAAAGGACCAAACTCCGCGACCGCCACGGCCTGCGCCGCGGGCGCGCACGCGATTGGCGACAGTTTCAAGATCATTCAACGCGGCGACGCAGACATAATGATCTGCGGCGGCGCGGAGTCGGCGATCACGCCGATGAGCGTGGCCGGTTTTTCCGCGATGCGTGCGTTGTCGACCAACAACGACGATCCGATTCACGCGTCACGACCGTTCGAGCGCGATCGCGACGGTTTTGTGATCGGCGAAGGCGCGGGGATCATGATCCTCGAAGAGTTGGAGTTGGCGAAGCGTCGCGGCGCGAAGATCTACGGCGAGATCGTCGGTTACGGAGCCGCCGCCGACGCGTTTCACCTGACGATGCCTGACGAGACGGGTTCGGGCGCGCGCCGCGTCATGCAGCGCACGTTGAAAGACGCCGGGATTACTCCCGATCAGGTCGGCTATATCAACGCACACGGCACGTCGACGCCGTACAACGACAAGTTCGAGACGCTCGCGATCAAGGACACATTCGGGGCGCACGCTTACAAGCTAGCGGTCAGCTCGACGAAGTCGATGACGGGCCACTTGCTGGGCGCCGCGGGTGGAATCGAAGGTATCTTCTGTGTGTTGACGCTGCATCGCAACGTCATTCCACCCACGATCAACTACGTCAATCCGGATCCTGAATGCGACCTCGACTACGTTCCCAACGAACCGCGCGAGGCAAGAGTCGACTACGTGCTCTCGAACAGTTTTGGATTTGGCGGGACGAACGCGGCCTTGTTGTTTAAGAGGTACGAAGAATAGTGAAGATCATAGTGATGATGAAGCAGGTCGCGAACAAAGACGCGATCCTGCGAATTAACAAAGACGCGACGTGGATCGAAGAAGGCGATCTGTCGTTTGAAGTCAGCGAGTCGGATGGTTACGCGCTCGAGGAAGCGTTGCGCGTGCGCGAGAAGCTCGGTGGGGAAGTGGTTGTTTGTTCCATGGGGCCGCAGCGTGTGAAGAGTGTGATCAAGGACGCGCTCGCGCGCGGCGCCGATCGGGCCATTCACGTCGCCGGCGACAATCTGACGCACCTCTCGCCGTTTGCCGCTGCCACTGTGCTGGCGGACGCGATTCGCGACGAGAATCCCGACCTCGTTATGACGGGCTTGCAGTCAGACGATCATGGTTACGGACAAACCGGTGTGATCATGGCTGAACTGCTTGGTCTGCCGCATGCGACGATCGTGATTGAAGTCGACGCAGCAGCCGATAAGTTTCGCGTCAAGCGTGAGCTCGAAAGCGGCTGGTATCAGTGGTACACGATGCCGCTGCCGGCCTTGCTGACGATCCAATCCGGCATCAGCCAGATTCGCTACGCGACGTTGAAAGGGATCATGGCGGCGAAGAAGAAAGAGATCAAAGAAGTGACGCCGGCTGTGGAGATCGTCGGCCGGCCTTCGCACCAGCGGATCGAGAAGATCTACCTGCCGCAGAAGACGAAACAGACGCAGATGCTCGGCAACGGCGACGCGAAAGCCGGAGCGGCGGAGCTGGCGCAGAAGCTGCACACTGAAGCCAGGGTCTTTTAGAACACGGATTAATTAAATTTCATGAGCAACGGAATTCTTGTTTTCATCGAAAACAACGGCGGAACGGCGAATCGCAGTTCATTCGAAGCAATCGCCGCCGCGCAGGCGTTTGGGTCCCAACTGAATCAGCCAGTGAGTGCGGTCGTATTCGGCGCCGACGCGTCAGCACTGGCCCAGGAAATTGCTGCTTACGACATTGCTCGTGTGATCAGCGTCAGCGATCCGAAGCTCGCCGACTACACGCCGGACGCCTACGCGGACGCGTTCGAGCAGGTCGTGAAGCAAGTCGACCCGAGTCTCGTCTTTCTGACGCACACTTACCAGGTGCGCGACTTCGCTCCGAAACTCGCCGCGCGTTTTAAGAAGTCGTTGATCAGCGACTGCATCCGCGGCAACGCCGACAACGGCAATGTAGGTTTCACTCGTCGCATTTTCCTCGGCAAGCTCGACGCTGACGTCTCATCCGACGGCGAAGCGCCAGTGTTCGCTACGTTCCAAACTGGCGCTTACCGCCCGGATCACGCCACGAAAGGCGGCTCGGCGGCAGTTGAAAATATGACGGTCCAGATCGGCGACGTGCGCATGGTGCCCGAAGCGCCGTTCCAGGAAGCGAAACAGGCCGTCGATCTCACGAAGGCGGAAGTGATCGTCGCCGTCGGTCGCGGTATCAAGAGCAAAGACAATCTGGCGTTGGCGGAGAAGTTGGCGGAAGTGTTGGGCGGCGATCTCGCAGCCTCGCGACCGATCTGTGACGCCGAGTGGCTTCCGATCGATCGCCAGATCGGATCTTCAGGTCAGACGGTCGCGCCGAAGCTTTACGTGGCGTTGGGTATCTCGGGCGCGATTCAACATCTGGTGGGCATGAAGAACTCGGGAACGATCGTCGCGATCAACAAAGATCCTGAAGCGCCTATTTTCGACATCGCCGATTATGCGATCGTCGGCGACCTGTTTGAAGCTGTGCCTGTGCTTACCGAGGAGATCAGGAAGATCAAGGGCCTGGCTTAGAAACAGTTTTCTTTAGTTCATTTACGACCTCGTCGGTCTTCCATTCGTTGCCGGAATAGATCTTCGCAACCTTGCCGTCCGGGTTCACGATCACCGTCCTCAATCCGTGCCTGATCTGATCCTTCTCCGGAAAATACGTTAGACCAAAAAACTGCGCGATGTCCTTCACCTGATCGCCGGTCGCAAACTCCCAATGCGCGAATGTCTCGCTCTCGTACCGCTCGCTGTGCGCGGCGCCGTAGCTGCGCAGGACCTTCGGCACGTCGTGCGCCGGATCGATGGTGATGCTCAGCAGGTGCGTTTTCGCGTACAGCTCCGGCTCCTGGCCCAACTGCCGTTCGATCTGGGCGAAATTGTCGCTCATCAGCGTGCAGAATTCAGGGTCGGGACAACGCGTGTAGATGAACGTCAGCAGCAGCGCCTTGCCGCGATAATTATTGATGCGGATCGGTTTCGCGTCCTGGTTGACGAGCGCGAAGTTTGGAACTTCGTCGCCTTCCTTCGCGATAACTGCCGCCTCCGCAGACAGCGGCGCACTCGCCTCCTGCTTAACGGTCACAAACAAATTCTCGAGCCACGAATGCTTACCGTCGACAACGAGCGTCGCCGTCACCTCCGCGTTTGGCACGAGCATTTGCATGTCCGACTCGTTGCGGACGGTGAACGGCATCGTCATCCCTGGCATGTAGCCCACGACGTCTTCATGCGCGATCGTCACGCGACGCTTGTCGGGCTCGACGGCCACTACTTTGCCCTTCAGATCGTATCGCTTCTCATTGCCGGAAGCGCGATGGCACGATACGACGACGCCGCCCACGACGGCGATCAGTAACAATAAGAGAACGGTTTTCATTTTTGTGATATGTGAATAAGACGGTCGGTGTAGAGTCGCTGGTAATTCCAGTAATTCGTCAGCACTTTGTAAACGTAATCCTTGGTTTGCGAAAAGCCAATCTCGGGAACGTAACGGTCAGGATCGTTGGAACGTGAACGCGCGATCCAGCGTGCGAGATTGTCTTCGCCGCCGTTGTACGCACCCGCGACTGCCTGCGGTTGATTGGGAAACAGCTTGAACAGGTTCGACAGGTATTGCGACCCGAAGAGGATCGCGGTGTCGGCGTTGTAGAGATCGTCCTGCGCGAAATTCGCGAGCTTTAGTTCGCCGGCGATCTGGTTCGAGGTGGAGGGAATGAACTGCATCATTCCGCGCGCGGCTGAAACCGACTTCGCGTCCACCTGGAAGCGCGATTCCTGTCGCGCGATTGCCAGTATGAACTTCGGATCGACATTTCTCGAACCAGCATGCTTGAACAGCGAGTCGCTGAAGGGAACGGGATAGAGCATTTCGATGAACTGCCTGGGTGCGATTTCGAGCACGTAATCGGCCGGCATTGCTTTAAAGATCGGCTCGGCAAAGCGGATAGCGCGATTCGCCAGGTTCACACGCGAGGCAAGCACTGCGGCTGAGTAAGCCTCTTCGATCTTCGGATCTTTGAGTTTCGCCAGGTACTCAGGTACAGCTTCTTCGTAGAGTTGCAGTTCGAAGAGTGCATAGGCGATCGACTCGGGATCCTTCTTATCGACCGGCAGCATCACAAACTTTGGTAACTGATACGCGCTGAGCGAGTCGTACGCCACTCGTAAACGCTCCAATATTTTCTCGCGCGTCTTTGGATCGTTCGTGAGTCGCAACGCCGACTGCGCGGCGACTCTCGCCTGCTCGTGCTGCTCAGACTTCATCTGGTTCAGCAACGAATTCAACTGGTTCTGAACAATCGAGCGCGACTTATCCTGCCCACTGAGCGCGAGCAGTCGTTGCGTCGCGCGCATGCCGTAGTACTCGTTGCGTCCATCGGGAATTGCCAGGTAAGCAGCGACGGCTTCCTCCGTCCGGCCCATCTGTTCCAGCGCGTAGGCACGCAGGAAATTGATCTCCGCGGGGTTGGTCCCGCCCGGCACTCGCGTGCCGCCGAGATCGGAAATCTTCGACAACTCCTCCGCATCCCCCACGACAGTAGGCCAGTTCGCCTGGGCCATGTGAATTCGCAACTGCGCAAACAGAGCGAGTGTGC
>DATANW010000232.1:0-5434 GCA_036266055.1 Pyrinomonadaceae bacterium | reverse complement strand
ACTCGCTGACACGTGAGGAACGCGAAATCATCGGGTTGAAGTATTTCAGCGGGCTCTCATATGACGAACTAGCCGTGCACCTGCAAATCCCGCGCGGAACAGTGATGAGCCGGCTTTTTAGTGCGCGCCGGCGGTTGAAGGGCCAACTAACAGGAACGGTCCTCCGAGAACAAGAGGTTTGACTGTCATGAAGGAATTAACTTGTGAAGACGTGCTGATGGCACAAATGGCCGCTGCCGATGGCGAAGAGCCGGCGTTCTCCGGAGAACAGTTAGCCGCGCACATGACAGCCTGCGCTAACTGTCAAAACGAACTGAAGCAATTGCTGGCGCTCGATCGTGTGCTTGTCAGCCAGACGCTGGCGGAGGCGAACGTCGATCTCTGGCCCGCAATCGAAAACAGAATTGCGCAACCGGCGAGTTCGGTTCTGCACTGGCAGCTCTTTGCCCTGATTGGTCTGCTGCTGGTCACTTACAAACTGTTGGAAATGCTTCCCGCCCGCGACCTCGGCCTGGCGTTCAAACTCGTGCCACTGGTTATCGTTACTTTGCTATTCGTTGTCATTAAAGAGAACCCGTTCAGGATAAACACCGAACTGATGATGGAGAGATGAATCATGGTCGAAAATCAAACCAGGAACTCGCTGATACTGGGCCAAAAGTATGCCTTTGCGACTGCTTCGCTAATACTCGGCATCTTCAGCTTTATTAATTTACTCGGTCTAGAAAAACCCATTCTGGCCATCATCTTTGGTTGGCTCGCACTCCGCGCAGTACCCGAACCGCGACTTACCGAACATCGCGTGTGGGCCAAAACCGGAGTGGTGCTCGGCTCGATCGTTCTGGTCGTTTTACCGACATTGATCGTTCTGAACTTTGACCGCCTGCGCGAATTTGTCGAAGTTCTTTCGAAGTTGAATGGCGGCCGATAGAACCGGAAGGAAAAACCGATGAGAGCCATACTTTCTGCATTTCTACTCTTCGCATTGATCGGCACGGTTGCTGCGCAAGTCCCGATGCATAACGTTGAAGGCAACTGGCTGGCAACACTGGAAGTCGGTGGCGCTAAGTTCAGACTTGCTTTGAAGGTTCAAAAATCGGTAGACGGCTATACCGCCAAGTTCGATAGTCTGGACCAGGGTGCGAAGGATCTGCCCATTGATTCGATTGTGCTGAACGGCGACAAGCTGACTTTCACCGCTGCAAAATTCCTCATCAACTACGAGGGGACGCTAAACGCCGCCGGTGATGAGATCACGGGCACTCTCAAGCAGGGCGCTAACGCCTCGCCACTGATTTTCAAGCGGATCGCCGAGCTGCCTAAGTTCAATCGCCCACAGGATCCAAAGAAGCCTTACCCGTATGACGAGGAAGAAGTCAGCTATAGAAATCAGAAGGACAACATAAAGATCGCCGGCACTCTGACTCTGCCACGCGGCGGTGCCCCTTATCCCGTGGTGCTGCTGATTACGGGCAGCGGATCGCAGGATCGCAACGAGACGATTGCCGGTCATCATCCCTTCCTCGTTCTGGCCGATTATCTGACACGAAACGGCATTGCCGTACTGAGACTTGATGATCGTGGCGTCGGCGGTACGGACCTCGGGTCGCTTTCGGCAACAAGCGAAAACTTCGCCGAGGACGTTCTTGCGGGAGTCAATTTTCTCAAGCAAAGAAAAGATATCAATCCAAAGATGATTGGGCTTATCGGCCACAGCGAAGGCGGAATGATCGCACCGATGCTCGCGGCCCGTAGCAACGACGTCGCGTTCATCGTGCTCCTTGCCGGCCCCGGCCAACGCGGCGAAGACATTATCTATTCGCAAACCGAACTGATCCTTAAGGCCCAGGGAACGCACGTCGACACCATCAGACATACCCTTGCGCTGGCAAAGATGATCAACTCAATCGTCAAAACCGAGCCGGATGAAAAGTGCATTGAACAAAAGATCAACGAGGAGATCGCGGCTTACGATCGAACCTTAGGAGATCTCCAGAAGCAGTTATTCGCCCCGGCTGCGGCAGCTATCAAAGCCTCTATGCCGATTTACAAGACTCCCTGGTATCGCTACTTCATAACGTTTGATCCGGCGCCTGTTTTGAAGAACGTAAAAGTTCCGGTGCTCGCTTTGAATGGCGAACTCGATTTACAAGTCCCCGCGAAGGAAAACCTCGAGTTGATTGGAGCCGCGCTGAAGGAGGGCGGAAACCAGGACGTAACACTAAAGGCGTTTCCGAAACTCAATCATTTGTTCCAAACGACTCAGACGGGTCTACCATCCGAGTACGGGCAGATCGATGAAACGATGTCGCCGGAGGTTTTGAAGGTTGTATCTGACTGGATCCTGCGACGAACGGTGCAAAAAACCCGATGAAATATATTTGAGAAAACTCACAGCCTCTTTGAGAAAAACTTGCCGACGCTAATTTCGTATTCCTGGTGCATCTCGATGAAAGCTCGATGGAAGGGCTGGCCATTCCAATCGAGGCTTATCGTCAGCACTTCAAGGAGAATTACGATCTCGATACGCTGCGAGACGCCGCCTTCGGGACGTTATCTAATCGGACCGCTAAAACTCCCGACGGTTACCCGTCTGAGCGATCGTCTGGTTAAGCAGTTTCGGGAAAGCTGTCGAAAATCCACTCCATAAAAGCTTCTTTGCCCACGAAATATTTCCCCGCGCCAAGTCATACCTAAGTAGGGCGCAGGCGCCCGCCCGTGTCGAGTTCGCGCAGACGTATACCTGCGCTAAACAATATTGACAGCCGCCGTAAATCCAGAGTATAAGCCGCGTGTTTCAAGGCTTTGCAGGCTGCTACGCTGTACGTTTCAAGTGAGGCGCTCGCGACCCCGCGCCGATTGCTCGCGAACGAGTCGCGCGATCGACCTCAGGTCTAGCTGATCTAACGCTGTTCTCAACGTCATTACTCCTCAGCACACGGACGGATGAATTGAGACTACTGGCGAGTTTCGCAAAATACGAATTGGGAATTTTATTAGCCGCATTCGCAGGCGTGATCGTCTATCAGCTTTTGACGGGTGCGATCAAAATGAGCGGTGTGCTACGCGAAAAAACGCGGACGGGAACCGGCGGCGTCAGTGCGGCGCGGGTGCAGTTACTGCTATTTACATTCGCAATGGCTTTTTACGTTCTGTCTCAGGTTATTGAATTCCGCACCTTTCCGGAAATCGAAACCAAATGGCTCCTGGTTCTTGGCGGTAGTCACTCAGTTTTCCTCGGCGCCAAGGGAGTCTTATCGTTATTCAGCTCTGAACCCAGATAGGAACGACTATAAAGGGAGGTCCCCCATGTTGCTGCTGTTGCAGACCCCACCAGATCCCAGCTTTCACTTTCTGGCACTTGTTATGGGTTGGATTGTGACGGTCCTCGTTGCCGCCTTTGCGCTCGCGATCATCTACAAGATGGTGAAGGGCGACATCAACCTGATGTACCTGATCGCCGGCGCCGATGGCGACGCCAGTCTGGCGCGCTTTCAGTTCCTGGTTTTCACTTTCGTGATCGCGCTCGGACTGTTTCTAATCATTTTGAGCTCGAATCCACCGACGTTTCCGACAGCCATTCCCGGCGGCATTCTGGCGTTGCTGGGTATCAGCGGCGGATCTTACGTTACGGCAAAGGCGGTCGATGCCAACGCGAATAAGCCACCGGCGACGCAAGTGGTAGTTACGCAACCGCCGCCCGCGCCAGCGCCCGCGGCAGTAGTTGTCAACACGGGGTCGTCCGAACAAAACTCTGACGACTAATGTCCGGAACCATTAGCAACGAAGTTCCTCAGCAGCGTTGGCACCCGTTCACTCGCACGGCGTTTCGGTTTGCCTTCGTGTATCTCTTGCTTTTCAACCTGCCGTTTCCGTTGACCGTATTTCCCTACGTCGACAAGGCAGCCGAGTTTTATAACGTGATCTGGAATTGGCTCGTGCCGCGCGTCGCACGGGCCATTTTTCATAAAGAGATCTCTACCGTATTCAACGGTAGCGGAGATCGAACTTTCGATTACCTCCTGGTGGCCTGTCTGCTTCTCATCGCGCTAGTCATCACAGTTGTTTGGACGCTGTTCGATCGAAAGCGACTCAGTTATCCGACATTACAACGCTGGTTGCACCTCTACGTCCGTTTCTCTCTGGGCACGGCGATGATCGGTTACGGCGCTTACAAGGTGATCATGAGTCAGTTTTCACCGCCGACGTTGGACCGACTAATGCAAACGTACGGCGAATCCTCACCAATGGGATTGCTGTGGACGTTCATGGGCGCTTCCGAACCCTACACGATATTTGTCGGCCTGGCGGAGATGATTGCCGGAATTTTGTTGTTCCCGCGCAAGACATCAACACTCGGTGCGCTGATGTCGATTGGCGTCATGAGCAATGTCGTCGCGCTTAACTTCAGCTACGACGTTCCCGTCAAACTCTATTCTTTACATCTATTGGCGATGGCTGTTTTTCTGGTGTTACCGGACTTACGCCGCCTGGCGAACTTCTTTATTTTAAACCGGCCGGTTGAGTTCGTTAGCGAGCCGCCTTTGTTTCGCCGGAAACTGTGGCATCGCGGCGCGCTCGTGCTATCGAGTCTCTTCCTGATTGCCGTCACCGGCACTTCTTTGTATCAGTCCTACGCTCAGCGTCGAGACTTCATAAGCCAGCGTTCGCCGTTCTATGGGATCTGGGAGGTTGAGGAATTCAATTTGAAACAAGCGACGCCAACTGCGTCTGCTCCGCGTTGGCAACGAATAGTTTTTGACTCACCTCGCCGGGTGGGCGTGCAGACGGGCACAGCTCTTCAGCGCTTTGGTTTACAGATGGATGAGGAAAAGCGGACCCTGACTTTGCTCAAGCGCGACGAGCCGAATTGGAATACGGTTTTGACCTACGAACAAGTGAGTCCCGAAATCATTACGCTTGCCGGAACACTCGACGGATCAGAATTGAGTGCGCGGTTGCACCGATCCGAAAATCATAATTTTCTGCTAACCGAACGAGGCTTCCATTGGATAAACGAGGCTCCGTATGACCGATAGCTCCCCCTTCCCTTAAGCGTCCGCATACGTCCGAAACTTGTTCTTCATTGATTTTCGCGGTTATGCGTGAAGGCAGCGTTTGGACCTTCGGAAACTTGCTTTCAGCAACGGTTTTCTTGTAGGACAACTCAGTGGCACAAGAGGCAAAGACCGCCGTCGTTGCGGCGATACTGGGAAACCTTGCGATTGCAATTACGAAGTTCTTTGCCGCCGCCGTCTCCGGCAGCTCAGCCATGCTCTCCGAGGCCATTCACTCACTCGTCGACACGGGTAACGGCGCGCTAATCCTGCTCGGCATTCGCAACAGCCGCAAACCACCGGATGCCGACCATCCATTCGGCCACGGACGCGAACTCTACTTCTGGACACTCATGGTCGGAGTATTCATCTTCGGC
>DATANW010000231.1:0-1930 GCA_036266055.1 Pyrinomonadaceae bacterium | reverse complement strand
AGGTGAACTGCCCGGTTTTCGTCGACAGAAAAACCACGGCGTGTCATCCCTGCGCGTAAAAGAATTCGCGGTTCAGATAGTTCGATCTGCCGCTGCCGTCGAGGAACGTCGCGAACAGCACGATCACCAGCACGCCTTTATTGATCCTGATGTGCGTTTCGGCCCGCATGAATCCGAACTCGAACGTGGCCATCAGAGCGCCGGTGCGTTGGCCTGCTTCCTCTTCCAGGTTCGCCAGCGACTGCGCCGCTACCACCGGCCACGCGATTGGGCCATCCTCGCCGGCGCCGGTAATCCTGACATTTATCTGATCGCCCTCGCGCTCGATCGTGCATTCGGCGATACCACGCGTGTCGCGATTCGTGTTCAACCAGCGGCCGACGAGCTTGTCCAGATTTCCACCGGCTTCGTAAAGCTCCGGGTTCAAGTGACTGTTTTGCTTGAATGCTGCCTGTGTCATATTTTTAGAAACGGTCGTGACTCAACGCGAAGTACTCGCGCAGGAAATAATCAGCGCGTCCGCTGTCGTCTTTGAAAAGGTGGAACTGGGCCAACACCAACAAGCCTTTCATGATCATTGCCTGTAACCGTGCTTCCGCGAATCCGAAATCGTAGCGACAGGTGAAACCGGCGCCGGCATGAGCTGCTGGTCCAGCGGCGAAGACCTGCGCCGGCGCTGTTCCCCAGTCGATCAAACCGTCGGGCCCCATAGCAAATACTTGTAGCTGGAGTTTGCCGCCTGCGTCGGTGATCTTCACGCGAGCGATGCTGGTCGTGTCGAGGTTTGAATTGATCCAGGTGCCAAGCAATACCCCGGGATCGATCTCACCCGCTTTGCTTTCTACTCGATCACAAATCTGTGCGAATTGCATATTTAATCCGTGGTCCTTATCCAACTGCGAATCATCAATCGGTCTGAAGCGGTACCCGCCGCGATGGGCGTGCGGGCGTGAATCGTGCGCCGGTTGTTGGAAAACAAGAGCTCGCCTTCAAGCATCAGGAAGTCGAGCGTACGGGGCGTTGTCGAGATCATGTTTTCAAAGCTTGCCAAAGAACGAAGCATGTCGTCGGAGAGTCTCGCACCAGTCGAGTCGAGCGCGAGATCGATCGTGTAACGACGCCAGCAGACGCTTGATGGAGTGAGTATGGTACGCCACTGAACCCCACCGCCCCAGTAGCTCGCCAATTGCCAGGGCACCGCTTCCGTTTCCAACTGCTCCAGGGTCGCGCCGCCGAGTCGCTCATTTACTTCGCTGCGTATCGAGTCGACATCGAGGATGCGTGAACGGCCGCCGCCGTCGGGGTCAGCGCGTACGCAGACCATCGAGATCAATTCGACGGGCGGTTCCCAATCCGCAGTGTCAGTGTGCAATCGCTCGCTTTCATGGCCGCCGCGCGCAGACACGATGTCAGTCGAAGGCTGAATGTAATGCACGAGTTGAGCACGCGGCTTTTCGTATGGACGCGCCACCAATTCGCCGAATGCGCGATTGAGCGCGACGAACACTTTGTTACCCGGATCGAAAATCAAACCACGGATCAAAGCGCAATACGGGCGCCGCGTAAGGCGACTGTTGATTTCACTGATCAAGGAATCGAAAGCGTCAGGCGCGGCAGCGCGCACGTTTTCGAGCACCGACGCTTGCAGCGACGTTGAGTAAAACTCACGGTTGTCGTAGTTTGGCAAACTCTCAGCCGCGCGAAGCAGTTCGCGAGCGAGTTTGTCGTCGACATTTACCCTGGCTTTATCTGGGAACGAAATCACTGGAAGTTTTATGTATGTTGTGCCTTTTCGTGGCTCATGATGCAGCAGTGTTGCATCTCACCGTTGACCGGGGGGCGGATCGTCGCATGCGGAAACTGTTCGCGCATAAATTCTTCGGTATAGAAAACGTGGTAAGTCATGCAAGACTCGGCCGCGTTGGACCAC
>DATANW010000230.1:0-8245 GCA_036266055.1 Pyrinomonadaceae bacterium | reverse complement strand
GAGGTTAGTTCTCGATAATGAGAGTAAAACCAATCGGGGCGGTAATTAGCGGCGGTTTTCCTTGCATCGGGCCCGCGAACGTTCAATTCGTCTTTTCATCCATCGGTTCATCGTCGTCTCCATCCCACTACTTCTCTGATGAGGTTCGTACGATCACGTTGCCTCGCAGGTTGCATGCCAATACGATCCCTCAACTATTAACGCGTGTTTGGCCCTCAAAACGGCTCACCTAATCTCACTCAGCCGCACGATTTAGTGTCCTAAAGCCGCAAATGGCTTGTGGTAAACTCGCCCTCGATGTCGCTTACAGACTCACAAGCCGAGCATGTCAGCGAAGTCGAGGCGGCCCTACTCGACGCCGAGCTCTTCATGAAGTACCAGGCTGCGGATCGCGCGATCAAACGCCTCCGCACCGCCCTCGAGCTCAACCAGCGGTCCATCAAGCTTCGCGAACGCCTCCGCGAAATCTGCGCGGCCCAAAAACAGACCGAAGAAGCCGCCCGGCAGTGTCTGGCCCTCGCCAGCCTCTACATCGAACGCGAAGACTTCGACACGGCCCACGATCGCCTGCTCGAAGCCAAACAACTCGACGACCGCATCAACATCGCTCGCGGTCTCGACGCAATCCGTCGTGCTCGTCGACCGGACCTCAAACAGGCTCCCGCCGGCCCCGAGCCACACTTCGAACAAAAGCACTTCACCTTGGCGGGAGATCTCAGCGCCATCAGTGTCTTCGACGCGATGCAGGTCATCGAAAACGCCCGGCTGAACGGCGTTCTGACTCTGAACGGCGAAAAGCATCAGGGCCAGGTGATGTTCAGCGACGGCCGGATCGTCGACGCCACTTGCGGCGCGAAAAGCGGCGAACAGGGTTTTGAGCGCGTCGTGGAGATCACCAGCGGGACTTTTGAGTTTCAAAAAACTTCAGACCAGTACCCGGTCCGAATCCAGGCTCTCAGCAACACGAACCTCATCCTCGACACGTTGCGCGTTTTGGACGAGCGCAAGCAGTAATCGTTCACTCCCGGAAAAACTTGATTCGCACCTAGGGTTCAGCGAAAATCAGCACACTTACATCTCGTTATTATCCAAATCGGAGCCTTGTCCGTCCGATCGGGTGCCCGAGTCAGCGCTTGATTCCCTAGGAGAACTACATGAAGGTATTCCTCTCTTACCACTTCGCCGATGCCAGGTTCGTCCAATCCATTCATTACTACCTGACGAAACAATCGGATCTTACGCCCTACTTCTACGGCGACGACCAAAAGAAAGAGGCATGGAGCAAAGAAATAAGGGATCGTTGGTTTGAAGAAGTTAGCGGGGCGCTTTCAGAAGCACAGGTGTTCGTTCTTTTTCTAGGTGAGGAGTTGGGAGAGACACAGGCCCTGGAAGCTAGCGCCGCGATTAATTCTTCTACGTCTACACCTCTGAAAATCGCGGTCGTCAAACTTCCGGGCGCAACCGTACCAGCCAAGCTCCGACTGTTGGACGGCTTTGACCCCCTCGACGTCACCACTCTTGATGAAAGCAGCGCTCAGCAATGCGCCGCCACGCTGGCCCGAAAACTAGACAGACAGTGGGTTCCTATCGACGACATTCCGAATGAATATATTTTCGACTACGAAAAAAACATTATCAATGCCTACAGCAAAGGCAGTATCGATCCGGCGCGAATCGGCCAGGGCTGCCCTCCGACTTGGCCCATGACCGAACGCAAACCCGCGGTTGACGAACCGTCCCCACTGAAGGAAGCCGAGGTCGGACGCTTTCGCGACTGGGATTACGATGCCGACGATTATCGGCAGGAAGAACCATTGGTCCTGGCCGCAGCTCTTAAGGACTTGACCGACCCGGTCACGACCAACCGGCTTTGCTTTCCTGAGGCTGGTCCGAGAAAGAGACTGTCGTACCCGTTGCGACCGCGTGCGCTTACGGCCGGTGTGCTTGTGTCCGGCGGAATCGCACCGGGCATCAACGCCGTTATCGCCGGAATTGTCGAGCGCCAGACACTGTACGCCAGAGACGGTCGATACAAGGATGCCCTGCGGATAAATGGGTACCAGAACGGCTTCAACTCTATTTACGATCCGGGTGAACATTATCGACCTTTGACTATGGGCGACGTCGAAGGTCGTGCTGACCGCGGCGGTTCAATCATCGGTACTTCGCGCCTGGATAAGCTCCTGGTCCAAGACCCCCTTGCACGTCGGAAGGCATTGGAAAAGATCGTGCAAAATCTAGAAACCCACGGCGTGGAGATTCTTTATGTCATCGGCGGCGACGGCAGTATGCGAGCCGCGCACGCAATCTTGAGAACTGCTCGCGACTTAGGAAGAAACATATCGGTCGTGGGGATCCCAAAAACCATGGACAACGATGTGCTTTGGATGTGGCAGTCCTTCGGTTTCTTATCAGCCGTGCAGCGCTCCAGGGACCTGATCGAGGAGCTCCACACCGAAGCGAAGTCCAATCCGCGACTCTGCGTCCTTCAACTCTTCGGATCTGACTCGGGATTCGTCGTCACACACGCCGTATCGGCTATTGGCGTTTGCGACGTGTTTCTCATACCTGAGGCGGAGTTTTCCATGATCGGCTTGTGCCGATACATTCGAGCAAAACTGAGAGAACGATACCTGAGGAGCGGTGGTCTGGAAACCACGCATGGAATGATCGTGATGTCTGAGACTGCAATCCCTCGAGACGCCGAAAATTATTTCAATATGTCGGAAATCGGCCTGACCGAGAACGAAAAAGATGAAATCCGATCCTTCCTTATTAAAAAGCGTGTGTTCGGACAAACGCCCGACGCACTCCGAAGCGGCGGTTTGAAGTTGGTTTCCCGGGTTATTCAGAAATACGTGAAAGAAAACAAGAAGGACTTTCCCGAAGGTTACTGGAGAGAGTTTCGGGTTTTCACCAACGAACCGCGACACCAGATCCGCGCAACAGCGCCCAGCAGCTCAGATACGATCATCGCGAAACGCCTGGGTACGCTTGCGGTCGACGGCGCGATGGCCGGTTATGACGATTTCATGATCAGCCAGTGGCTTACCGAATATGTGATGGTGCCCCTGCGGTTAGTGGTACTTGGGCGAAAGCGTATTCCTCAATACGGCGTGTTCTATAAATCCGCCATAGCCAGTACGGGTCAGCCTGCCGACCTGACGTGAAGTTCAATCGATCAGCACGCGTGTGTGGAGCGCCTCGGCTCTTTCGATTGCGGTAAGCAAGCGGAGAAACTGCGTGTAGTTGCGACTGCGTGCGGTGAGTCGCGTGATTTCTGACTGGGAGAGTTCGTTGCGCAGGAGTAGATCGAGCAGGTCGTAATAATCGGCGGTGGCTTCGAATGGAAACTCGCGCGTGTAACTCGTCGAATCACTGTCCTCCGATCGAAAGCCCGCCAGCAGATCGAAAATGTTGTCGGTCGTCAACCGCGACGCGTCGCGCGTCAATTCAATCGGCACGCGCAACTCGAAAAATCGCAAACCTTCGTCAGTGACGACGCGACGCAACTCCTTCGTCGCTTCACCATCAAACGGCGACTCCGGATCGACGAGTATGCGCAGCAGCCGCGGCTGGTCTTCCTTGTCCAGCGTGTCGAGCGAGAGCTGCACGCGATCCGCCAGAAACTTCTCGAACTGCGCCTCGACGGGGTAGTTGATCCGACCCAAACACCCGACCGACTCGCCCTCGCCGGCCGCCTCGAGCGGCAAACACGCCGGGCACTGAGGACAGATAGTCGTCGCCGTTTGCAAACGCTCGATTTCGGCGCTCGCCTTCTCGACCCACTGAAGTTTGTCCATTGACGGCGCAACCGCGTCTCCGGTCGTCAATTTGGCGTGCAGGCTGCTCAAGCGACCCCACTGACGGAGGTGCTGTTCGGAATAGTTGGCGCGTAGCGGGCAGTCGTATTGCACCGCGAATTCTAGTGACATTAATCCTGTTTTCCTGAATCCGTGTTACACGGATCATTATGGTAAGCTTTCCGCATTCCCGCAATTGAGGCCGCATAGAAAGGTCATGCCATGGCAGTTAGTCAGGAACTTTTGGAAATACTCGCGTGTCCGGCGTGCAAAGCCCAAGTCGAACTGAAGCCCGACGGAAGCGCGTTGAAATGCGTCGAGTGTAAGCGCGTTTATCCGATTCGCGACGACATTCCCGTCATGCTCATAGACGAAGCGAAGATCGAAGACTGATCTTTTGATTTGTGTTTAGAACAGAAACATTGCACGCCCCTGAAACCCCGGAACCTTTATCGTCGCCGCGCTGGGACTGGTCGAAGGTGCACAGGGTGTTGCTCATCCGGCTCCGTTCGATCGGCGACACCGTGCTTTCGACGCCGTCGCTGTTCGCGCTGCGCCGGTTCCTGCCTAACGCAGAGATCGACATCCTCGTTGAAGACTGGGTCGCGCCGGTGCTCGAAGGTCACCCGCATGCAGACAACGTCGTGGTGCTCGAACGGGGCGGCATGATTTCACGAGCGCGACTCGCGCGACAGATCAGATCGACGGGTTACGACGTCGTCTACAACCTTCACGGCGGAACGACGGCGACTTTTCTGACGCGCGCGACCGGTGCGCGTCATCGCGTCGGACTCAAGACTTACCAGTACGCGCAACTACACAACCATCAAGCGCCGTCGCCGTTGCTGCTCTGGGGCCAGCAGAAAACTCACTCCGTCGAACAACAACTCGCACTGCTTGGATGGACCGGAGTGCCGGTTACGGATCGTCCGCGAACACAGCTGGCAGTGACACCCGAAGCCGATGCCGTGGTCAACCAGCAGCTCGCCGAAGCCGGACTCGAAGACCGAAAGATCGCGCTCATCCATCCCGCCGCAGCTTTCGCGACGAAGCAATGGGCCACCGAAAACTTCGCGCGCGTGGCTGAATCACTCGCGGAACGCGGCTTTGCCCCGGTCGCCATTGCTGGGCCGAATGAACACGCCATTCTGGAGTCGTTGATCGATCAGACGTCGGTCCGCATCGTCTCGCTCGACTTGTCGCTTCCTGAAGTCGTAGCGCTCGCGGCACGTTCGCAAATCTTTGTCGGCAACGACAGCGGCATCGCGCATATCGCGAACGCCGTCGAAACTCCGTCGGTCGTCATTTTTGGATCGTCGAACGTGGCGCACTGGCGTCCGTGGAACAAAGCGGCGGCGGAAGTGGTCCTGGAACAGATGGCCTGCCAGCCGTGTCACGGTTATTTTTGCGAGAAGTTTCCGCAGCCGGAGTGTATTCTGAGCGTTCCCGTCGAGCGGGTGGTGGCTGCAATCGACAAAGTCTTGAATTAATGCTTACCAAGATCCGTGTTATCGAAATCCTGGATGCGCTTCGCGATCGTAATGTCGTCGTGTTGGGCGACGTGATGCTCGACGAGTTTGTTTGGGGCGATGTAACGCGGATCTCGCCGGAGGCGCCGGTGCCGGTTGTCGAGGTGCGGCGCGAATCGATCCATCTCGGCGGCGCGGCGAATGTACTCGCGAACTTGATCGCGCTCGGCGCGCGCAGCAATGTCGTCGGCGTGGTTGGAAACGACGACGCTGGTCGACGTCTGCGCAACGGATTGCACGAACTCGGCGCTGCCGATGATCTGATCGTCGACGAAACGCGTCCGTCGACGATCAAGACGCGCATCATCGCCCACAGTCAGTTGGTCGTGCGCGCCGATCGTGAGTCGCGTGCGCCGGTGAACCCGCAGATCGAAGACCAAATCGTCGGTCGGTTGAAAGACGCGTTGGGTAAGGCCGATGCGTTTGTCGTTTCCGATTACGACAAAGGCGTCGTCACACCGCGCATACTCGGCGAGATCCTGCCATTTGCTTACGAGCGCGTGCCGGTTTTGATCGATCCGAAGCTGCGAAACTTCAATCATTACCGTCCGGCGACGCTCGTGACGCCGAACCATCACGAAGCGTTGCGCATGAGCAACAGCGAAGACCATTCGGATGATGGCTCGCATCATGCAGCAGCCGTCATTCGACAAAAACTCGGTTGCGACGCGGTGCTGATCACGCGCGGCGATCGCGGCATGATGTTGCTCGAACGCGACGGCGAACCGGTTTTCGTCAAGACCGCGGCGCGCGAGGTTTACGATGTTACCGGCGCTGGTGATACTGTTATCGCCGCCCTGGCGACAGCCCTCGCTGCAGGCACGAGCATGCTCGAAGCGGCTACGCTTGCCAATCACGCCGCCGGAATCGTCGTCGGCAAGGTTGGCACCGCAACCGTCACTGCTGACGAATTGATTGCTACTTTTGAATAACCAAGTCCGGACTCCACACGGATAACACGGATGACATGATAGGCAAGACTCTTCGCAACTATCGCATCACGGAAAAGCTCGGCGTGGGCGGACAGGGAACGGTCTATAAAGCCACTGATCTCAAACTCGGCCGCGCGGTCGTGATCAAAGTCATCCCACCGGAGTTAAGCGCGAAAGAAGCAAACCTGAAACGCTTCGAACGCGAAGCGAAGCTCGCGTCGTCACTGGACCACCCGAACATCTGCACGATTTATGATCTCGACGAAGTTGAGGGCGTTCACTTCATCGCCATGCAGCACGTCGAAGGCAAGAACGTGCGACAGCTCGTCGCCGGACGTCCGTTGGAACTCAGGACCGCGCTGCTGATCGCGTTGCAAGTCGCGGACGCGCTCGCCGTCGCGCACAGCCGCGGCATCATTCATCGCGATATCAAGTCGGGCAACGTGATGGTCACGCCTGCGGGTCAGGTGAAGGTGCTGGACTTCGGTCTCGCGAAACTGGTCGACGACACCGAAGCCGCAACCTCCGGCATTCACCGCACCGAACTGACGGAGATCGGCATTCCCTACGGCACGGCGACGTACGCGGCGCCCGAACAAGCGCGCGGCGATCGAGTCGACAAACGCGCCGACATTTTTTCGCTCGGCGTTCTGCTTTACGAAATGCTGACCGGCACGTGGCCGTTTCGCGGCAAGACCACGATCGACGTGCGTCACGCCGTCCTCTACGATCCGCCGCGACCGATCGGCGAGTTGCGGCCGACGGCGATTCCACCGCGACTCACCCAAATGATCGATCGCGCGCTCGCAAAAAACCCGAAAGATCGTTTTCAAAACATGGACGACTTTCGCAACGAGCTGCGACAGGTGTTGCAGGAGGTGGACGCCGGCGCGGAAAGTTACCAAAGCGTCACGCCCGAACCGCCGCGTCACCTCGCGGGCGCGAATCCGGTGTCGCGCGCCGTTCGCTGGCTGAAGTCGATCACGGTCACGCGAACCGAAGCGCCAACGTCGGTGCCGACTCCCTCGACGAGTTCCAAATCCGGCATCCATGAAACGCCGTTCACCACTGTCGCCGATCAGGAAAAGAAGACTCTCGCGATTCTCTGTTTTCGCAATTTGAGCAACGATCCGGCATCGAGCTTTTACGAGTTCTCGTTGGCAGACGCGGTGATTACCGAACTGGCGCGCATCCGTTCGTTGGTGGTGCGACCGTCGTCGGTCATTGCGCGGTATCAGGGTCAGACGAGAGATCCGCGCGAGATCGGTCAGGAATTGAACGTCGGCGCGGTGCTGACTGCCGGCTTCATTCATTCGGGCGATCACTTCCGCGTCACTGCGCAACTGATTGACGTCGCGTCAGGCGAGTTGTTATGGAGCGATCGTATCGACACTTCAGCCGCGGACATCATCGCCCTTCAGGACACGATCGCGCAGCGTATCGTCGAAGGACTCCGCGTCGAGCTCAGTCCGGCCGAACAAGACGGCATCGCGAAGGCGTCGACGCAGAATCCGGTCGCTTACGAGCAGTACCTGCGCGGCCGCGACCTGTTTGCTCGTTTCATCTTTCGCACGTTATCGCGCGACGACTGCGACAGCGCGATCGAACACTTCGAACGCGCGATTCAGCTCGATCCGAACTTCGCGCTGGCCCACGACGGCCTGGGCGCGTGCTATGTCAACCGCGTCTTCAAAGGATTCGGCGGCGCGGAAGACTATGAACGAGCGGAAGTCGCTTTCAACAAAGCGCTCGCTATCGATCCGAATATCGTCGAAGCGCGGATGTTGATGGTGTTTGTTTACCTGTGGCGCGGCGAGAAACAGAAGGCGCGCGACGAGGTGAGCCGCGCGCGCAACGAAGCGCCGAACGAGCCGGTGGTCCAGTTCGTCAAGGCGATGCTGCATCGACTCGACGGCGAATATGGACGCGCGCTCCGCAGTTACGATCGGCTGGTGCGACTCGATCCGGCGGCGCACGTCGT
>DATANW010000229.1:0-1774 GCA_036266055.1 Pyrinomonadaceae bacterium | reverse complement strand
TGATCGGGTTGCCCAGCACGTCCACCACGCGTCCGACCAACGCCTCACCTACCGGCACCTGCATGATACGACCGGTGCGCTTCACCATATCGCCTTCGCGAATCGTCTGGAAGTCGCCGAACAACACCGCGCCGACTTTGTCCTCTTCGAGGTTTAGCGCGAGGCCGCGAACGTCATGAGGAAACTCGAGCAGTTCGCCGGCCATGACCTTTTCCAAGCCGTGAATCTCGGCGATGCCGTCGCCAATCTTGATAACGGTTCCGACTTCGGTGACGGTGCCGTTGTTATCGAAGTTTTCGATCTGTTGACGAATAATCTCGTTGATTTCGCTAGCTCTTATCGGTTCCATGATTTCCTCTAAATTACTTACGCTTTAACACCTGCGAGTTCGTCTGACAAACGTTCGAGTCGGTTTTGTACGGAGCCGTCGAAAATGGTCGAGCCGATGCGGGCGACCACACCGCCGATGATTGCTTCGTCAGTGTTGAAGGTGACGCGGACGGTTCGTCCGGTTGCGGCTGCGAGCGTGTCGCGCAGTTGGTTCTTGAGATCTTCGGGAATCGGTTTCGCGGTTGTGACGCTCGCGGAAACTACGCCGCTGCGCTCGTCGAGGACTTGCGCGAAACGTTCGGCCACATCTCGCAACTGAGAGAGGCGCTGATTTTTCAACAGTACGCGGAGGAAGCTCGCAGTCGTCGGTCTCACGCGCGTGCGCGAAATCAACTGCTCGAGAACTTTGATCTTGTCATCGGATGCGACGGTGGGATTCGCGAAGACTTCCTTCAGCTCGCGGTTGTCTTCGATCATCGAGGACCACTGATCGATCTCCTGTTGGACCTCGCGCTCCTCTTTTCTGTCGATAACTACATCGGCGAGGGCTGACGCGTAACGACGCGCAACGGTCTGCAAACTCAAACTCGCGTCCTCCTCAATTCGCCAATGCTTTCCTTAATTAGTAGAACGTCGTCTTCGGGTCTCATCTGCGCGCTCACCGTCTCGCGCGCGACATTGATGCTTCGCTGCGCAAAAAACCGGCGTAGCTGTTTGCGGGCGACTTTGTCAGCCATTTCCGTTTCTCTGCGCGCCTGGTGCTCGAGTTTTTCGAGTTCGCGCTTGGTCGCGGCCGCCAGTCGTTCGCGTTCGGATTGCGCTTCCTCTTGTGCGTGTTGGTGGACCGACTGGATATCGGCGTCGAGGCGGTTCAACTTCGCTTCCGCTTCAGCAACCTGGGCCAACGCGCGTTCCCTTCGCTGCTGCGCGTCGACCAACTCCTGCTTGATCGCGTCCCGCCGCTGCGCCAAGGCTTCGCTGATCTTGCGTCGCAGGATGAATATCATCACGCCGACAAAGACAAACAGGTTGAAAAACTTCCAGGCTTCGAGACCTGGATAGTTAAGCCACGCGGGTAATTCCCAAGACGCAAGTATGTACATCAACTTTTGCTAAGTGCGACGGCGAAGTATTTGAGAACTTATTAACACGCCCATCGAATCGGCTTGTTGCTCGAGTTCGGCGCGAACCTTTTCCTGCTGCTTCTGGATCGATTCGAGTTCTTTCGCGACCGTTTGCGCAAGCTGTTCGCGATGCTGTCTGACCTTTTCGTCCTTTTGCTTTAGGCCGGCGGCGCGCTCCTTTTCTAGTAACCGGTAGCCGTCTGAACGAGCTTCGCGCAACGCTGTCTGGTACTGCCTCGTTTTCTCCTCGGCTTCGGCACTCAACATCTGAGCTTCGTTGAGACGTCCGCCGATCTGCTTTTCCCGTTCCGCCAAGATCC
>DATANW010000228.1:0-9295 GCA_036266055.1 Pyrinomonadaceae bacterium | reverse complement strand
TACGGCGTGCGGCCCAGAACGGAAAACCCGTCGCAGCGGCCAAGCGCTCGATGACGTCAGGACGAGTTGCTTCCTGAAACACGACGAGGTCGGGCGCGACGGCTTTTATCACCTCCGCCAGCGCCTGCTCGCGGCCCACTCCACCGAACCTGATGTTGTAACTGAGTAACCTCAGGCTCACGCATCTGCCCCGGCTTCGACGACCACATAGTATGGCTCGCCAAACAGCACGTCGCGGCCGTAGAGAACCAGACTCGACGTGGCCTGAAAATTCACGGGACGTCCGACCAGTTTCTGCAACGACTCGCGCAGGGGATTGAGGCTGGGGGCTATATCGGGATCTTTATCGCAGAGTGGTTTTGTGTGGAGGGCGGGAATGTAATAAGCCTCCGTGGACCACGCTTCCATCACTTTGCTGCCGACGAGTGTGACGTCGAGATCGCTCGTGCCCTTGCCGAGCGAATCGAAAGCGCCGCCATCCTCGTGGCGCTTGTTGGTGACGACGCTGCCGCGCAGAACGATTCCGGTTCCTTCGGGCAGTCCCTGTTGCAGCTTGCGATAGAACGCGATGAAGAGACGTTCGTCGCCATCGAAAGCCAGCGTCACAATACGAGCATGAATCTCGTTCGGCGTCATCTGATAAGCATCTTTTGGTTCGATAGGTCTGTCTGTCATTTGATCTCTAGTTCTGACATTACGGGAATATGATCGGACGCCAACGTCTCAATCACCCACGACTTCCTGGCCCGGACACGATCTCCCGGGCGATAGAAAATATGATCGATGCGTTTCATTGGTTTGTCAGCGGGATAACTAAAACCTTCGGTCTTGGCCCCGCTGGTCACCCAGGCATCGTCGAATTTGGTGCGCATGAGTTGGTAAGCGCTGCCCGCCGGGACGTCATTTAGATCCGCGACGACGATGGTCGGGTCTTTCACGCCGTCGAGAAACTTTAGCAGCTGCTCGGTCTCAAACACGCGTCCGTCGTCGTGCTGGTAGTCGAGATGCGTGGTGACGAAGTTGAGTGTTTTGTGGTCGACCTCGACCTCGATGCGCAACATGCCGCGGCGTTCTGCTTCGCGCTTGCTCTCATACATGCGGTGCTCAGTATGTTTGATTGGGAAACGCGAAAGAATGGCGACGCCGTACTTACCGCCCTGGTAGTCGAGGTTTGGAGCAAACGCGTACTCCATGCGCGTCATCGCTGCGAGCTCGGCGATCTCGTCCTTGCCTTCGGTCCGTTTCACGCCGCGATCGACTTCCTGCAAACCGACCAGATCCGGACGCGCGGCGTTGATGACGTCGGCAATGCGTTGCAGGTCGAGTTTCTTGTCCATGCCGACGCCGACGTGAATGTTGTAAGTCATCACGCGGAGCGTTCGTTTGGCGTCGGTCGAAGGAACGGACCAGAAAATCGCAAGCGCGATCAGGACGAATAAAACAATTCGTGGAATCCGTGTTGGCATAAATGCGACGCGCATCTTAACATGGGCGCTTTATGCGTCTCTTCCCCTGGCTCGTCATGTTCTGCGCCGCGTTCTCAGCGGGCGCAATCAACGCCATTGCCGGGGGTGGAACGCTCCTCACCTTCCCGGTCCTTATCTGGCTCGGTCTCGATCCGAAAGTCGCAAACGGCACCAGCACCGTCGCTTTGTGGCCGGGGCTGTTTGGCGGTCTTTTCGGCTATCGTAAAGAGCTCGAGAACAGTTCGACGATACTCATCCGCCTCGGCGCGACGAGCGTCATCGGCGGCGCTTTCGGCGCATGGCTGCTGATCTGGACGCCCTCGCCACTCTTTGCCGCCCTCGTACCCTTCCTGATTCTCTTTGCCACGGTGCTTTTCATGGTCCAGGGCGAGATGAACAAGCGGCTCCGGCTGGGATCGATCGACCAAAATCCGACGGGTCTTTGGTGGACCGGCGCGATCGTCTTCCAGTTCTTCTCCGCGATGTACGGCGGCTACTTCGGCGCCGGAAACGGGATCCTGATGCTCGCCGCAATGGGACTTCTCGGCATGAATGAACTCCATCGCGCCAACGGCATCAAGAACTTTCTCGGCATCTGCATCAACAGTGTCGCCGTGCTGAGCTTTTCGCTCGCTGGTCTCGTGGTCTGGCGAGACGCGCTCGTGATGGCGTGCGGCGCGCTGATTGGCGGCTATTTCGGCGCGAGTATGGCGGTGCGAGTCGGGCAGACCTGGGTGCGCAGAGGAATCGTCGTGATCGGGCTCGTGATCTTCGTGGTGATGATCTGGAGGTTGCGGTACCGGTGAAACTGCCGCGGGATTTTTATACACGTCCGAACGTCCTCACGGTCGCTCGTGATCTGCTTGGGAAATTGCTCGTCGTCCCCACCGTTGACGGTCAACGCATTTCGGGAATGATCGTGGAAGTCGAAGCCTACCGTGGTCCGGACGATCGTGCTTCGCATGCGTACGGCGGACGCAGAACGAAACGCACGGAGACGATGTACCAGCAAGGCGGCATCGCGTATGTCTATTTCGTTTACGGCATGTACTACCAGTTCAACGTCGTCAGCAACGTCGCGGACATTCCGCACGCGATTCTGGTGCGGGCTCTCGAGCCGGTTGAAGGCATCGAAGTCATGCGCCAGCGCCGTCATTTGCATCCCGACAAGAACCTGACAAACGGCCCCGGCAAACTCTGTCAGGCAATGGGAATCGATCGCGCGCTCGACAAAGCGGATCTACTCGGCGATCGCGTCTGGCTGGAAGATTTTCAGAATGTGAAGCCGGCTCAAATAGCGCGTGGCCCACGCATCGGCATCGACTATGCAGAGGAATGGATCGATAAACCCTGGCGCTTCTGGATCAGGAACAATAGTTATGTCAGTCGAAAGTAAACGCGATCAGTCGCTGCCGTAGCGGATCTCCATGTGTCGCGTGCGATAGCCGGCGACGACCAGCACGATCAGGGTGACGAGCAGCATACTCGGAATCGAGATATATGCGGGAGTTGGTTCAGCGATGACGGCTAACGGACCTTCCTTGATCGCCGCCGAGACCGGCACCGGTGATAGTGAGTTGAGGTAATGAATGACACTGATCTTCTTCAACACCGGCGGCAGCAGGAAATTGAGCCACTCCCAACCGTAGAGCAATAACGCGGGAACAATCGGATTACGAATAAAGAGTCCCACGACCAGGAAGAACGCACCGTAACCAACGCACGCCAGCATCGTGATTCCGGCATACGTCAGCAACTGGCCCAGGCCGCGACCTTCCGTGAAGTACCGCAAACTCTGCGAATAAAACTGCGGGAGATAAAGCAACAGCATCGACACGACGGTCGTCGTCGTGAAAAACACGACCGACGTCACAAGGCCTGAAAGATACTTGCCGGTCACGAGCACGTCTCTTCTCACCGCGCTCAGGAAGTAGTAGTGCAGACTCCGGTCCACCAGCTCCCCACGAAACAGGTTCATGAAGATCCAGGCGCAGCCGAAAAAGATCACGGTGCGGAGGATGAGCGTGTGGTACAGAACCGCGTAAATCAAGCTGAGGTTATTAAAGCTCCGCTCTTCGCCCGCGGGAACAAAGGCGAACGCGATCAACGGCAACAACGGCAACGAGGCAATCAGATAAATGAGGATCGAGCGCCGGCTGAAAAAATTCTTCTCGAGCTCCAAACGCATGATCGCGCGGATCTGGCGCACCCACAGCCCCCACGACGACGAGCTGATTTCGGGTGTATGTATGACCTCGGCAGCAGAACTCATTGCGGATAGACTCCTATGCACTATCACCCGACGTGCCAATCAAATACTGATAAACGGCGCTCATATCGTCGTCGACCGGCGCCACCGACTCTACGTTGACCGCACCCTCACTGACCGCGCGATTCAAGAGCAGATAGAAACGATCCGCGTCGCGCGTTCTGACGAACAATCCGGCCCGGTCTTCATGCAACCGCGCCTCGACAACGTGGTCATGGGAAAAAACATAAGCAGCGAGCTTCGCCGGTTGATCGCACCGAATCAGGATCTGCATCGGGTGCTCTTCCATCTCGTCGCGCACGCCGGGGATGTTTCCCTGCGCGACGATGTAACCGTTATTTATCAGCACGACGCGGTCCGACATCATGTCCACTTCATGCAGAATGTGCGACGAGATAATCAGGTGCAGACCTTCGGTGGCAAACTTTGTGAAAAGCGCGATCGTCTCCGCCCGGACCATCGGATCGAGGCCATTCAAAGGCTCGTCGAGAATCAACACAGATGGCTGATGCGCGATTGACTGCGCCAATCGAATACGCTGTCGCATGCCCTTGCTGTACGCCGCTACTTTCCGATCCGCCGCTTCGACAAGGTTCACACGTTCGAGCGCGACCTGCGTCAACTCGCTGACCTGCTTCTTAGTAAACCCATGAACGTGCAGATACGAACTGACAAACTCGCGCCCCGTCACACCTCGCGGAAACGAATCGAACTGCGTGCAGTAGCCAAGCATGCGAAACAGCCGCTCGGGCTGATCAGTGGGAATTCCCAGCAACGTGATCGACCCGCGCGTCGGACGCAGCAGACCCGTCATCAGGTTCATCAACGTCGACTTCCCTGCCCCATTCGGTCCCACGAGACTCGTGATCCCCGGCGCGATCTGAATATTGACGCGGTTCACACCGAGTATCTCGCCGTAGAACTTGGAGACGTTGTCGAAGATGATGAGTTGGTCGGCCGGTGTGGACATACGACTCTATTTCACGACCTCATAAGCTTTCACTCGCCACGAAAGTAGCGCGAGACACACAGCGCAAATAAGAAACAGCACGGTCCATGACACCCACAGGGGCGGTTCGAGCAACACGACCTCGCGAACGACTGTGCCCTCCCATCCCCGTATCTGTCTTACCTCACCCACTCGCTCGAACGTGCCGAAGAGGCCTGCCGTCACGTTTGTGATTGACGCGATCGGGCTGATGATGTTTCCCCATAGCGTGTTGAAGATTTCGTTGATGAACAGACCAAACGCCGACGGAATCAAGAACAGCGCTACCAGCGCGCCACTTGCGACGACGCGCCACTTCACGAGCGCGGAGATCGTCTGCGTGAGCAATGCGAGCAAAAATATCCAAAGCAGACCGGCCATCACTATCGAGTTGGCGATCCACAGGTTCTCTTTGAACCAGGCGAAACCCTCCAGGTACGACTGAAAGAAAAACAGCAGCAACTGCGGAACCCACGTCATAAGCGACAGCAGAATCACCAGCACCGACATTTTTCCGATCACGTATTCAGTGCGTGAGAAGGGCCGGCAGAGATAAAGCGGCAGTGCGTTGTTTCGCAGATCGCGCGACACCATCGGCGGGCCGATCAGCAGGGCCAGCAGGAAAGCAAAACTGTGCTGGATATTGACGAACACCTGGAAGAAGTACGCGTCGACCGGAACCAGTTCCCTGATGTTGACGCTGAATGCTACCAGCACACCCGCGTTGTGACGCAGGTAGATCATGATCAACTCTACCAGCAGCGGTACAAAGCAGATCACGTAGAACGCAGCGAAGAGTTTGGAGTTGAACGTTCCGCGCAGCGCGTGCCGCGGAATGATCAGAAAGCGGCTCCATTCCGGTGTCAGCGGGCCGGTGTAACGTTTGTAAGTCTGCTCATAGACCGCCATGACCGTTCTCCATTGCCTTCAGGAAAATGTCTTCGAGTGAGTCGCGCTTGTAACTCAAACGTCGCAGTTGCACCTGCTCCTCGGCGGCGACTCGATACAAGTCACGCACCTCGACGCCGTCCTGCAACACGACCTTCATTCGCGTCGCATTCGTAATCGCGTAATCGCAACCTAATTTCTCCAGCGCTTCGGCAAACCGCTTTTGATCGCCGCGTGTTTCGAGCATCAGGAACTTGCGGTTTGACTTCCGCTCTTCTTCGAGGTTGCAGTAGACGGCGATCTGCCCGTCACGGAGGATCAGAATCTCGTCGCAACACTCTTCGACGTCAAGCAGAAGGTGTGATGACAAGACGATGTTTGCCTGGCCACTGTCACGAATCTCGCGAATGAGTTTGATCATGCGTAGTCGCGCCGGGGGATCGAGTCCGTTGGTTGGTTCGTCAAGGAAGATCAGTTTCGGACCGTGCACAATCGCCTGCGCCAGCTTGGCCAGTTGCTTCATCCCGAGCGAATACGTCTCGAGTCTGCGATAACGTGCTTCGCCGAGGCCGACGTAAAACAACGCTTCATGCGCGCGTTCCAGCGCGGCTTCCGCAGGTAGACCGGAGAGTTCGCCCATCAGACGCACAAAATGCACCGCGTTCATCTTCGCGATGAACGAATCGCGCTCCGGCATGTATCCGATCAGCGACTTGATCTTCTTTGCCTCGTCGACGATGTCGTGACCGAAGATCTGCGCCGTGCCCGCCGTCGGTTCGTGAAATCCGAGCAGCGTGTGAATCAGGGTCGTCTTGCCGGCGCCGTTCGGTCCCAACAGGCCGATCGCCCTGCCGCGCAGATCGCCGCGCAGGTTTTTCAGGATCGGTCGACGACCAAACGATACGCTCAGGCCGTGCAGATCGATGACCGCCGGTTCCTGGTAGGTCGTTTGAGTTGTGATTTCCTGTTCGCTGGTAGTAGCGGGGAGTGCCATGCTCATTCTTATAGCGCTGCGTCTTGATAATTCCAAACGAAACCGAGACCAAAAACAGTACCCATCAGCAGAAATGCGCCGATGCATGCTAACGCTTCCGCGGGCGCTAAAGTTCTGCCTATCGCCAGGATCTCGATCAAAAAAACAGGAATGTTCAAGACGATGGCTGAGGCGAGAGGAAACAGCAGCATAGGACGACAACCACCGAGACGCTGTCGCAACCAGAAGAGCGACGGCGCGTAGGCGAGTGAGAAAACGAGCGCCGCCACGATCAGCGAGGTGATCGTGGCGGTGTTCATGTTCGAGGCACTGAGATCCTGTGCTCCTGTCAGAGAGAATGTCGACAGGAGCAACAGGAATCCCGTTAACCAACTACCCAGAGAAATTGAAATCAGTTTCATCTGTGTTCAAAACAACCAAAGCAGAACACGGATCTTATTTTTTGTTCATGCCCCGTTGAATAATACTCTGCATCTCCAGTGAGTTCGGCATCCCGAGCAGCGTCGCCGGGCTAAGACCAAATGGTCCGCCTTCGGTGTTCGCCATGAACGTGATGCTGTCGCCGGTCGCGTAAGCGTAAGCCAGCGTCGGCGCCATGCCATCGGTAATGGCTTTTACTGCCTGCGATGGTCCACTCGGAAGGTTTCTCTCCGCCGTGTTCGCCAGTCCGGCCGGAACCAGACCCGCGATGTTGTGATAGAACACGGCCGAGAAGTTCGCGTTACCATCCGCGGGCAGGCCGGCCGTGAACTTCGCCGAATGCAACAGCGACGAACCACTGTCGTGCGTCGTTAACGAGCGCTCGACCAGTGCCCGGCTGCCGGCAACGATCATGTAACCGTTGGCGTAGGTGTAATTGACTTCAACGAGCCCTAACTCCGGCGACTTCAGTGTGTAGTACTTGCGACCGCCGAGGTCCGCCTGCTCCCAGGCCAATCCCTTCTTGCCAAACTTCGCCGCTTCTTTGTTGACCTCGTCGACAACGCGTTCCAGTGTGTTTTGCAGGTGCGCTGGTTCGTTCACTTCGAAGACCAGTTTCCACGAAGGTGTCGGCAGAAGCGGACCGTCGATAGCGAAGGCGAACTCGTTACCCAGAGGCACCGCGATATCGTTGCGAATGTTCAGTCCGCGTGATGAAGCCTGCTGATCGAGTGTTTTTCTCAAGTCGGGAGAAACTGTTTCCAGCACTCCGAGCAGATCGTCGACCATCGAGGCCGTATTCTTCACGACGAAACCGGCGACGACATTCGCGTCGGGCGAGATGTACTCGAGCGAGCCCATTGGCGCCGGCGCAGCCAGCCACGAGGGAATGCCGCGTTGCGTGTCGCTGAATGAAAGCGACGCTTCCGTGTTGGTTTTGCCGTTCGTGTCTTTCTGATTGAACACGAAGTACTTCACATTCAGAATGCCCAACTGCTGCAACGCACTCTCTTGCTTCGCGGCGTCTGTGCCACCGCTCTTCATGCGTTCAGTTTTGGTCTCGGCAACGACCTTTTCGAGGTTCGCGGCAACGACCAGACCAGCGCCATCCTGATAAACCTGCGCGATGCGATTGCGGAACGGAGTTGCCGTGAAACTGCTCTGGCCACCACCCGCGATTACGCCTTCCAGGTTCTGCAACTGTTGCAGCTTCGGACTGGCGGCGAACTGGTTGTTCTGGATCCAAACGTAGAGCCGGTCATTGCTGCCATCGGCTACAGCGCTCTTCGGATCCTCGACAAACACCAGCTTCGCGCTGGCTTTCGGATCGTTCGCATACTTCGCGATCTGCTGTTCGATAAATTCGCGGAAGCCGGTCGAGTTCTTCAACTCGGCCAGTACCAGCGGTTCGCCAGGTTCGCCCTTTTCATCGATCGACACCGAGACCGCAATCTCTTCGCCGAGGTAGGAGCCAAACTGACGAATCGTTTCCACGACCTGGTCCATGTTCTGTCCGCGACCGGCCTGCTCTTTCTGCCACCATTCACGGAGCGCTTCGTTGTGGCTCATGCGTTCCTGAATGATGCGATGCGATTCGGCGATCGTGTTTGCGAGGTTCGGCAATGCGGCGTAGACCACCGTGTTCTCGGGCATCAGATCGAGTAGATGCGTCGAGTTGCGGACGCCGGGTTGTTCGACAGACCGCAAATCAGTATTCACCGAAGCGAGTGCGGAGAGTACTTCCCGGTAACGGGCGGCGTTGTGGCTCCACGATACTTCGTCTTTCACCGGAATAACCGAAATCGACGGGTTTGTCGTTACCTGTTCGCCCGCGCGCAGTGAGCGATCTTTGCCTGCGTGATTCAGGTTTACTTCGCCTTCGATCACCGAGACACGCGATCCTTTCGTGCCGTTGTTAACCGAGAACACAGTTCCCGTAACCGACACGAGTGAATCGCCGCTCTCGACGTACAACTTGCCGTCCTTCTGCTTGGCGGCTTCGACGACGATGCTGCCACGATTGAGGTGAATCGTTGTGTTCTTGCCGGCTTTCGTCAGGTAAAGCTCGGACCGATCTTTCATCTCGATCAACGAGCCGTCGCCCAAACGAACAACCGCGCGACCGTCTTTCGCGGTGCGCACTTTCTCGTTTTGCTGCAACTTAGCGCCGGTGGCGACTGCGGCTGTTTGCGTGTCAGCAATCTGATAAACCTGTCCTTCGGCTGCCTGAACTGTGGCGTCGAATTCGCCGAACGGCCAGAAGCGTTGCG
>DATANW010000227.1:0-6894 GCA_036266055.1 Pyrinomonadaceae bacterium | reverse complement strand
ATGCAAAAGATATTTGCCGACCTGCCGGAAGCCATCGCTCGCACCGTCGAGCTTTCCTCACGCCTGGAGTTCACACTCGAAGATCTCGGTTACGAGTTTCCGAAATATCCGGTGCCGGACGGCGAAACGATGACGTCGTTTCTGCGCAAACGCACCGAAGAGGGCGCGCGTTGGCGCTATACCGGTCGCCATGGCGCGCCCACTTATGAAAAAGCCCGCGTGCAAATCGAACGCGAGTTGAAGTTGATCGAGAAGCTGAAGCTCGAAGGCTATTTTCTGATCGTTTGGGACATCGTCGAGTTCTGCCGCCGCGAAGGCATTCTGATTCAGGGACGAGGTTCGGCCGCTAACAGCGCAGTCTGTTATTCGCTGGGAATAACGGCTGTCGATCCCGTCGGCATGGACCTGCTGTTCGAACGATTTCTTTCTGAAGAACGAGGCGAATGGCCCGACATCGATCTCGATCTTCCGAGCGGAGACAAGCGCGAGAAGGCGATCCAATATGTTTACGAGCGCTACGGGAAACTCGGCGCGGCGATGACCGCCAACGTCATCACTTATCGCGGCCGTTCGGCGGCGCGCGAAGTCGGCAAGGCACTCGATTTCGACGACGACACACTGGCGCGTCTCGCGCGGCTCGTGCATACGTGGGAATGGAAAGACCCGAAGGATTCCAGTGAACGACAGTTTCGCGATGCCGGTCTCGAGCTTTCAAATCCGCGCATCCGCAAGTTTTTTCAACTCTATCAAATGGTCCAGGACCTGCCGCGCCACCTCGGACAACATTCGGGCGGCATGGTCATCTGCCAGGGACAACTCGATTCCATCGTACCGCTCGAGCCCGCGGCCATGCCCGGCCGCGTCGTGGTCCAATGGGACAAGGAAGACTGCGCCGATCTGGGATTGATCAAAGTCGACCTGCTCGGACTCGGAATGATGGCCGTGCTCGAAGATTCGATCCAGTTGATTCGCGACTCTTACGGCGAGGAAGTCGATCTCGCCCACCTGCCGCAGGACGACAAAGGCGTTTACGAAGCGCTGCAAAAGGCAGACACGATTGGACTGTTCCAGGTCGAAAGCCGGGCGCAGATGTCGTGCCTGCCGCGACTCCGGCCGGCGAAGTTTTACGACATCGTGGTGCAGGTCGCGATCATCCGTCCCGGTCCGATCGTGGGCAACATGGTCCATCCGTACCTCAAACGCCGGCAGGGCAGGGAACCGGCGACTTACGCGCATCCGGCGTTGGAGCCGATCCTGAAACGGACGTTGGGAGTGCCGCTGTTTCAGGAGCAACTGTTGCGTATGGCGATGGTCTGCGCAGGGTTCACGGGCGGTGAGGCGGAAGAGTTGCGCCGCGCGTTTGGTTTCAAGCGTTCCGAAGCACGCATGAAAGCGATTGAAGGCAAACTGCGGCAGGGTCTCACGAGAAATGGGATCACCGGAAAGACGCAGGAGGAGATCGTGCTGGCGATCAGCTCGTTTGCGCTTTACGGGTTTCCGGAGTCACACGCCGCGAGTTTCGCGCTGCTGGCTTATGCGAGCGCGTACCTGAAATGTAATTACCTGGCGGCGTTCACGACTGCGATGCTCAACAATCAACCGATGGGGTTTTATCAGCCGTTCACGCTCGTCAAAGATGCGCAGCGTCACGGTTTGAAAGTCCTGCCGATCGACATCACGCGTTCGGATTGGCTATGCACGATCGAGGAGACGCCGGAGACGCCGCATGCGCTTCGACTCGGTCTCAAATACGTCAAAGGTTTGAGCCAGCAATCGGGTCAGGCCATCGTTCTGGCTCGATCGACACGTCCATTCACCGGCATTGACGATCTAAGCCATCGCGTTCCGGAGCTACGTAAAGACGAGTTGCGAAAACTCGCCGCTGTCGGAGCGTTGAACTTTATTCAGGGCTCGGTTAACCGGCGCGATGCGTTGTGGCAAGTGGAGCGTGTCACGCGCGCCGCCGGAGAGCTTTACGAAGAGCTGGCGGAAAAAGACGGCGACTCGCCGTTGTTGCCGATGACGCGGCCGGAACGAATGGACGCTGATTTTCGCGGCACCGGGTTGACGATCGGCCGGCACCCGGTCGCTTATCATCGCGCGGAATTAAACAATCTCGATGCGTTGCGGGCGATCGACATTCGCAAGCTGCGGGATGGGACTTTTGTGCGCGTCGCGGGTTGGGTGATCGTGCGGCAACGTCCCGGGACCGCGAAAGGGTTCATGTTTTTGACACTCGAGGATGAAACGGGTGTGAGCAACATTATTGTCACGCCACAACTGTTCGATCGCTACCGGATCGAGCTGGTGGACCATCCGTTTCTTTTAATTGAGGGCGCGTTGCAGAACCAGGACAATGTTATCTCGGTGAAGGCGAGTCATATTCAGCCGCTGTCGTTCAAAGTCGCGTCGACCGTTTCCCACGATTTTCATTGATCCGTGATTTCTTAAAACACGGATTCAAGCAGGGCGCGCGGCGTGGCGTGGCGGCGACTCGATCAGGCCCTGGACCACCTGGGCCACCTGCGACAGCGGTTTTGGTTTTCTAAGAAATGCATCAGCGCCACAGCGACGGGCTTCGTCTTCGATTTCAGCCGAGCCGTACGCGGTAAGCACGATTATTCTGGCCTGCGGGTTTTGCTCTTTGATGAGCCTGATCATGTCGAGTCCGTCAGCATCGTGTTTTATGCTGAGCCGAAGATCCTGAATGACCACCTTGTACTCAGTGGCCTCCAGCAACTTCTCCGCTTCCTCCAGCTCGCGCGCGGTATCTACTTTGTAACCGTGCAGCGAGAAATACTCGCTCATGGAAAAGCAGATCGACTCTTCGTCGTCTACGATCAGGAGTCGCGGCATCGGTAACTCTCGCGACGAACCATCGTCTCGACTCCACATTTGTCTTAGCTTACCCGAGACCTTCTTCAGCGTTCCAAATCGATTTTGCTTCACGGCACTCACTAAACTGGGGCAACCAGCGTTTGAAAGTAAACCTGTATCTCCTCGGGTCATTTCGTTAATCCGTGTTACGGTCTCGGGAGACACACGTCGAGCCGCACGACCCAGATTACGAGCGAGGTGTCCGAAGAAATCCGAGTAAAGCGAGGTTTGGTATCGGCGGCAGGTGTCCTGGCAAGGCGCCTGCTTCCGGGGGAATCACAGTACGACAAACTGCCTGCCAGCTGCGCACAGCGCCGTGTGCGGCAGCTTGCCAGCAGCCCGTGTCGTTAAGTTTTTCAGCTCTCGTCACACACACTCATCGTTCCTCCGCACCGACAACGATGACGTCCATTTGACAGTGGGCATATGGCCCACTGTTTTTCGGACCCGAAAGCTAGATAGCGATGGCCGCCCGCACGTTACCTCTTTGTGGAGCGGAAACGTTTATGCGACCGGAAATACTCGGCGAGGCCGGCTTGGTAATAATGTAAAGCAATACTTCGCAAACCTCGCGTGTGCCGGTTCCGATCGTGTTTCCCTTCTCGTCCTGGAGCGCGTAAATCAGTCCATTTGCGTCCAAGGGAAAGATCATTGGTTTAGCGTACATTCTCAGAATCTCCCTCTGTCACCCTTGGATTCGCTATTCGCGGGTCATGAATCGTTTTCTGACCGTGCCCGCGATACCAACCAGACCAGTTCCAAGGAGAAACATACTCGCAGGCTCAGGTACTGAGCTTGTGATCTGTCCCTGGACAGTGGTGATTCCGTTGTTGGACGCTGGTGGAACCAGGTTCAACGGATTGTTGGTAATGGCATACGTGATCCCTCCGATTGTCACTGAGGTCACGGTGAAGTTGACTACACCGGAACCTGAGTTCGAAGCGGAGAACAGGCCTGTGAAAGTGGCGGAAAAACTATCACTTCCAGCAGTCGGAATTGTTTGGGTGATCGTCAGAGTGAATGTGCCGGACGCCGCGATGGCTCCGCTACCGCTAACAAACGTTTGGAAGTTACCAAGGCTCGAACCTGTCGGAGTGTTCAAGCTGGTCGATCCCAAACCGGTAAACGTGATCATCAGTGCGTTGCCCATACCACCCAGGAAGGTGACTGAGTTTGTGCCGCTCCCGGCACATCCAGCGCAGGTGAAAGTACCTGACGTTGTGAATGTAACGGGATCGGCGTTCGCGGTCGAAGCTCCAATTGCCATGAAGCCCGCGAGCACCGCAGTCATCACAATTGTTTTCATCAATCGTGCCATGTTCGTTGTTCCCTTCTCAGTAACCTGATTCGATTCGCCGCACTTCGATCGAATGGTGTTTCGCACTACTAAGATGAGCAGACCTTTATCTGCTCTGGACATGGCACTCGGTTATGGGCCGATGTTAGTCCACCTGCGGGGCAAACGCAGGTGGGTAACACAGAGTAAGAAAACTTGGTCGAAGTAACCGGAGCCTTTTAGGCTGCCGCGGCTCTATTACTTCTTCCGGAGACGTCGGCGGAGCCCCGCTGCCACACCAATTAGACCGGTTCCGAGAAGGACCATGCTGGCCGGCTCGGGAGTCGCTACAATTTCACTGCCGCCGAGACGAACCTGCCGGACGTCTTCGAAGACCGCTCCATTGATGGCCGTGAGGCTAATGCTCGTAATCAATTGCCCGTTGATGGCCGTCACCGTGAAAAAGTTCTGGCCATTCGCGTCTACTGTGAAGTCGTCCTCAAAAAAACCACCGTTGATATTGACGCCCTCGACGTGAATCAGGACTGATCCACCCGTGGATGCGTTTATGTTGAAGACGGCACGAGTAAACGTATCGTTGTTCGCTAACCCAAACGTGAGCTGGGTCAGCGCAGTATTGCCGGTGCCACCACTGACAGTTGCCTGGCCAGATGGATTGGCATTCAGCAGGCCACTGCCACTGCTGGATGTAAAGTTAACGACCAGATTGTTCTGCCCAACCACGCCAGTAACCGTGGTGACATTTGTGGCCGGATTGAGCAGCACGTTATCTGTACCTTGATTGTTGACTCCTGTGACGACAACAATGTCGGCCTTGGCCGTGCCTGAGTAAACGCTGACAATTCCGAGGACAGCCAGCGCTAAGAGTGTTTTTTTCAACTGCAAAAACGTGGGCATTACCATGCTCCTTAGGTGAAATGCTCGTAAATCCACAAAGCTAAGAGCCTTGCAGAGGGAGTTGCTGCATTAGGCTTGGTTGGGAAGAGCGCAGCGGGGCAAGTGCGCGCTCGGACATTACCAGCCGGGAACACTCTCGGTCGGGTCGAGAGTACAAATCGCATTGGCACGTGCCCAATGCTAAGCAAAGCTTGGGCCATCTTCGACTTACAGATCCCGACGCAACCAAATGGCCCAATTCCTCAATTTTTTGGAGGGGGTCAGAACTTACTAGATGTTTGTAGATTTGTCTAGACCCTTGATCTCGTCTGGTTCTCAGACTGGAGTCTAGACTTTGGACGTGACGATCTGGTGCTTCTTGATCTTCTGATACAGCGAACTTCGCGGGATTCCAAGCCGTTTTGCGGCCTTCTCAACGCGCCCTCGCTCCTCATTCAGCACCCTTTCGATGTGCTGTTTCTCGAGTTCGATCAGCGTCAGGCGGGTATCGAGAAAGGGTGTGCCCACTTGGGTGTGGCCATCGAAGTGAAGGTCCTGAAGAGTGATACTTTTCTGGTCACTCAACAGCACTGCTCGTTCGATAACGTTACGCAGTTCGCGGATGTTGCCAGGCCATGAATAGGCCTTGAGGGCCTCCATGCTGCTTTCGTCAAGTCGCAGCTCGCCGCGGCCCAGATCGGCGGAAACCTTGTTGAGAAGGTATTGGGCCATCGTGGGAATGTCTTCGGTTCTCTCGCGCAGCGCCGGGAACGAGAGCGGGATCGTGCTAATGCGAAAGTAGAGATCGTCGCGAAATCGCTTGTCTCGAACCAGTTGGCCGATGTCCTGGTGCGTCGCCGCGATCAGCCGTACGTCGACTTGCCGATCGCGCACGTCGCCGACGCGGCGGAAGCGCTTCTCTTCGAGCACTTTCAGCAGTTTCGGCTGAATTTGCAAATCCACGTCGCCGACTTCGTCGAGGAAGATCGTGCCGCGATGGGCGACTTCGAACAGCCCCTGCTTGGAAGCTATCGCGCTGGTAAACGCGCCTTTTTCGTGGCCGAATAGTTCCGTTTCGAGCAGCTCGCGGGAAAGGCCGGCGCAGTTCAGATCGACGAAAGCTTCTTCGGCGCGCGGGCTGTTGTCGTGCAGCCAACGCGCGAGGACGCCCTTTCCCGTGCCGGTTTCGCCGAGAATCAGAACGGGACTCTCGGTCGACAGGATCTTCTTAGCCTGCTCGGCGAGCGCGCGGATCGCGGCGCTGGTGCCGATAAACGGGTCGATCGCCTGCCGCACCTGACGCGACTTGCTGGCTAGTTGTTTGTGATGGTTGCGCTGTTTTTGCAGTAAACGTTGGAGAATGACGAGTAGTGTGGGGAGTTCAAGCGGCTTCGTCAGAAACTGCTCGGCGCCTTCTTTGATCGCCCTGACCGCGAGATCGATCGAACCGTGCGCCGTTAGCACCAGGAGCGGAATCTGCGCGTCGATCTCTTTGAGCCGCGGGAGAAGATCGAGCGCGGTGCCGTCAGGCATCATGTAGTCGGCGATTACGATGTCCGGCCGCGAAGTACGAAAGAGGTGCTGGGCATCCTGACAGCTTTCGGCCTCGTCGATTTCGTACCCGTGTTGTTCGAGAAAATCACGAATCCCAAATCTGACGGCTGATTCATCATCGACGACCAAGACCTTGTTCCTGGACATTAGCTATCTCCCTCGGCCGGTATGGGGAAGCGAGCGATCATACAAGCTCCTCCATCGGGATTATTGCCGGCTATGAGTTTTCCTCCATGTTCCTGCATGATGCGATGCGCAATGGCGAGGCCCAGGCCCGTACCGCCACGTCG
>DATANW010000226.1:0-10403 GCA_036266055.1 Pyrinomonadaceae bacterium | reverse complement strand
AGCGATGTTTCTCCGGCTTTTCGCTCGCCATCCGTGGTTGGAAATAGCCGAGTTCATAAGTCAAAAGTGAAGGCCGCCGGAACTACTTCCAGCGGCCTTCTGAATAGTTGGTTTCGTTAGTTTCCGACTACAAAGAGATGACCCGCATTCTGTGAGTAGATCTTTCCGTCTCTCCCGAGCGACGACGGCGTGTAGGCGGCGCCGAGAGCCAGTTGCTGGAAGATCTTCTGCTTCAAAGTCCCACCCTGATTGATGGCAAAGAGATTCCCGTCCTCGTTGTTGGCGTAAACGACGCCGTTCGAGTCTACCGCCATCGCGTTGACGCACCACTCAAAGCTGTTCGGATGATCATTAACGCACGTCACGTTACCTGACGCATCACGACTGCAACTCAGCGTGTTCGTGTTTTTGAACCTCCACTCGACGCCCATGTTCGAGTTGAGTTGGGTGATGAAGTACTCCTCAGGGTAGTTGGGGTGCGTGGCTGTTCGATCCGACGGGCAGATCGCCTCGACGTTACAGTACGACCCGGCGCTGTAGTGATTGTCTTTGATGACAATCGAGTAAGTTCCGTCGTGACTGTAGATGCCCGGCGTGATGTCCCACCCAAACTCATAAGCGCCCTGAAATTGCCCTGACGAACTGAACTTCATCAAATGACCCTGGGCCCAGTTGTAGCGGGTGAAGGTGCCAAAGAGAACGCTTCCATCAGGAGCTACCGTCGGCGAGGCTGAGCCATCGTCGAGAATGCGGCCAGGCCCGGACTCGTTGACTTCCGGATCTACCCCGAAATGCGCGCCCGCGCGGCAACCACCTGGACCACCGATTGGCAGCAGCACTCCGCAGCCATCGTTCAGGCGGCCTCGCAGCGACGCGTGCCACTTGGGAGTGAGATCCGGGTTCACGGCGATCAGGAAGTTGTATCGAGTTACGAAATGCGCGCGGCTGGCGGTGTAGATCGTACCGTTCGGCGCAATTGCAGGCGCGACATTGATTCCCGGTCGTTGCGAGCCACAAGGAATTGTCGTAGTCACTGCATCGGGACTGGGCGGCCAGGGGAGTTGGGCCGTGCTGAACCCGACCTTACAGGGATCGGTGCCCGCCGGCGCACTGGCAGTGAGTGTCGAGAAGCTCACTTTGTTGGACACGTCATTAGGCGCGATCTTCACCAGCCACGAGTCGACGACGTCGTCTTCCCAGGGTTTGTTGTTGCTGAGTTTGATAGCGTTGTAGTAGATGTTGCCGTTCTTGTCGGCGCTGAGTGGACCGGAAACAAAGGTGTTCTTGTCCTTCGTGACGCCGAACGGGTTAATGGTAGCAGCGACGGTGCCGTTGGTTTTATTGAGCTTCGTGACGGTGCCGCCTGCTCCGGGGACGTAAATGAAATCACCCACCAACACAGCGTGGTACACCGGTTCCCAAAACGGACCGTTGCCGGTTTGTCGACTCGCAAACGGAACTGGTTTCCAGTCGCTGGTGTGACTCCACTTCTCAACCAGGTGACCGTTTTCCCATGCGAGTCGCTTCTCCAACCAGTCCTGCGTCTCCCAGTGATCTACCTGCGTAAAGTTCCCTGACTTGAACTCCATAAATACATCGTTGCCGTCGACGATCGGCACCTGATAATGGACCAGCAAGTCGCCGCCCGTAGCTGCCATCTCTTCGTCGACGAACGGGTCGTAAACGATGTCTTCAATGATCCGGTTTAAGTTTTGCCCACTAAAACCGACTTCTCCGGTGTGCTGTGGATCGCCTCCCCACTGCGCCCAGTCTGGCGGCGGGCCCGCAGCGAGGATTGTGAAGAGACCGGCGGCACAAAAGACGGCGAAAACTACGACGGATAAAACCCTAGCGCTTCTCTGTCGTGAACGTTTCATGATTTAAGTTCTCCTGATAAGCGTCGAGTCCGGGCAAAGGGGTTTCGGCCTTTGCACAGAGTTCGACCGCATTGATATTCAGAGGGGGAAAAACGCGCATTACGGTCTGGCTAGGTGTTCACGTCGACGCGTAAGACTCAAATCAGATAAAGGCACAAACGTCTTTGCGCTATTACTCAATCGACAGAACAGGTATGGGCGGGAGGGCCAGCTCTTACTTACCTGCTTGTAAACGGGAGGTTTTCGGATTGACCTGAGGCAAGGCTCGGTCGGGCAAAGCAAGACTTGTCTACAAAGTTGAGAACGGCCGCACGCTACACCCGTCGGGCTTCTTGTGTCAACACAAAATCCTTTTCTATCTGCTGAACTCGCAATAGCGCTAGCGAGACGTCCACGGAAAGATCAATAAGCTCAAGCCTCGGCCTCCGCTTCAAGCTCGGGGTCTTCGGTGCGCGCGGCGCGACGCTCCACCCACTCGTAAACCATCGGCAAGATCACTATCTTGATGGGGCGTGTTACCAATCCTCCGACTACTACGATCGCCAGCGGCTTCTCGATTTCTGCACCCGTGCCGGAGGAGATGATGAAGGGAATCAAACTAATGCTGCCGATCAAGGCACTCAGTAACTCCGCGCGCAGACGCACGCTCGCGCCGGTAACTACAGCTTCGTGCAGTTCCATACCTCGATTGCGCAGCTTGTTCATGTAAGAAACCATTACCATTCCGTTTTGTACGGCGACGCCGAAGACCGCGATGAAGCCAACGATTGCGGGCACGCTCAGCGGAAATCCGGAGATCAAAAGAAAGGTAGTGCTACCTACCAGCGCGATCGGTATGTTGAAGATGATCGTCAACGTGTTGCGCAAGGAACTAAAGCAGGAATAGATCAGCACGAACACCAGGAGGAGCGAGATGGGTATCGCGATTAGCAGCCGGCGCTCGGCTTGCTGGGCGTTTTCGAATTGTCCTCCCCAGGTGATGAAATAGCCGGGCGGCGTCGTTACCTGCAAGGCGACTGCCTGCTGTGCGTCGTGCACGAAGCTGCCGATGTCTCGCCCTTTGACGTTGCACATCACCACCACTCGTCGCAGCGAGTTCTCACGGTCGATGACCGAATCGCCACTCGATAATTTGAAACTCGCTAGTTGTCCTAGCGGTATGCGTCCACCAACCGGCGCGGCGACCAGAATGTCGGCGAGCTTTTCCACCTGGTTGCGGTAGTCGTCGTTCAATCGCACAAAGATCGCAAACCGTCGTTGGCCCTCGAGGACGTCAGTCGCCGAGTCTCCTCCCACAGCAATCTTAGTGACTTCGAGCACATCCGCAATGTTCAATCCGTAACGCGCGATCTTGTCGCGATCGACGTCGATTTCCAGATGTTCCTCGCCGGCAACCTGCTCGACTGCCAGATCCTCGACGCCTCGAATGTGCGACATCGCGGCCCGAATATTGTCGCTCAACTTGCGCAACGTTTCCTGATCTTCACCAAAAACTTTTACGGCGATCTGCGCATTGATTCCGGAGATGAGTTCGTCGTTCCGCGTTTGGATGACCTGCGAGAAATTAAACTTCACACCCGGCAAAGTCTCGACCCGGCTTCGCATAGCGTCGACTAACTCGTCCTTCGTTCTGGCGGTGGTCCATTGACTCTTGGGTTTGAGACGCACGTAAAGCTCATCATTGCTGACACTCTCGGGATCGCCTCCCGGTTCGGCGCGTCCGATTTTTGCGACGACGGTTTCGACCTCCGGAAACTGACGCAAAGTTTTTTCGATCTGCGAAGAGACTTCGATCGCTCGCGGCAACGAGATACTGGCGGGCATCGTTGCGCGCACCAGCATGTTTCCTTCATCGATCGTCGGCAGGAATTCGCTGCCGAGAATAAAAATATCCGCCACACTCCAAACGAGTAACAAACCCGCGAACGTCAGCGTCAGGTAGCGATGGCGAATGGCCCATTTAAGCACCGGAACGTAAATCCCTTTGAAGAACCCGATGATCGGATTGGCGCGCACTTCTCCTTTCTTCAGCCGTAGCCAAAGCGCGCACAGCATCGGGGCAATGCACAGCGCCATTAACATTGAACCGAACATCGAGAAGGTGACGGCGTAGGCGAGCGGCTTGAATAACTTGCCTTCGATACCTTGCAGTGTAAACACCGGCAGAAACACCGCGATGATGATGAGAATCGCGAAGAACATTGGCCGGCCAATTTCCTGCGCCGCAACCAGGATGGCTTCGCGCGTGGAGTGCTCACGATGTTCCTCGAGGTGGCGGTAGATATTCTCGACCATCACTACCGTTGCATCGACCATCATCCCGATGCTGATTGCCAGGCCGCCCAACGACATGAGGTTTGCCGACAAGCCCTCGTACCACATCAGGATGAAAGCGACGAGCATGCAAAAGGGAATTGCGGCAGCGGTGATGAACGAACTGCGGAAGTTGCCCAGCAGCAACACCAGAATAACCAGCACCAACAGCTCGCCTTCGATCAGCGATTCAACGACTGTGTGCACGCTGTTATCTACGAGCTCGGCTTGATCGTAGTAGTCAACTATGCTCACGCCCGGCGGCAGTGCCTTGTTGATCTCCGCTACTTTTTCCTTGAGTCGCTCGATCACCTGCTTGGTGTTTTCGTTGATGCGCTTGAGAACGATTCCGGTAACAATTTCTCCCTGACCATCCTTGGTGACCGCGCCCTGGCGGATCTCATCGCCAATCTCCACTCGCGCAACATCGCTGACTCGAATCGGCGTGCCGTTGCGCGAGTCGAGCACGATGTTTTTGATATCTGAAACATCTTTGACCAGACCCAGCCCGCGAACGACGTATTGCTCGTCACCATGTTCGATGAAGTTGGCGCCGGTGTTTTGATTGTTGTTCTGGATCGCTTCAAAGAGGGACTTGAGCGTGATGTTGTAGCTAACCAGCGCCTGCTGATCGACGATGACCTGATACTGCTTCACGTCGCCGCCAAAACTGAGCACGTCAGCCACGCCGGGCACGGTGCGAAGTTGCAGCTTTACGATCCAATCCTGAATCGTGCGCAACTCCTGGTTGCTCTGTCCGTGGCCGACGATTTGATAAAGATAGATTTGACCGGTGCCGGTGGTGATTGGTCCCATCTGCGGCTCAATTCCGGCCGGGATGCTGTCTTTCGCGGCGGACAGGCGTTCGAAAACCTGCTGGCGTGCGAAATAGATGTCGGTGTCGTCGGTGAAATAGACGGTGACTACCGATAACCCAAACTTGGATTCTGATTGCACGCGAGTAACACCGGCGATTCCGTTCATCTCGTTTTCGATTGGAAACGTGATCTGCCGTTCGATTTCCTCCGGCGCCAGCCCTTCGGCTTCGGTGTCGATCTCCACCTGCACCGGCGTGACGTCGGGAAAAGCATCGACGTTCAATCTGCGCAGCGCGAGAATCCCGCCCGCCACGATCACCATGGAGACAACGGCTACGAGCAATCGTTCGCGATAGAAGAAAGCAATAAAGTTATCGGTCATCGTGTTGCCTTAATCAGTGCCTGAATGAATCTGCACCGTCTCTATTGTCCGGGCTTGCTTTGTTCCAGCAGCAGATAGTTTCCCTTGACGACGACCTTGTCGCCGGCATTAAGTCCATCGACGATCTCCACGCGGCCGTTGTTTTGAATTCCAGCCTGCACTTGACGCTTCTGGTAACCGTTGTTCTTGGCAACGAAAACAACTGTTTTCCCCTCGTCGTTGAGAACTGCTGATTGCGGGATCGAAATGGCGGCTCGATTTACGTCGGTGACTATTTGCACGTTTGCAAACATGTCGGGTTTGAGTCTGCCGTCCGGATTGGCGACCTCGGTCCGAACCTTCACGGTGCGCGTCTCGGGATCGACGACGCTGTTGATCAAGATCACTTTTCCGGAGAAGGTCGATTGGGGAAAGGCGGTGACCGTGAGCTTAACTTCTTGTCCGGGTCTCACTCGCGGCAGATCTTTTTCGAAAACGTCGGCATCGATCCAAACGTGCGATAGATCGATGATCTTGAACAGATTGGCATCAGTTCCCACGCTGGCCCCGACAGTCGCATTGCGCTCAACAACGATCCCATCGATCGGCGAGTTGAGTGAAAAAGTTGCGGCCAGATCGGTTTTCTTTGCGAGTGCATCAATGGTAGCGTCGCTGATACCCAGTAACAGCAAGTGGCGGCGCGCCGCTGTGAGTGCGGCCTTTGTGCCATTCACTGAGCTCTCGCGCGCAGCTTTAGCCACTTCGAGATCGTGTTCGGCGGACTGGAGATTCTTACCCGCGGTTATTTTCTGTTCGTAGAGTTGCTTATTGCGATCGTAACTCTCCTGGGCGAGCTTTACTTCGGCTGCCGATGATCGAAGGGCATTCTCATAGTCCGCGAGAGCTTTGAGATAGTCGGCTTCGGCTTGATCGACGTCGGCTGATTCGAGCTCGGCAAGCTTCTGTCCCTTTCTCACCCTGGTCCCCTGACCGGCGTAGAGGCGCACAATTCTTCCTTCATTCACCGGACCGATCACTGCCACGCGATCTTCAGGAACGAGAATTTTTCCGGTCGCCGGAATTACGCCCGCGATCGATTGTGGCGCGACGATCTCAGTCTCGATGGCGCTGCTCTGTGCTGCTGGGGTTGGTGAACTGTTGGCCGAAGAAGTAGCGGGCGGAGTTTGCCTGCACCCGATATGGACCGTCGCACTAAGAAGCGTTAGCCAGAGAATTGTTTGTAGCGTCTTCCGATGAATCATGTTGCTCCTTTCGCGCTTTGCATCAGTGCAAGGGCGTGGCTGTAGCGAGTTCGAGATCAAGCAGCGACATCTGGTAATCAAAGAGCGTTTGATAAAACCCGGCGAGCGTGTCGCGGCGGGTGCGAATCGCATCCAGCAAATCAAGCGTCGAGCTTTCACCGGCTTTCAGCGCGATCTGCGTCTTGTCTTGAATGTCGTTGACCTTGGTAATCACGCCGCTTCGGTAAAGGTCGACGCGGTGCTTTTGTTTCTCGAACGCAACCAGCGCCTTGTCGACGTCACTCATCACCTGGTTCGTAAGGAACTGTTGCTGGGTTTGCGCCTTCTTCTTCTCGATGAGGGCTTTGGCGCGTTCGCCCTGGTTGCGATTCGATATCGGGAGATCAATGCCCACCCCAAAGGTGTAGCTGCTGGTACCCGACGGAACTTGCTCGATGCCGGCGCCCAGCGTGAGATCGGGAATGCGCTGAGCGTCCTGTAACCGAATATTCGCATCGGCGGCGCGTTCGCTTAGCTTTGCTGCTTTTAAGTCGGGCCGCGCTGCTAACGCTAAATTGAGCAGCTCGTCGTGTGAGAACTGATGGGGCTCATAGTCAATCGATCCTGTGACGTCGATGTTCATCGCTCGATAGTCGCCACCGAGCGTGAATCGCAGGTCGCGTAAGGCAACTTCGTAATCTCGTTCGGCGTTGGCCAGATCAGTGTCGAACTTGAGTTTCTCGACTTCGACACGCTCGAGATCGAGTCCCGAAATCTCGCCGGCATTTACGAGTTCAGCGGTGTGCTTGACGATTTCAGCGAAGGTTGTTTCGTTTTCCCGGGCCAGATTGAGCAGCGACTGGTTGAGGACCACCGTGAAGAACTTGCGTTTCACATCATTGGTCAATTGCCAGACGACCATTTGGAACTGTCCGCGCGCGAGGTTCGAGTTGGCGTCGGCGGTTTCTATTCTCTTGCTGCGCTTTCCGCCTAGCTCGAACGTGCGGGAGATGCCGTAGTCGTAAGTTTGTTCTTTGATTAATGGTCCGCTGAGGTTCACCGGGAGGTCCGACAAGCCCACGCTGATTTGCGGATTAGGACGCAGTTTCGCTGTCAGTTTCTCTGCGTCGGCCGTTTCGATATCGTAACGAGCCGCCACTAATACGAGATTCTGTCGCATGAAGATCTCGACGGCGTCAGCCAGAGTGACTGATCGTTTTGACGTGTCCGGCGTTTGTGTTTGTAGCTTCTCCTGCGCCTGAATTGCGGAAACGATTACTGCCAAAAGAGTCAGTACAGACAGAAACGTGCGCCACTGATGCATTCCCACACCTCTCATTTAAGTTTTCAAAATTCGCACGGTGAAAAGCCGACCACTGCCTAGACCGATGGCTGGCAAGGCAGGCTCACCCGAATCTGAGTCTTTGGAAATCGGTATTACGTCAGACCAGTCAAGCTGATGATCTGCGGTTTATTGAACTGGGCTCAGACAAGAGGTGGTGCACGACCCGAGGCAGGTAAGGCTGAAGTTGAAAGGTAAAAAGGTGTCGCTTCGGAAAGAACCGCGATGCGCTGTGGCGTATGGGCAACGAGAATAACGTCAACAAAGCCACCGAAAAGCTGCCGCTGAAATTGACAGAGCGAGCAGTCGCTATGGCTGGAATGACTCTCGTACGAAGATTGTGAATTATCGTCGCTGGAGACGACCGTGATCTGCGAAGGGCGCGATGAAGCAAAGCCGTGGCTATGCGCTGCCTCCACGATCGCGCCATACGCGATCGTCAGGAGCAACAGATACGCGAACGCGGAGTGAGTCCTCCTGCGCCATACGGAGTTGAACAAGTTAGAGCGGACGTTCACTTTGATCCGTGCCCTTTGCGACAGCACGATATCTTACTGGCGGGATGCTTTGCAAAGAGAAAGGCCGCAGTTGGTCCGGTGGCTGGGACGCAGAGACTCGGGTTTTTTTGTGATAAAGCACTTGGAAATTATTCCTGTCTAGAGCAAAGTCAACGTGTATAAGGCTAATGTAAACCCAAAGTTGAAATGTCATTGAAATGCGTAAGCTGACTCTTTTCATTCATGAGTTTGTCCTCGTCTTCATTTCAGTCGGTGTGCCAATATTGGATGGGATGAATTAAGCGATGGCTCGTGGCTGGGAAAGCAAGGCGATTGCCGATCAAATCGAGGAAGAGGAATCACGCAAGCAGCAAGCTTCCAAAATTGAGATCACACAGGAACAACGTGTGCTCAAGGAGCGACTCGAGTCGCTGAAGCTGTCCAGGTCGAGATTGCTTCAACAACTCGAGCGCGCTACACATCCGCGACATCGCAACGTTTTGCTCAACGGGTTGAAAGCAGTTGAGAAAGAGATTGAAGAAGTTTCTCTCGATCTTCATTAGCCTGGCAAAGAAAAAAGGCCGCAGGATCTGCAGCGGCCTTTCGTCCTATCTGGCTCCGGTAGGACTTGAATCTATAACCCTCCCGTTAACACACTCGGCCGGCAGGCTTCAGTACCTAAATGTTAATGGTCGTCGGTTGTCATTTCGTGCCAGCCCGACCCACCCGCGACCAGCGAATCAGCGGCGCTTGGCCAAGTGCCACATTCATATTCTACTAAGGAACCAGAATGGTCGAGAATCGGGTCTACCACGCGCCATGCAGCCTCCACACTGGCGTCGGTAGTAAATAGCGAGTTGTCACCGCGTAACGCGTCTCCCAGCAGTCGCTCGTAAGGTGATTGTTCGCGCGCGCCCGTGTGACGCGCAACCAGCTCGACGGTTTCGCCAGACATTTCATCACCCGGGTGCTTTACCTGCGTGCCGACCGAGATTATTACTTCCGGACTCAACTGGAACCGGAAATAATTTCTCTCAGAGGCTTCGATCTCATCGAATAGTTCGATCGGCGGTCGTTTCAGTGTCACCACCACCTCGGTGGTAGTTAACGGCAGGCACTTCCCGGCTCTGATGTAAAAGGGCACGTCGGCCCAGCGCCACGTGTCAATGTGGAGACAGACAGCCGCGAACGTTTCGACCCGTGAGTCTGGAGCTACACCTTTTTCAGAGCGGTAGCCGCGGAACTGACCGCGTATCACATCGTTTGGACTGAGCGGCCTCATCGCATTGAACAACTGAACTTTTTCGCTGCGCAATGCATCGTGGTGACGTCCGGCCGGTGCATCCATCGCCAACAACGCAATCACTTGCAAGAGATGGTTTTGGACCACATCGCGGATTGCGCCCACTTCCTCGTAAAACGCGCCGCGACCTTGTACGCCAAAGTTTTCTGCCTGCGTGATTTGTACGTTGTCCACGAAATTGCGATTCCAGATTGGCTCCAGAAAGGCGTTGGCAAAGCGGAAGTACAAAAGGTTCTGCACGGCTTCTTTGCCAAGATAGTGATCGATGCGAAATATCGATGATTCGGGGAAGACTTCATGAAGGACGTTGTTCAGTGCCTGGGCTGATGCAAAGTCACGACCAAACGGTTTCTCCACGATCACTCTAGCATTGTGTGCGCAGTTGGCATGGTCCAAACCCTGCACGACCGAGCCAAACATGCTGGGTGGGATCGCCAGGTAGTGAAGCGGGAGCTTGGCGCCGTCCAGCATCTGTCTTAGGCGCTCGAAGGTTGCGGGATCCTGGTAGTCTCCATCGATGTAATTCAGCAGGCTCGAAAGTTTCGCAAACGCGTGCGTGTCGAGACCGCCGGATTGTTCCAAACTCTCACGGGCTCGCTCTCGCAGTTGGTCCAAAGTCCAGCCCGCGCGCGCTACCCCGATGATCGGAAC
>DATANW010000225.1:0-3026 GCA_036266055.1 Pyrinomonadaceae bacterium | reverse complement strand
AATCGTCACCGATCACTACTATCCCGTCGAGCGGATCGCTCCGGGCGTGGTCGATCGGCAGCCGGTGAAAGAGCCACTGCAAACTGGTCTAAAGGCGATCGACGCGATGGTGCCTATCGGTCGTGGTCAGCGCGAACTGATTATCGGCGATCGACAAACAGGCAAGACCGCAGTCGCCGTCGACACGATCATCAATCAAAAAGGTAAAGACGTAGTCTGCATCTACGTCGCGATCGGCCAGAAGGCTTCGACCGTGGCCCAGGTCGTTAAGACGCTTCATGACTTCGGTGCGATGGACTACACGATCGTAATCAAAGCGACTGCTTCCGATCCGGCGGCGATGCAGTTTCTCGCGCCTTACTCCGGCGCGGCGATGGGCGAATACTTCCGCGACAACGGCAAACACGCGCTCACGATTTACGACGATCTTTCGAAACAGGCGGCCGCGTACCGCGAGATCTCGCTCTTGCTTCGACGACCACCGGGCCGCGAAGCGTATCCGGGCGACGTCTTCTATCTCCACTCGCGTCTACTCGAACGCGCGGCGAAACTTTCCGACCTCAAAGGTGGCGGTTCGCTGACGAGCCTGCCGATCATTGAAACGCAAGCGGGCGATATCTCGGCGTACATTCCGACGAACGTGATCTCGATCACCGACGGACAGATCTTCCTCGAAGCGGACCTCTTCAACAGCGGCTTCCGCCCGGCGATCAACGTCGGCAACAGCGTCTCGCGCGTGGGTGGCTCGGCCCAGATCAAGGCGATGAAACAGGTCGCCGGAACGTTGCGTTTGGACCTGGCCCAATTCCGCGAGCTTCAGGCGTTCGCGCAGTTCGGCTCCGATCTCGACCGCGCGACGCAAGCACAGCTAGCGCGCGGACAGCGACTGACAGAAATTCTGAAGCAGCCGCAGTATCAACCGGTGGACGTCGAGAAACAGGTACTCGTGATCTGGGCCGCGACCAATGGTTACGTGGACGACGTTGCGGTCGAAGACGTGCGGCGCTTCGAGTTGGCCCTGTTGAAGTTCGTCGAGAACTCGCACCCGGGACTGCTCGCCGCGATTGCGGAAAAGAAATCGCTGACCGACGAGATCAAAGCGGATCTCAAACAAGTGTTGGAAGACTTCAAAGACACATGGCAGCGGCAATCTGACTCGATGGATTTCCCCGCGGCGTCAGCAAGGGAGGCCTCGGCCGCGGCGCCATCAGCTTAAGCAATGCCGAACCTTCTGGACATTCGCCGGCGCATCAAGTCGGTAAAGAACACGCAGCAGATCACCAAGGCCATGAAGATGGTGTCTGCCGCGAAACTCAAGCGCGCGCAGGATCGCGTCGTGACGGCGCGTCCCTTTGCAAACAAGATGATGGAAGTGCTCGGCGAACTCGCCAAGCGAACCGACGAAAATTTTCATCACCCGCTGCTCGATCGACGTGGCGACGAGCGTTACTTGCTCGTCCTGGTCACTGCCGACAAGGGACTGTGCGGCGCGTTCAATACCAACCTGACGAAGGCCGCGCAAGCGTTCATCAAAGACAATCCCGAGAAGACCGTCGAGCTTCTCCCGATTGGACGTAAAGGCCGCGACTTCTTCCGCAATCGTCACGCGACGCTCGTCGGAGAGTTTCTCGGGCTGACCGGCAAAGGCCGCGTCGAGTTTTCAGAAGCACTCGAAGTCGCTCGCCACACCATCAAGCTGTACACCGAGGACCCCGGCATCGACAAAGTGTTTCTCATCTACAACGAGTTCAAGTCGGTGCTGTCGCAGCGCGTCGTGCTCGAACAGTTGCTGCCTGTAGCGCGGGCTGAGCAAGACGAGACGGAAGCGAAGTCTCAACAAGCGGTGAATCTCGTCGACTACATCTACGAACAACCACCCGAGGAGATATTCGCGCGCCTGTTGCCGCGACTGGTCGAGACGCAGATCTTTCGCGCGCTGCTTGAGTCAGTAGCCTCCGAGCATGGTGCGCGCATGACGGCAATGGATTCAGCATCGAAGAATGCGAGCGAACTGATCGACTCTTTGACGCTGAATATGAATCGCGTCCGTCAGGCCGCGATCACCAACGAGATTATCGAAGTCGTTTCCGGAGCGGCCGCACTGTAGCAGACCTCAGTAAACACGGATTAGAAAACGATAACGAGATCACGACTCAGCCGGTACCTCCCGCTTATCGCTTGGATGGCGTTCATCTCGTTCGCTTCAACCGGCAACTTTTCCGCCTCAAACACCTCGCGAATTATTGGACCACTCGTCCTGTGGCTGTTTCCGGATACAACGCCGGAAACGATGCTGACGATCCACGCCGTCACGCGAAAGATCGCGCACCTGACCGAGTACGCGCTGCTCGGACTTCTCGCCGCTCGGGCTTTTCGGGGCTCGACGCGCGAGGGGTTGCGCACGCGTTGGTTCCTCGCCTCTGTAATCCTCATTGTTGTCTACGCCCTCGTCGATGAGTATCATCAGTCCTTCGTCCCCTCCCGCACTGGCTCGATTTACGACAGCCTGATTGACATAGCCGGCGGTTTTGCGGCTTTGATCGTAGTCAGGCACCGCAACTGGTTTTCAGTACATCAGAGGCGTGCATCAAATTCCCCCGTCTGATCGTATAATCCGGCTGGTTTCGATTCTTTGTCAGGAAATGAGGCTCAAATGGGAATACTTGACCGCCTAAGCCCCAGCTCGCAGTTCATCGAGGTAATCGAGTGGCTCGACGACAGCAGCAACACTCTCGTGTATCGCTTTCCGGTGAAAGATCAGGAGATCAAGAACGGCGCACAGCTAATCGTGCGCGAATCACAGGCCGCGATCTTTGTGCATGAGGGCCAGATTGCGGACCAGTTTCCCCCGGGCCGTTACACGATCGACGGCGGCAACACGCCGATACTTTCGAAGCTGGGCGCTTGGAAGCACGGTTTCAATTCGCCGATGAAGTCCGAGGTTTACTTTGTAAATACGAAGCAGTTTACGGATCTCAAGTGGGGCACTCCCAATCCGGTGATGATGCGCGACAGCGACTTCGGCA
>DATANW010000224.1:0-14048 GCA_036266055.1 Pyrinomonadaceae bacterium | reverse complement strand
GGGTGAAGTTGAGATGGGCCACACCTTCGGCGTCGGTCTTCAGCGTGGTGGTGAGAATGTCCTCGTGTTGATAACCACGAAACTTCAGTTGCCATTGCCCTTGTTGGGTTGCCGGCGGAAACGACCCGGCGCGCTGTAAGCGTCGCAGCTCATCGCCCTGCACTTCGCGTCCACGCGGGTCGACCCAGATCTCCCACCAGTAATCGCGGGTTACTTTTACCTTGCCTTCTGTTTGAACGGGCTGCTCGTTCGCGTCCATCGCTTTTATATCGACGCCGACTTTGTCCTGCGGGCGGTAAATGTTTCTTTCGGGACGCGGATAGACGTAGTAACGCTGTCGCGTCACACGCACGGTGTCAGACGAAACGATTTCGCGTCGTGACGAATCGACGACTCGCGCCTCGATGCGAAATTCGAAGTCCTGATTGTAGTTTTCGCGTGGCGAATCGAATGTTAGTCGTGCTTTGCCGGTCGAGTCGGTCTTGATCGTCTCGCGCTTGATAACTTGTCCGCGCCCGTAGCCGTAGTAACCGCGCTGTTGTCGTTCGATATCTTCGTAGTACCACGGATAATCGCGGCGCGGGAACCAGTAGTGATAGAAAGGACTCTGGTAGACCACCACCTCGACTGACGCGTTGGTGACTGGACCACCAAAATAATAGTCGGCCTGAATATCAACCTCGACTTGCTCGCCAAGTCGAAACGCCTTCTTCTTTCCGTCCTGCTCGGGAGTTCGCACCTGGACTTTGAATTCGGGGAGCTTGTACTCCTCGAGCCTGAAGAGTGCCGCGGACCCGATGTTATGGCTCCTCGTTTCGTCCCAGAACTGAATCTGATACTGGCCCAACGGCAGTTGCTCGCCTAATTCGAGCGAGCCCCACGCACTGCCAAACGAGTTGAGCGTTGCCTTGCCGTCGACGACTTTGGTTCCGCGGGGATCGTTGATCTGGTACGCGACCACCTGGTTGGCCGGTGTCGAGTAAACTCCGCTTCCGGACCGACGCGCGATGATCTTCCATTGCATCATCTCCTTCGGACGATATGCCGGGCGATCGGTGAACGCGTAAATGCGCCAGTCCTCCGAGTCGCGCGTACGATAACTATTACCCGCAGCAAAAGCCTGCCGTTCGTTTCCGGACGCGGTCACATAGAGGTTGCGCGAACCGCTGATCTCACGAAGTGGAAACTGGGCTATTCCGTCCGCGTTGGTTGTTTGCCGGACACGACGCCAACGCCAGCTGCTCTCGTAGTAGTTTTCCCACAGCGTGACGTTCGCGTTCGCGATCGGCGCGCTGGTGAGGGCGTTTGCGAAAAACACGAGCGCCTGATTGCCCGACGACTTCAGCATCACCGTCGCGTCTGACACGAGCAAAAGATCGCGAGCGTTAATACCTCCCGAATCGGTCGTCGCCTCGAGCAAGTAAGCTCCTAACGGCAACTTTCCGTCGATACGGGCCTGTTCGTTGACTGGTTTGTAGTCCGCCACGTCGATGTTTTTGGACCATGTTTTGACGGCTTCTTTGCCGGCGGTGGACATTCGCTGCATCCAGTTCCCCGCCTCGCCAGTGCCTTCGTCTTTGTCGGTTGACTCGTTGTAGGTAATGTCACGCGTCAGGTCGATTTTGTAGAGCGTGAAATCGAGTCGCCGGACATTGCGCGCACTAAGATAAAACTGAAGCTCCGAATCCGGCAGAAAGATATTCATGAAGCTGACGCTTACGGCCGGTGTGGTGATGTAACGTATCTGCGCCTGTGCCTGCTCGAAATAACGCGTTTCGCCGGCGGAAAACTCTGTCGTCAGCCGGCGGAACAGTTCGACTGCTTTCACGTAGTCAGGTTGCGGCTGCCACGTTCCCTGGACCTCGACCATTGGGCCCGTGTTGTTCAACCACTCGGCGTAGTAGAACAGAGCGTCGTCGTACCACGGCGATTGCTTACCGGCTTTCAATGCCTCTTCAAAATAATCGGGTGTGCGCTGACGCGCAGCGATGTCGCCGCCGCCGGTGTAACGCATCGTCATCGCGATGAGAAAATTCAGTTGTGAGCGATCGTTGGCGTTGGTGCTGATCTTGAGGGCATCCTCGAGGACGGTCAGCGGGATGTAGTTCCCGTAATTCGTGTAGACGTAGTACTGATCCGCAATGGGCGGCGTCGCAGCCCTGAAAACAATTGCGAGATACCGGGCACGTGCTCGCTCGAGATCGCGTTGCCCCGCCCACCAATCAAGCGCTTGCTCGTAGTGAGGCCAGGCAGCGGCCCAGTTCAGGTTGTTGCGAGACGTCCAGAATGAGTCGGCCAGAGACTCGTGCGCTTCCGCCCATACCAGATCGCGATCGACGTCTTTGTCGGCAGCGCGAATCAACTCCGCAAGCTGCTTGCGCGCTTCGTCGATTTTGGTCGTATCAAAAGTTTGCGTCGCCGCCTGGGCGCGCCACGAAGTGTCCGCCAGACGAAATTCGACCCAGCGAAGTTCGGTCGCCGAGAGTTTCGACTTGTCGACCTGCGTGTACAGCTCATTCGCACGCTGATACGACTTTTGTGAATACTCCTTCTCGGCGGCTGCCCGTTGCTGCGAATAATCCGCTTGCTGGGCGATTTGCTGGGTGACGGCGTTGAATAACAGGAAGACAAAGACGGCGACGGAAAGAATGATTGTTTTCATGGCGAGTCACACTCGGTAACTGAACGACGAAAAGCGGAGAGACTTGCAGGCGACGATGAGTTTCCCGCAAAGGCGCAAAGACGCCAAGGCTTTCAGCGATGCGCTTGATACCTGCCCTGGTCCTTGCTTCGCACCTTTGCGCCTTTGCGGGAGGTATCGCCCTTCACGGAGCTTCGGTTGACAGCAGATAAACGGCGAACGATGCGAGCCAGTGTTCGCCGGCATAGTCGCCGCTAGCGACGTGGGCGAGCGCGGCGGCGGCGTGTTTCTCGGCGGCTGCGTCCAGCGCCGCTCGTGCGGAATCTTTGGGAGACAAAGCACGCGCAATGCTACGCATGCACCACGCGCGACTGAGATTCAAACCATCAAGATGAACCAGTTTGGGATCACTACGATCCGTCACGATCGCCGGAGTCATGAGTGCGGACGGCTCGCCCTTCCCAACCATCGGTAGAAAGCGAGTAAACCACGGTCCAAACTCGTCGTACGGCATCACGCGACGCATCAGGTCCGCTTCCATCAACGCAGCGGAAAAGAAGTCTTCGCCACCCGGTTCCCATCCTGCCGGATAGTTGACGTCCTTGGCGAAATAGGTGCGGCTGCGTTCCTTCAAGAGTGCCTCGAGTTCACGATCGCCGCTCGTCTTTGCATAGTCGAGAGCGAAAGCGAGTCCAAAAGCGGTATTGGGATGCACGCCGGTGCGGATCGGATAGGTCTGCTTTGGAAGAAAACTGCGGTACGAACTCGCGATCAGTTCGGCGAGCGGCTGAAGATTCGCGGACCATCGCTTACCATCGGCGTCCTTCCACGTCATCAACTCCTCCGCCAACTTCAACAACCAGGCCCAACCGTAGGTCCTCTCGAACGACTGGCGGTTTGGCTGGCGCATGTAAGCGACTTCGGCCTGAACATTCTCCGCGGTCAGGTTCGCCTCGAGCGCGCTGCGGATCTGTGCTGCTTCTGGTAGGTTCGGAAACGTCTTCAGCAACCGGACCAGCATCCAGTGGCCGTGAACGGACGAGTGCCAGTCGTAACAGCCATAAAAAGTCGGATGCAACTCTTTCGGACTCTTAACCTCGCTCGTGTTGTTGATGACGTGTTCCGGTTTGTTGGGATACTCGCGCGCGACGCATTTCAACGCGAGCGCCGCGAAATGCGAGGCCTGCTTTTCGTTCAATGAGTTCGCGCCGCCGTTCATTTGCCATCCCAGTGCCGTTGGTGGCCCAAGCAGTATCAGCAAGAGTGTGACGAGTTTCATCTGAGGCTCAGTAACGATGCGACGGCCGGCCGATATGGATGTGCGGACCAGTCGCAGTGCCGGGAATAGCCGAGCGAAAAGCTGAATACGGAATTCCGTTCTTCTGCAGAAAACCGAGCAGCGCCTCTCCTTCCGCACTGTCCGGATGAAGCGAGATGTCCATGGCGTTACGGTGGTCCAACCGCCAGCGATCGTGAATCGCGCCCTGTCCGAAGACGGCGATCGGCAGCTCTCTTTTGAACGTGTCTGAAAAGTACCGCTGAATCTTGTATGCTTCGCCAATGCCCCAACCATCAGCGCCGGTGTAGCGGGTGAAAGACGTAGTGCGCACCAGACCCTGCCGCGCGAGACGCAGGTTTTTGGCGATCGTTTTCTCAGCTTCAGTCTCGACGAGAATCGCCGCGATCTGCGCGTCGGCATCGGTTAACTGGCGTCGCGCGCCGTTGAGTTTTTCCTGCTCGTCTTTTACGGCAAGCTCGTTCTCCTGATACTGAACTTTCGAGATCAGTCCCTCGTCGAGCAACTTCTTCGACTGGGCCAGCTTGTCTTCCGCCTTCTTGACGTTGTTCTCGTAGATCGCGATCAGCTTTACCAGGCTCGACTTGTACTCGTTTGTCGACTTGACGAACTCGTTGCGCAGTTTGGTTAGCTCGTCGACTGGAACGGGCTTAGCGGCCGGTTTCTTCTTGTTCTGGGCTGAAGCAGACTGTAAGGCGATTGTGAAGACAAGCAAACACGCCGATAGCGCGATTCGAACAACATTAATCACCGCAGATCTCACATGTTTGTACCTGACACTTATTTGACGAGTGTACCGGTCCGGCTCCAACGAGTGTTGACGAGGATATCGGCAATGATGCCCCAACCGGTTGCCGGAGCGCCTTCGTCGTAGGACCAGTACACAAACATCGCGCGGCCGATCACCAGATCGCGTGGGACAAACCCCCAGTAACGACTGTCTTCGCTGTTATTGCGGTTGTCTCCCATCACGAAGTAACTGCTGGGCGGCACCGTGATTTCATCCTTGCCGTCGAACAAGTCGCCGACGGTCATTCCTTCGCTCGGCTGGTAGTAGACGTCGTAGGGTTCTTCCGGTTTGCGTTCAGGCGAGTTGACGATTGCCAACGGATCTTTGTCGCCGCGTTCGAGCGCCTCGATGCGGTGCTCCGGAATGACTTTATCGTTGACGATGACGTTCTGTCCCTCGATGCGAATGCGGTCGCCGGGCAAGCCGATGACGCGCTTCACATAGTTCGTCAAAATCGGTTTGTTATCAGAGCGGTTGTCTCGCGACGGATTGTATGGATTGCCTGGATATTTAAAAACGATGATGTCGCCGCGGCGGATCTCTCGCTGCGGCAGAAACGGCAGCGATTCGCCGGGAGCGAAGATGAACTTGTTTACCAGCAGATGATCCCCGATGGTGATCGTGTTCTGCATCGAACCCGTCGGAACCTTGACCGCTTGAACGATGAAAGTCATTCCGAACAGCGCCATGATCACCGTTACCACTGCCGACTCGAAATACTCGCGCATCCACGTTTTCGGCGGACCTTTCGGCGCCGCAGGTGGCACTTCCTTCTTCTCGTGGCCGTTGCGATTGAAGATTCGCGAGAATGAAAAAGGTTTGGCTTCGGTGGTAGTGTCCGGGTCGCCGGTCTTCACCTTGTCAGTCGTTGGGTTAGTCGCCATTGAAAATCCATCCTAGAGACGTTGCTGGCAGCGGTCAAGTTGCTTACGAGAATAGCTTCACAAGGGTTTTACGAATCCGGCTCCTGGGCTTTCGTTTCCTGCGCTCTCATGCCCTCGAGCGCCGCCCTCGCCGCCGCCGCTTCGGCAGTTTTGATCGAGTGGCCTTCACCCTGAATGCTGCCGCTGTCCCACGAGACCTCGACGTGAAATATGCGTTGATGCGGCGGACCGAGCGTTTCAATCACGGTGTAACGAGGAGCGGGCCGCCGTTCGGCCTGCAGCTTCTCCTGCAACATCGTTTTGTAGTCGGCTTTCGCAGCCGCCAGCGGATCCGCTGCCGCCAGCTCGGCCCTTAATGCATGACAGACGAAACGAGTCGCCGCTTCCAGTCCGCCGTCCCGAAAAATCGCGCCGGTAATTGCTTCGAACACGTCGGCGAGCAGCGCGTTCTTCTGTCGGCCGCCACTCTTCTCTTCTCCGCGTCCGAACCGAAGAAACTCGCCCAGGGTCAGACCTTGCGACGCCTTCGCCAACGTCGGTGCACTGACCAGGCGGTGCTTCATTCGCGACAACTCACCTTCGGTGCCGCCCGGATAACTCCGGCAAAGATAATTTGCGACCACGAGGCCGAGCACGGAATCGCCGAGGAACTCGAGCGATTCGTTGTGCAGTTTGCGCGCCTCGAGCTCGTCACCGGGTCCGACCCGCTCGTGGGCCCAGGAACGATGCGTGATCGCCCGTTCGAGCAACGCTCGATCTTTGAAGTTGTAATCCAGAACCGTTTCGAGGAGGTCGAGGTCAGGGATCGTTTCGGGGTGTTTCAAAGCGTGCAGGATTATAACAAACGCCGGAAGCTTGTCTTAACCGACGAGCTTCCGGCGTTGCGATGAATGGTACGTAACGACGTTACCGCGGCTTGTTCGGACCGCCGGGCTTGGTTGCCGCGGGTTTGGTATTGGCCGCAGCAGGTGTAGCTGCCGGCGAAGCTGCCGGTTTAGCTGGGGCGGTGGCTCCGTTACCGGCGCCGTTTCCAGTTCCCGTAGTGGTTGGCGTCGCGCTTCCGGAAGTTCCGGTTGTTGTCGCGGCCGGGGTTGCCGGCAACGAGACGAGCGGAGTCGGTTCGGGCGGCAACGGTTTCGCCAGAATGCCCGCTACGACTGCATCCACTCCAGTTTCCGGCATGTCCGGATTGCGGAACTTGAACCACTGCTTGAGGCTGTCGTTCCACACGGTTTTCTGCGCCGCGACTTTCGCATCGGAGCCCGCGAGCGCGACGGCCCTGGCGTAACCATCGATCATGCGATCGACGATCTGATGGATGTTTGCCAGCGCTAACTTGCTTTCGGGCGTTTCATCTTTGCCCTTGTACTTCTCAGTGTATTCCTGCGAGAGCTTCGCGTAAGGGCCCGTCTCATAGGCTCCGGCGATCAACGCGTAAGTGACAGGCGACTTCTTGAGCGGCGTCTCGTATTGCGCGGCCTTGATCAAATACTTCAAGGCTCCGGCTGGATCTTTCTCGATCGTTAGAGAGCCTACCGTGTAGTTAGCGTAAGCAAGGGCGACGTCCTTGTTCTGCAGTCCGGTCCAGTCTTCGACGGTCTTGCCACCCTCGAGCGCCGCAATTGCTTTTCGCGCGTAGTCGACTGCTTCGGCCGTCAATTGCGCGTTGTTCAGACTTGCGACGAGGTAACCGTTCGCGCCGAGATCCAACATTACTTTGGTGTCGTCGGGCTGGTCTTTAAGGATCTCGCCTCCGAGCTTGAAGGCTTCGGTGTAATTCTTTTTGTTATAGAGCTCGTCGGTGAAGGTCTGTTTGCGTTTGCCCTTTTCGTACAGGCCGACCCACCGGGTCAAATATTCGATAATCTTGGTCTGGGCCTCGGTCGGAGTAGCAACCGGGCAGGCCAAATACTTCTTGGCAGCGTCGTAGGCCTTTGCCTGATCGGCCTGACGATTATCGGTAAACGTTTTGTACAACACGTCGCGCGCTTCAGGTGCACAGGCGTCCTGCGCGGCGTTGGCAGTGGCAACGACCGAAGTGTTCGCTGCAACCGGTAGAGCGAGCAATGCGACTGTCGCCCCCGTTGTTAAAAGCATCATCATCTTCTTCATTAGTTGTCGAAACCTCCAAAAAACTTTTTCAACAGTCGCGCAGAGGGCTCCAGTTCTTCGAACACCGCATAGGGACTTTAGGATGCGAGCGGAAGAGAAACCGGTTGCCGATTTTTGCATCCGCGGAGGATGCGCTTCGCTTATGTTTTAAAAACCGTGGTTTAGAACGCCCGCAATATGCCTGCAACCCGCTGAGCGTGTCAAGGATATGAGTGCTTAGTATGGAAAAACCTTAAAAAAAATGCGCCGGAAGTGAAATTTCCGGCGCAAGCTAAAATCGAACTTTACGGGACGCGAATGACTAGTGATTCGGTTGCGTGCGGCGCGGGCGCTGCTGGTCAGCGGGTGCCGTGACGCCTGGAGTTGTTGTCGTTGGTTGAGTGCTCTTTTGCGGCTCGGGCTTCTTTTCGAGAGGCATCAGCACTCGCTTGACTGGGTTGGGGCTTGCGGTCTTCGGTGCCGGCGTGGTGCCCGGCGCGGTGGTTGACGAAGGCTTCGCAGCCGGCACGGCTGAACTCGTTTCCGGCGTTTCAGCCGCCATCGAGTCGGCCGTCTGTTCCGCTGCTTCCTCAGCGTCGGCGACTTCCTTCTCTTCGTCGTCGAGCGTGGAAGCGACCTGGAGGTTAATGGCAGTACCGAACCGGTGGTTCAAGCCGCGATAAATCTCGCCGGCCACGGCTGCGGGGAAATGACGGCGACCGTCGGTTCCCTGCGCGATCACGACCACGGCAAGGCGTGGATTCGCGAGCGGCGCGTACGAAGTAAACAAACCGACCCAGCCGCCATCACCGATACAAGTTCCGGTCTTGCCGGCCACGGTCTGCGTCGGATCGTAAGCCTTGCGGCCTGAGCCGTAGTTCACGGCGCCAACCATTCCGGGCACCATCCGCGCCCAAACGTCGCTGGTGATATCCAGCTGGCGGCGGACCTTCGGACTCATCTTCGCCGCTTCCTTCGGCGAGTGCGGAATCTGCGGTTGAAGCAAACGGCCGCCGTTCGCCATCGCCGAAACCAAAGTACCTAACTGCAACGGCGTCACTTCAAAACCATCGGCGTGCGAGAACATGCGTCTCTCGATGATTCCCGGTTTGATCTCAGGCAAGCGGCCCGGAAACTCGAACGGAACGTTGAGCCCCGTTTTCTCGCCGAGCCCAAGCTCGCGAGCGTAAGTCACCATCTTTTCCGAACCGATCTTGGTGCCGACTTGTTGGAAGAAGGGATTGTCAGAATGGGCCAAGGCTGAAGTTAAATCGATTCTGTAGCCATCGCCGACGGTGTCGACCGCCGGAATCGCATTTTCGGAGAGTCCCGCAACACCGGTGACCAACTTGATCGTCGAGCACGGTTTGAATCCGCGACGCAAAGCCCACTCCTGATTCACAACGGAGTAAACACGACCGGTCATCGGATCCATCACTACGACTGTGCCCGCGTGATTACCCAACGCGTTCACAGCGATACGACGCACTTCAGGATCTTCGCCAGTTAAGTCATCCCGTGCGATCATCGCTTGCACTTCATTGCGCAACGCATTATCGATCGCTCGTTGACGCGCTATGGCGGCTCGGCGAGCGGCTTCAGCACGACGACGCGCTTCGAGCAGCCCACGTCGATGACGCGAAGCAACGCGACGCAGCTCAGCAGCGCGCTCTCGTTTCGTGGGCGCACGACCGAGGCGACGTTGCAGTGCTTTTAAAGAATTGGATTGATCGCGAGCGACGACTGCTTGTTGACGGCGAATCTCACGGGCGGAAACACGACTGCCGCGTCCACGTCGCGAGTTGATCGCGACCTGTCTGCCGCCACGTCGCGACGAGCGGCCGGAGGCCCGGTTTCGGGCAGTGGATTTTTTACTTTTAGCTGAGCGGGCGCTGCGTCCCGAAGAGGCTCTCTTCTTCCCGTAAACAACTCCAGAAAAAACAAGCGAACATAAAATAATTGCAAGAAAAACGAGCCGGGTTCGTTTAGGGGAATGGAAATGCAAAGTCATCAGGCCTAAACACCTTTCTCTTTAGGGATTACTTACGAAAGACGGTAAATCGGGTCGTAATTCCGGCTGCCGACGGCGACAACCCTTCCAAATGCTTCTTCAATTGCAGTTCTGAGCTCTTTCAAAAACGCCTCTTTTTCTGCCGCTTTACTCAAACATTCCACTGCAACATTGAGGGTGGGAAGAGTTTCCCTAACGACGGCCTCTGGGGACATTGATTTGAGGCCGACGCAAATATAACATCGCACTGCAGTTGTGGGCAATAAAAAAGTAATCGATTATACATATTTCGCTGGAAGGCAGACGCGCGATAACACGAGTCGAGTTGCCTGTCGCACCAGTTTTAATCAGATCGACAACCAGTAACCCAGACCGTTCCTCTTAGTTCGCGATGAGATTTCCTGCTCTGGTAGAAAGTTTTCGTGCGCGGCTACTGCTGCTGCTCGCTCTGATGCTCGGGCTCACGCTCGGCATTCAGTACTACTTCAACCTGCGCGCAGTCAAAGCCAACGCCCGCATGATCATCGAACAGGAGCAGGCGATCATGACCGGCATCGGACTCGGGCTGAAGAGTCTTCAGAGCGAAAAGTATCTCGTCGACATCGTCGGTCAAATGCACGACCCGCTGCTTAACAACAAACGAGTGCGCGTCAGAAACATCCTCGTCGTCGACGACGCCGGGAACATCTGGGACAGTCTTAACCCTGAGTACAATCCGCGTAAGAACGCAGACAACTCGTCGCGTTACGTCCAGTTCAAGGACATACAGTTGCTGCCCCTGCGTAGCGTGGTGCCATCCGGCAACGAAAGTGAACAACCACTGCCGTCGTGGATTCCACCTTCCACCACTCCGGATTTCGGCGAAGCCGGCGCGTTCTTTTTTCCAGTGGAGACGGACCAGGGACGCCGCTTCATCATCGTCGTCCTCGATTCGGCAAACGTCCTGACGAACGTTTTTGAACGGCAAACGTCTCGCTCGGCGTTGTTGACTCTCGCCGTGTTGTTTGTCACGACGCTCATTACCGGGTTCTTCGTCTGGCGATTCACGCGTCCTATCAAAGAACTCGCGTTCGCAGCACGGAACGTCGCGAGCGGCAACTTCGAGGTGCGGGTGCAAACCGGTCGCCGTGACGAGATGGGCACGCTCGCGACGGCATTTAACGAGATGACGGCGAAACTCGGTCGCGCTCGCGAACTCGAATTTCAGTTACACCAGGCTGAGAAAGGCGCGGTCGTCGGACGACTTGCCGCGGCGATCGCTCACGATATTCGCAATCCTTTGAATTACATCAATCTGACGCTCGATCATCTCCGTTCGTCGTTCTCGCCGGCCGATCCGGAGAAGAAGGCGACGTTTATCCAACTCACTGCGCAACTAAAAACGGAAGTCGCACGCATCAATCGTCATATCTCTGATTTTCTGAAGTACTCACGTCCCTCGACACTCGAGTTGCAGGATCTGGACATTCGCGAAGAAGCCGAAGACGCGCTGCGTCTGGTCGAAGGTCGCGCGGAAGAGTGCGGGATCGAAACCAAAATCATCCAGGATGGTCCATTGCCGAAGGTGCCGGCCGATCGCGAATCGCTTCGTTCAGTGTTTACTAACCTCGTCGTCAACGCGGTAGAAGCGATCGACGGCGGCGGCGGCAACGTCTCGATCAAACTGTCGAACGCAGACGCGAACTCCGTGAAGGTCGAGATCTCCGACAGCGGTTGCGGCATCTCCGCGGAGGACATCGCCAAAGTTTTCGAACCTTATTTTTCTACCAAGGACACAGGCACGGGGTTGGGCCTGGCGATTGTAAAGAAAGCCGTTGACGATCATGGCGGCACGATCAGCGTGGAGTCAAAACAAGGCAGCGGTACAACGTTCACGATAATTCTTCCGGCTACTAAAGAGAACTGAAAATATGTCACGTAAGAACATACTGGTTGTTGACGACGAGAAATCGCAGCGAGAGATACTCGAGATGATCCTCGTCGATGAAGGTTACGACGTAACCACTGCCGCCTCAGGCGAGGCAGCACTGAAGTTTGCCAAAGATCGACGTTTCGATCTGGCGTTGACCGATCTGAAGATGACGGGCATGGACGGAATCGAGCTGCTGCAACATCTGCTCGCATTCGATTCTTCAATCATCGTGATCCTGCTCACCGCCCATGGCTCGATCGAGTCAGCAAAGGAGGCTTTGCGGCGCGGTGCGTTTGATTATCTCGAGAAGCCGTACGACAAGGCCGCGCTGCTGGAAACAATCAACCGCGCTCTCGATCGTCTCGACGCGATCGACGTCGAGATCATTTCGGCGTCGCCGAAGATGGAAACCGTCAAGAAGATGATCTTGAAAGTCGCGCGGTCCAATTCGACGGTCTTAATTCGCGGCGAATCAGGAACCGGCAAGGAACTGATCGCGCGCGCCGTTCACAATCAGTCACCACGTTCGACGGAGATGTTTCAGGCAGTCAACTGCGCGGCGATCAACGAGAACCTTTTGGAATCGGAACTGTTCGGACACGAGAAAGGATCGTTTACGGGCGCGCACGCTGAGAAGAAAGGTCTGTTTGAGATCGCGGACCGCGGCACGTTGTTTCTCGACGAGATCGCCGAGCTTGACGTCGGCATTCAGGCGAAACTCCTGCGCGCGCTGCAGGAACGAAAGATCCGCCGCGTTGGCGGTACGCACGAGATCAATGTCGACGTCCGCGTGATCGCAGCGACGAATCGCGATCTGCGTGCGATGGTCAGCGACGGGCGTTTTCGTGATGACCTGTATTACCGCATCAACGTGTTGTCGATCGACGTTCCACCGCTGCGCGAACGTCGCGACGACATTCCGGTGCTCATCGACTACTTCCTCAAGAAACACACACGCAACACGTCGAGACTGATCACAGGCCTGACGGCGGAAACGCGAAAAGTGATGCTCGACTACAGTTGGCCCGGCAACGTGCGGCAGTTGGAGTCGGCAATCGAGCGCGCCATCCTCCTTGCCGAAGGCGACCAGATCACGTTGGAGGATCTGCCGACGGAAGTTCGCCAGGATGCCGGCCCAGCCGCGGAAGGCGCGTTCAAGTTACCGGCGGAAGGAATCAACTTCGAGGACGTCGAGCGCAACCTTATCACCCAGGCCATGGAGCAAACGGACTACAACATCACCAAAGCCGCCAAACTCCTCGGCCTGACGTTCCGAACGCTTCAGTATCGTCTGGAGAAGTTCGGGATCAAAAAACCCGACGGGGATGGGGACCAGGAATAAGAAAATACCACTGCCTAATCGTGAGAGCGCAAGTATCACCGGCGCGAGCGTTCCATGAGTGTCGTTCGAATTACACTTATGGAGGGCCATCATGAAAACTCCCCTCGGGTTAGTGCTTGCTCTTTTGCTGGCGTCTGCCGGGTGTAGCAGTAGCAAGGAGGGCACAGCAAACGCTCCAACCGCGGTCGCGCAAAAATATGAGGGCATTTCGAGTTCAGAACAGGCTACGAAAACGGCGCCAGCACCTGCACAGCCAGCTGGCGACGTCGACGCCACCAAAACGCAGGCGGTCGCATATTACGACTCGCTGGGTAATGCGGCGCAGCAGCAAGTCTCGATGAACCAGGTCGACGTTGCCGCCTCAGCAGCCGAAGCCGCCGACCGCAAAATCATTCGCAACGCAAACCTTACTATGGAGGTCGACTCAACCTCCGACATGCAACATAGAGTTACTTCCATCGCCGAATCGCACGGCGGTTTCGTTGTGACGTCGGAAGCAAAGCAACGCGAGAACGCCGAGCCCGCGAAGCGAACACTCGATATCAAACTCGTCGTGCGTGTTCCCGCCGAACGGTTCGGTGCGGCGCTCGACGCGATCCGCGGTCTCGCTAGCACGCTGAAAGAAGAAAACGTCACCGGAAACGACGTCACCGAAGAGTTCATCGATCTCGAAGCACGCATTCGCACGCAAAAAGCGCTCGAAGTTCAGTTCCTCGACATCATGAAGCAGGCGAGAAAAGTCGAGGACGCTCTCGAAGTGCAGCGTCAGATCGCCGACGTCCGCACCGACATCGAGAAGCTTGAAGGACGAAAACGCTTTCTCGAAAACCGTTCCAGCCTTTCGACAATCACCGCCAACCTCGAAACGCCACGCCAGATCGTGGTGAGTACCAGCAGCTTCGGACGCAGCGTACGCGAATCTGTTTCCGACGGCGTTGATTTCGGTTCGGGGCTCCTGTTGTTCCTGATTCGATTCGTGATCGTGATGGTTCCAGTCACCATCTTCCTGCTTTTGCCGCTGGGCCTCCTGTTCCGCTATTTTGTACGGCGTGCAAAACGAATCCAGTTGGCTCAAGCGCT
>DATANW010000223.1:0-31372 GCA_036266055.1 Pyrinomonadaceae bacterium | reverse complement strand
CGCCGCCGTTTGCTTCACCATGTCGCGCAGCATCTTCTCTTTCGCCTCGAGCCCGCTGACATCGAAATCGCGCAACAGGATCTTCAGATCCGACTTCTCGACGTCGATCACGCCCGCGTACGGATGAACAAACCCGACGCGCTTTTCAGTCGTTTCCGGCAACATGTCTTTCGGAAACCGGCTTACGTAATCGGCGAGCGCGTACATCGCATTCACCATGATTCCCTTCGCCGTGCCGGGATGCGTGCTCTTACCTTGAAACGTCACAGTCGCGGTGCGAGCACTCCACGTTTCATCGCTGATCTCGCCGAGCTCACCGCCGTCAACAGTGTAAGCCACTTTAGCGCCAAAGCTCGGGATGTCGAACTTCTCGATGCCGCCTCCGACTTCTTCATCGGGCGTGAACGCGATCGCGATGCCGCCATGCTTCAGTTGCGGGTTCTCACGCAGCGTGTCGATCATCGTCATGATCTCTGCGACACCGGCTTTGTCGTCGGAACCGAGCAATGTCGTGCCGTCGGCGGTGATGATGTCGTCGCCAATCAACTGCTTTAGTTCGGGGTTCTTGTCGGGCGTGATCACCTGCGTGGGATCTTTCGGCAACACGATGTTCCCGCCCTGGTAATTCTTGTGAACGATCGCGTTGACGTTCTCGCCTGACACCGCGGGCGACGTGTCCATGTGGGCGATCAAACCAACCACGGGAGCTTTCGAATTATCTGCGAGGTTCCCCGGGATCATCGCGTAAACGATTCCAAACTCGCTGACGCGAACGTTCTGTGCGCCGAGTGCGGTCAGTTCTTTTGCGAGCAGGTTTGCGAGATTGAGTTGCTTGCGCGTGCTTGGCACAGTCGTTTGATCTTCCGCCGACTGCGTGTCGATCTTCACGTAACGAAGAAAACGATCCATCGCGGATTCGGTCGGAGGCTTGAGCGCGCCTTGCGCGGAGGCGCTGGTGGCGATGTTAGCGATGAGGAAGAGACACAGGGCGGTAGCGGCGATTGATCTCATTCGAAGTTCGATACCTTTCTTGAAGCGTGGATTTACACGGGGAGTTGATTCAAATCGTCGAGGGCTTGCTGTAGTTCGTTGCGTTTGGCGGCGAGGAGGTTGTCATCCGCATCGGCCGGGACGTATATCGGCGGTGCGACGTAAACATGCGCGCGTGTGAACGGCTTCGGAATCTGAAACTTGTCCCAACTCGGCGTCGTCCAGTAACGGTCCAGCGCCATCGTCACCGGAAGTATCGGATGACCTGACTTCTTCGCCAACAATACGGCGCCCATTTTCGCAACGTAGCGCGGACCTTTCGGACCGTCGATCGTAAACGCCGTCGTACAACCCGCGCGCATGAGCCGCACCATTTCGACGATCGCCCCGACCGCGCCGCGCGTGCTGGATCCGCGCACCGCTCCGTAACCGAAACGCTGAATGAACCGCGCGATGTACTCGCCGTCAAAACTGCGCGACGTCATTACCACGATCCTTCGCTTGCGCCACCAGTAAGTCGTTAGAAAAATGCGGTCGTGCCAGAAGACGTAGATCGGAAGTCCGCCATTCGCCTCGGCCTTCTCGTGGTTTTCCCATCCCGTGACTTCGAAGCGCGCGGTCAGTCCGATCAGGCTGATCAGTGAATAAAAAACGAGGTCAGCCGCGCGAATTAAAAAGCGATCTTTGAACGAGTAGTCTGACAGGTCAGCAAATTCGTAAGCGCGGTTACCTTGCATCACGGGCGGGCAGTATTTAACCACAGATGCCATCGGTTTTAATAAATCGGCGGCTCGCCGGGCGGTCTTGTTTTCCAGCGTTTGTGGACCCATAGCCATTGACCCGGATGCCGGCGGATCCGGTCTTCGATCATGAGCGACAGACGGGTGGTCAGGCGGCGGACGTCGGCTTCTTCGTCGCTGGTTATTTCAGGTTCGACCATTGGCTCGACGATTAGTTGAAACTTCTTCGTTGCTTCGTTCCAGGGCGAGAAGACGGGGAGCAGCGGCGCGTTTGTGCGAACGGCGAGTTTCGAGACTATGAAACTGGTGGCCGCGGGGACCCCGAAGAAGTCGACGAAGATCGCCTCGTCTTCAAGCGTGTTGAGATCCAGTAACAAACCGAGTGGCGCCTCGCCATTGCGCAAGATCTTGACCATCGAACGCGCGGCGGAGACCTTGTCGAGGGTCTTGTTGCCGAAACGGGTGCGGACGCGATCAACCATTTCCTCGATCCGCGGATTGTCGATTCGTCTTACCAGGAATGTGAACGGATGGCCAAGAAATGAGAAGCCGAAGCTTGTCAGCTCCCACGCTCCGAGGTGGGCCGTCCAAAGGATGATGCGGTTGCCGTACTTCTCGATCGCGGCGTCGAGGTTCTCGAAACCGCTCGGCTCGATCATGTCGATCAGCTGTTGGCGCGAGCGACTTCCGAACTGGCTGAAGAGACCGAGTTCCCGGCCGAGGTTGTCGAAACATTCCCGCACCAGTTCGCTTCGTTCTGCTTCGGTTTTCTCAGGAAACGCGAGGCGCAGATTGATACCGGCGGTTCGCTTGAGTTCGCTGGCCAGGAGGTAGAAGACGCGCCCCATCGACTTTCCGACTGCTATAGCCGCCGGACCCGGCAACATTCCAAGGCCGGTGAGAACGGACTTAGCCGCGGCATATTCCAGAAGCGTTTGCAGCTTTCCCGGTTTAGCCATGCGTAAACACGGATTGAAGAAACGACTGCGGATTAGGGCTACTCATGTGGACGAACAGGAGGCGTAGTGTAGCAGGATCTGATATATTTCGAACGCGCGGCGATAGGTTTTCGTACAGCCAATCGTCGGTTGTGCTCCCGCGGCAGGTTTCTCTCCTCGCACAACTCGGGTTTAGTTGGATAGGAGCTGGATGGAAAAACGCCGAATTCTCATCGTCGACAATAACGATGAGTTGCGTGTTCTGCTCGAACAGGCTCTCGAAGATCTCGGCCACGACGTGGTCGCGGCCGCGGAACGCGACAAGGCACTCAACCGCGACGACCTCGACTCCTTCGATCTAATCATCAGCGACCTTTCCGAAGCGGAAGTAAACGGACAACCGTTCAGCGACATTAAAGCCTTCAAAATGGGTGCGGCGAACTACCTGCGCCTGCCCTACAACCGCGAAGAGCTGCGCGAAATCGTCGAAAAAACGCTCGCGTACAAACTCCGTTACGTCGACGATCCAAAGATTCTCCACCACATTCACGAAAAGATTGAGTTTGAGCTGCCGAGCGACTTGTCGTTGATGAACGGTGTGCTCGAGTACTTGCAGGACCGTGTGGCGAAGTTGGGCTTGATCAAACTCGAGCGTTCGAACCTTTTCGTCGCTCTTGATGAAGCATTTGTAAACGCCGTCAAACACGGCAACAAGAGCGATCCATCGAAACTGGTTCGCATCACCGCGGAATTAACGCCGAAGGAAGCAAGCTTCACCGTCGAAGACGAGGGCGAAGGCTTCGATATCCGCGAGATCCCCGATCCCTGCGACCCAGCCAACTTGTTCCGCGCGTCGGGCCGTGGGGTGCTCCTCATCTACAACATCATGGACGAAGTTGAGTACAATGCGCAGGGTAATCGCGTAAAGATGGTGAAGCGACCGGAAACTCCGATCGATGCTCAACTAGTTGAACCAGTCCCTGACGACAAACACGCCTGACGTCTCTCTCGCCCGCCAACCTGGCGCCGCATCCTTCTGGAGCAACTGGCGGTGGTGGTTGCCACCAGCGATCATCGCGCTTGCGCTCGTTCTTTACTTCGTCGATCCATTCATCGGTGACTGGGACGGTCTCGATTACACGATGCTGTCGCTGACGGGCTATCCGTCGTCGATGGCGCTCGGACGCAACCTGTTCATCTCCAGCAATCACCTGCTTTTCGTCGCCGGACGCAGACTCTTCCAGTTACAACCTGAAAACGCTTACCTGCTGTTCAAGTATGCGGTGGTGGCGCAGGCGCCGCTGGCAATTGTTGCGGTGTGGGTGCTCGCGCGCGACCTGAGTGGCTCGCTTTTCAGTGCGACGATGGCGGCGCTGCTCGTTGTTTTCTCGCCGGTGTTTGTGCTTTACGGCGGGCAGGTGATGACTGACGTTCCGTCGGTGCTCGTGTTGACGGTCGCGCTGATTGTGCACCTCCGCGGCGTGCAGCAAAGGAAACTGTGGCTGATTTTGGTTGGCGCGGCGCTGATGGGACTGGGCGTGAACCTGCGCGAGACAGTCGGGTTTTATGTGCCGTGGCTGGTGCTGGCGCCGTACGTCTTCGGATGGAAGTTTACGAAGCGCGAAGTTTTCTACGTTGCGGCGTCGGGCGCTGTGTTTGCTTTGCTGGCGCTCGGGTGGTTTGGTTACTGGTTCATCACGGATCCGCAGTATCGCGCGTTGTGGCATGGCTGGCGCGAGTCGATGCGCGACGAGTCGGCGCGGCATCCGGTGGGGTTGGCGAACCTGCGTCCGTATTTTCTGTATTTTTTCATCAGCGCGCCGGTGCTGTTTTTGACGCTGCCGTTTGCGCCGTTTAATGAGTGGCGGAAGCATCGCTTGTCGCCGATGCTCGCCTTGTGGTTAGTGGCGTTGTTTGCGAACCTCGTTCTGTTCTTCAACTACAGCACGACGATCAACTGGCGGTACTTTCTGACTGGGTTGCCAGGGTTGGTGCCGCTCGGCGCGGTGTGGCTGATCAGTTTTGGTGAGCGGAAGCTTGGCAGTAAACAACGCGCGCTGATGGCTTGTTGCGGAGTGGTAGTGCTGTTGGCCGGGATCTTTTTTCTTGCCGTGCGGCCGATCAGTTTTGAGTTTATAGAGCGGCGCGCGATGAGTCGGGATTACGTGCATCGGCTTCAGTCAGTGCCGCAAGACGCGATCATGATCTCCGGTGCGCAGACGGTCGCGGTGCATTATTGGGCGGCGATCGGAGACGGTAGCTGGCAGACGATTGGAACGGGTGGCGGTTGGCCGGGCGATAAGCTCTTTGCGACTGTCGAGAATTATCTGGAGCAGGGACAGCGTGTTTTTATCGACTCGGATCCGCGGTGGTGGCTGCCGTGCAGTTGGCAACGCGACGAGATCCCGACGATCGTTCAGCTCGAGGACCATTTCCATTTTCGTCATGTCGCAGACACGATTTACGAGTTGCGGCCGTTGAACGATCCGGCAGCGCGCGACGTTCCGAATTTGAAGCGGTTGTTGCCGGAGAACCGGCCGGAAGACACGAAGAAATGTCCACCGGGACGTCGTTAAAACAGAAAACGAATTAACACGGATGCCGTACGAATTCTTTCTTGCGTTTCGTTACCTTCGCGCGCGACAGAAACGTCGACTGGTGCGAGTCACGGCCGTTGCGGCGATGCTTGGGATCGCGATGGGGGTGGCGGCGTTGATCGTCACGTTCGCGTTATCGAACGGTTTTCGCGACGAGATGAGCGAGAAGATTTTGCAAGGCACGGCGCATTTGAGCGTGTTGCGCACTGACGGGCTACCTATAACCGAATACGACAATCTAGCTGCGCGTTTGCAACTGATCGACGGTGTCGAAAGCGCGTCGGCGACGACGTACGACGGCGCTCTCGCGCGCGGATCCAAAGGCTCCGCTTACGCAGTGATTCGCGGTATCGAAGGCAGGGCTGGTCAAACAGCGCAGGCGCGTCACTGGTTGAAGGAAGGTTCGTTCGATCCGCTGTTCGTTCAATCGCCGGTAAACGACGGGCACACGCCACCGGCAGTTGTCGGTGCGGAACTTGCGAGCCGGATCGGTATCTCCGTCGGCGACGTTTTTCAGATCATTCCCGCGAACGAAGCCGGCAGCGAAACGATGCGACGGTTGCGTGTGGCGGGAATCTTTCGTTCCGGTTTGTTCGAGTACGACTCAACGTGGATCTACGTTGATTTCGATCTCGCTGCGACATTCGCCGGCGGCGATCACACCGCATCCGTGATGAGCATTCAGGTAAAAGATCCAAATGGCGTTAAAGACGTAGCGTCCCGTGTGCAGACGGCGTTGGGCCATGAGTACACGACTGTCGATTGGCAACAAGCCAACCAACCCCTGTTTTCCGCGCTCGCACTCGAACGACGGATGGGCCTGTTCATCATCGGTCTAATCATCGCGGTCGCCGCCCTCAACATCACGACGATGCTGATCCTCGTCGTAGTGGAACGACGTCGAGACATCGCAGTGTTGAGCACGTTGGGCGCGACGCGCATGGGAGTGATGTGGTTGTTCATCATCGAGGGCGCGGTGGTTGGCGCGATCGGCGCAGTGGCGGGAGTGATGTTGGGCCTCGCGGCGTGTGTCATCGGAAACTACTTCAAGCTCGTCAGTCTGCCTGCCGACGTCTACTCGATCACCGATGTGCCGTTCAACGCGACGTTCGGCGAGACGCTGATCGCGGCCTTCGTCGCGTTCGTGTTGAGTGTGTTGGCGACGATCTATCCAGCTCGCGCAGCCGCCCGGTTGCGTCCGGTCGAGGCGCTGCGTGATGGCTGAATTCGGACTCGATGTTGTCGATTTGCGAAAGAGTTTTGTCGCGCCGAACGGGGAACGGATCGAGGTCCTGCGAAGTGTTTCGTTCACCGCGAAGCATGGTGAGGTCATCGCGATCACTGGACCATCCGGTTCGGGGAAGTCGACGTTGCTGCAATTGCTTGGCGGCCTCGAGAACGCGGACCACGGAACGATCACGTTCGATGGAAACGACATCACGAACCTGAACCCACGCAAGTTAGCCAAACTGCGACGCCAACAGATCGGATTCGTTTTCCAGTTTCACAATCTCCTGCACGACTTGTCCGCCATCGAAAACGTCGCCCTGCCGTTGCTCATCGCGCGCGAGAAACGCCAATACGCCTACAGCCGTGCGGCGAACCTTCTCGAAGATGCGCATCTGACTGGCCGCGAAGACCACCCCGTTTCGCACCTTTCCGGCGGCGAACAGCAACGAGTCGCGTTGGCCCGTGCGCTGGTGACGCATCCGCGGCTGCTGCTGGCCGACGAACCAACCGGGAACGTCGACGCTGAGATTGCTGAAGAGTTAGGAAAAGCGTTAGTTACTTACGTGCGCAACAACGGGGCGGTTGGAGTGATGGCCACGCACAGCGCCAGTCTGGCGAATCTTTGCGATCGCGTTTTTGTTTTGCAGGATGGAAGGGTGAGTCCCGTCACGGATTCGTGAAAAACGGGCGGTGTTCACTGTTTATTCCTAAGGAACAAGACAAAGCTTCGTGCCTTCTCATTCATAGGTTATAATCCCGCCAAGTTGCCGGGCAGCAGTTTTGCCCGGCTTGGTAATCATAAAGACTTTTACGTAATCAAGATGTTCGAACGTTACACAGAAAAGGCGCGCCGTGTGATCTTCTTCGCACGCTACGAAGCCTCGCAGTTTGGAGCCCCGGCGATCGAACCCGAACACCTGTTGCTGGGTCTGATGCGCGAGGACAAAACACTCACCGGACGCTTTTTCCCCCGCGCCCAGGTCTCCATCGAGTCAATTCGCAAAGAGATCGAAGGGCGAACGCTGCTGCGCGAGAAGATCTCGACCTCGGTCGAACTGCCGCTCGCTCCGGAAACGAAGCACGTTCTGGCGTACGCGCACGAAGAAAGCGACCGGCTCCAGCACCGTCACATCGGGACTGAACATCTGCTGCTGGGACTGTTGCGTGAAGAGCGTTCGATGGCCGCTGAGATTCTTTACGAGCGCGGCCTGCGGCTGAACGCCGTGCGCGACGAGATCGCCCGCCAGTCGGGCGCCGACGCCCGGACTTCGCAAAAGAAAGACACGCCACATCTCGTCGAGTTCTCGCGCGACCTGACCGAGGACGCCGCCAACGACAAACTCGATCCATTGATCGGACGCGAAGCTGAGATCGAACGCGTCGTTCAGATCCTTTGCCGTCGCACGAAGAACAATCCCGTGTTGATTGGCGAACCGGGCGTGGGCAAGACCGCGATCGTCGAAGGCCTGGCCCAACGCATCGTCCGCGGCGAGGTTCCGTCGTTCCTTGAAAACAAACGCATTCTTTCGTTGGATCTCTCGCTGATCGTTGCGGGCACAAAATACCGCGGCCAGTTTGAAGAGCGTCTCAAACAGATCATGCGCGAGCTGGTCGAGAACCCGCAGTACATCGTCTTCATCGACGAGTTGCACACGCTCGTCGGCGCTGGATCGGCGGAAGGTTCGCTCGACGCCGCCAACATCTTGAAACCCGCGTTGTCGCGCGGCGAGATTCAGTGTATCGGCGCGACCACGCCGGCGGAGTTTCGCAAGTCCATTGAAAAGGACCGCTCGCTCGAGCGTCGCTTCCAGGCAGTAAAAGTTCCGCCACCGTCTGAAGCAGAAGCAGTAAGCATTCTCGACGGCGTGCGCGAGCGTTACGAGAGTTTTCACCAGGTGCGTTACAGCGACGACGCGCTGCACGCAGCGGTTTATCAGTCGCATCGCTACATTCCCGATCGTTTCCTGCCTGACAAAGCCATCGACGTGATCGATGAAGCCGGTGCGCGGGTGAAGCTGCGGGTCCGTCGCGAGCAGGGAAACCTGGCGGACTGGAACGAAATCAACGACTGGTCGCGTTCCTACGACAGTGCGAGCCTGCGCGCAACAACGCACGAAGACGCACTCGTTTCCGCGGAAGTCACCCGCGACGACGTCGAAGACGTGATCGCTCGCTGGACCGGAATCCCCGTCAACTCGTTGAAGGAAGAAGAGACCAAGAAGCTGCTGCGGATCGAAGTCGAGCTGCACAAGCGTGTGATCTCGCAACGTCCGGCCATCTCCGCTTTGGCGCGCGCGATCCGTCGCTCACGTGCCGGACTCAAAAACCCGCTGCGTCCCGTTGGATCGTTCCTGTTCCTAGGTCCGACCGGCGTGGGTAAGACGGAAGTCGCGCGATCGCTCGCGCAGTTTCTGTTCAGCAGCGAACGCGCGTTGATTCGTTTCGACATGTCGGAATTCATGGAGAAACACTCCGTGTCGAAGCTGATCGGTTCGCCTCCGGGTTATGTCGGTCACGAAGAAGGTGGCCAGCTTACCGAGCGGATCAAGCGTTCACCTTACGCGGTGCTCCTGTTCGACGAGATTGAGAAAGCGCACCCGGACATCTTCAACATCCTGCTTCAAGTGTTTGAAGACGGCATCCTGACGGACGCGCTCGGCAACACGGTCGATTTCAAGAACGCGATCATCATCATGACCTCGAACATCGGCGCCCGCTTCATTCAGAAGAAGGGAACGCTCGGGTTCCAGGCGAACACCGACTCCAGCCGCGAAAAGATGGAAGAAATGGTGATGGCGGCCGTGCGGCAGACGTTCAATCCGGAGTTCATCAACCGGCTCGACGAGATCATCATCTTCGATCAGCTCTCCGACATTGAATTGCTCGACGTCGTGCAGTTGCAGGTCGACCAGATCAACCGGACGATGACGCGGCACGGGTTTGAAGTGCGGCTGAAGGACGACGCGAAACGTTGGATTGTCGATAAGACTTGCGCCGATCGACTGTATGGCGCTCGTCCGATCCGGCGCGCGTTGCAGAAGTACGTTGAAGATCCCCTTTCGGAGGCGTTGATCCAGGGTCAACTCGAGGGTGCGACGGTGATCGAAGTTTTCTTGAAAGGAAACGAGATCGATTTCCGTCCCGTCGAGGTCGAAACACCTGACGATGCGCTGCTGATCCACTGACGCAAAACTACGCCAACGGTCTTAGGAGTTTTCGGGTCTATTGTTCTCTAAAGGTAGAACAAGGATCCAATGGATTTCACGCCTTTGGACTTTCCCCTTTTTTGCCTTATAATGCGCCACTTTGCTGCTTAAAAGCTGGCAACTGGCACTATTGGGACGGAATCATAGTTGCTGTCTTCGGCCCAGTTCAGCAGCAGGATTTTTACCTATAATTTCAGTCTCGGACTAGTATTTCACTCATAAGCTCCCCGAAGTTTCTGAGGCCCGGCAAGAACTACTGAGGGAATTTGGTGCCTATGCACTTATATCGCGCGCTTTGGCTCATCTTTTTGGGCTTATTCGCTGGACTTACAATCTTTGCCTCCGCCGGACCAGCTAATGCCCAGCAAACCCAACCGCAACGTCTCGTAGAAAACGTCGACATCATCGGTAATCGTCGTCTGAGAAAAGACGACATCCTTTACTACATTCAAACCAGGGCCGGCGATCCGTACAACGAAGCCCAGGTCCAACGCGATTATCAAACGCTGCTTTCACTCACCTTCTTCGATAAGACCGCGACTCGTGTGTTTACCGAAACCGGTCCGCGCGGCGGCGTGAACGTCATCTTCGAAGTAAAAGAACTTCCCATCATTCGCGACCTTACATTTGACGGTTTAAAGAGCGTTCAGGAATCGGACGTGCTCAAGGCGTTTCGCGAACGGCGCGTCGGTGTTTCCAAGGAAAACATTTATGACCCCGTCAAGATTCGCACCGCTCAGCGAGTGATCAAGGAGCTGCTCTCCGAGAGCGGCCATCCAAACGCGGTGGTCGACGTCGAGACGGAAGAGGTCTCCGCCACCTCGCTCGCCGTTAACTTCAAGGTTTCAGAAGGCGACCGCGTGCGCGTCGTCGAAATCAAGTTTGAAGGCAACACCAACTTCAGCGATGGCCAGCTTCGCGGCGCGATGAAGTACGTCAAAGAAGCCGGCCTGGTCACGCGCTTCAAGAGCTCCGACATTCTGCACCGCGAGAAGCTCGAATACGACCTGCGTCTCGTCGACAACTACATGCGTTCGAAGGGTTACCTTCAAGCGCGCCACGGTGAGCCGCGTATCGAGAGTGTCGGCCCGCGTCGCACCGGTTTTCCGATTCTTCCGCTGCCGTTGATCTCTTCGGTTGACGAGGGCCTGCGCATCACAGTGCCGATCATCGAAGGCAAGGTCTACCGTCTCGGCGAGTTCAAAGTTGAAGGTAATTCGATCTTTTCGGAAGCGCAGATCAAAGCTGTTATAGGTCTTAACAAAGGCGACATCGCCGACGGCGAAAAAGTCACCAAAGGCCTCTTCGAGAACCTGAAAAAGTTCTACGGCCAACAGGGCTTCATCGAGTACACCGCGGAACCGGTCCCGACCTTCCACGACAATCCGCAGAAACCGGATGAAGGCATCGTCGATTTCACCGTCACGATCGAGGAAGGCAAACAGTTCACGCTGCGGCGGCTCGAGTTCATCGGCAACACGTTCACCCGCGACAACGTGCTGCGCCGCGAAGTGCTGATCAACGAAGGTGACATCTACAACGACGCTTACTGGGAATACTCGGTAGTCAAACTCAACCAGCTTGGTTATTTCAATCCGATCGACAAAGACAAAGACGTCGATCGCCGCACCAACGACGAAGAAGCAACTGTCGACTTGTCGTTGAAAGTAAGCGAACGCGGTCGCCAGCAGATCTCGTTCAACGGCGGCATCTCAGGTATCGGCGGTTCGTTCTTCGGACTCGAATACTCGACCAACAACCTGCTCGGTCGCGGTGAAGTTCTTTCGTTCCAGCTCGCAGCCGGCAACCGTCAGCGCTCGTTCCAGTTTTCATTTACCGAGCCTTACATTAAAGACCGGCCGATCAGCGCGGGCTTCTCGGTGTTTGCGTTTTCGCAGAAGTTCTTCGGCGAGGGCACGTTTCTTTCGCAGAACACCCAGGCACAACAGGACCTGCTCAATCAGTCGTTCAACTTCCAGGACGTCGACGAGCAGAATTTGTTCACGCGTGATTCGTACGGCGGCTCGATCTACGTCAGCGCGCCGCTTTCAGAGTTCTACCGGAAACGGCGGTTTACACAGTTTTCGCGCGTCGGCGCTTCGTACCAGTTGTCGCTTTCTTCGGTGAAGGATCCGGAGGGCAATAACGATCCGAGCAGTCAGACGTTCATTCCCGTCATCTATCGTCAGCCAAACATTCTGACGAGCCGCATTACGACGACCTTCGCTTACGACACGCGTAACGCGAGCATCGATCCGACCAGCGGCCGTGAGTTGTCGGCAGCGATCGCCGTTGCCGGACTTTTCGGTGACGTCCGTACGTATCAACCGACGATTTCGTACACGCAGTTTTTCCCGATGCGCCGGAAGAAGTCGCGGCGGCCTGAAGTCTTCGGTTTCCGCATCATCGCCGGAACGGTTGGCAGCTTTGCCATTACCGACAAAGTCAGAGACGCAAACTCGCTCGCATTCGTCGATGGCATTCCGATCTTCGAGCGTTACTTCCTCGGCGACGAGTTTACGATCCGCGGTTACAACGTCCGTTCGATCAGCCCGATCGCGCCGGTCGATTCGTTCATCACGTCGCGTAACGTGGTGTTCTCGTCAACTGGTGCGGGTCCGGTTCAACAGGTTACGGGACTGCCCCCGCAGGCCGCGATCACTCTGGGAACGTTCACCGGTTCGAGCGGTAGCAATGTCGCCAGTTTGCCGCGCTCGTTCACTTCCGTCGGGGGCGATACGCAACTGCTCGGAAACTTCGAGTATCGCATCCCCATCATCGGCGACGCGGTGAGTCTCGCAGCTTTTGCCGACATCGGTACGGCGTTCAATCTGAGAAGCAAAACCGACCAGACCTTCTCCAGCGAATTCCTGCCGGACCAGCCGTTTCTCTCGACAGTCGGCGTGTTGCCCTGTGCGCGGTTCGGCCAGAATGTGCCGATCAGTTTGAGTTCGATCGCGTTGTGCAACAACCCGAGCCTGGCGTCGTCGGCGTTTCTGAGTCTCGTCGCGCGCGACAATCGCATCGTCAGCCAGGCGGAGCTCGAAGCGGCGCAGACAGGCGACATCAACCCCATAACTTTGCTGCCCCGAGGCTTCCAGCCGGTGTTCCTGCGCGGCGAGGCGCAGACCAACAGTATCGTCAGACTGTCGGAGAGTTTGTTTGACAGTATCGGCGATTACCGTTCGAGTTTAGGCATGGAAGTCAGGGTGCAGGTACCCGTCATCAATGTACCGTTTCGCTTGATCTTTGCGTATAATCCAAACGCCCGGCCGAACCAGGTTATTGACGGGTTTCCGTTCTTCTTTAACGAAAAAAAGAAGGTCATCCGCTTCAGTGTCGGGCGAACCTTTTAATCACCTGAGCCAACCCACGGTGGATGGATAGACACTAAGGATGTCGCTAAGGTTTCATAGCGGGATACGTCCCATTCACCCTCAACGTAAGGAGTATTATTGGAAGTCATGAAGATAGCTCGCTTTTTTGCTGCGGTCGGCCTGCTGACGACTGTTGCAGTTTTTACGTCAGCACAAACACAGAGACCACCGGCCGGTGCCCCGGCAGCCCAGCCTCAGGCGCCTGCCAGCGTCGCCGTACCGGATAGCAAAATGGCGGTGATCTATTCGGATGCGTTTTTGGATTCGAAAACAGGGATCGCCAAGTTCAACACTCTGATGAGCTCGCTCGAGCGCGAGTTTCAGCCGCGCAAGACTGAGCTCCAGAACCTGCAAACAAGAATCAATACCCTGACCAAAGAGATTACCGACACGCAGGCCGTTGCCGACCCGAACGCGATTCGCGTGAAGAGAGAGCAACTCGACCAGGCCAATCTCGAGTTCAAACGTAAGGGCGAGGACGCCGAAGCGGCTTACACCAGACGCCGCCAGGAGATCTTTATGCCCTTGCAGAAAGACATCGGCACCGCACTCGAGGCTTTCGCGAAAGCGCGCGGCATCACGGTGATCGTCGACGGCAGCAGCGTTCCGTTCGCTTACGCGGCTGACAGTATCGACATCACTCGTGCTTTCATCAACGAGTTCAACAGCAAGAACCCGGCGACCGCCGTGGTGACTTCTCCGGCGACGCCGCAACAGCCATAGCCGGACTTACAACTTAGTTCAGCAAGGGCCTCCACCCATGGGAGGCCCTTCGCGGCAAAAACCATGATTAGAAAATCCCTCTTTCCCATTTTGCTCCTCGTCGCGCTCGCCGCTTCAGCGCTCGCTCAACAACCACGTCCCGGAGCAGCAGGTGCGCGACCTTCTCCGACTCCAGTTCCAGCTCCGGCGGCAGCTGCGCCCGCCCAAGCCAACGTTGCTTTGCCGACGAGCAAGATGGGGATCATCTACACAGATGAGTTCCTGGATGCGAAAACCGGCATCTTGAAGTTCACGACTGTGCTGAACAGACTGAACGGCGAGTTTCAAAAAACCAAAGACGATCTCACAGCCATGAATAATCGCGCCACGGCGCTGGACAGCGAGATCAACAAGCTTCGCGACGCGCCGGCCGGAACGCCGATCGATCAACCCGCGTTACAAGCCAAGATCGATCAGCTCGAACAACTCAAGAAAGACATTCAACGCAAAGCCGAAGACGCGCAGAACGCATACAACAAGCGCCGCAATGAACTCTTCCAGCCGTTGCAGGTGGAAATCGGCACCGCGCTCGAAGCGTTCGCCAAGGCCCGCGGCATCAACGTAGTCATCGACGGCTCCTCGGTGCCGCTGCTCTATTTTGCGGAGAACACCAACATCACGCGCGCCTTCATTGCCGAGTTCAACAGTAAGAACCCGGTGACCGCAGCAACGCCGGCGCCGTAAATATCCGTGTTTTCTGTTCACGGATTCACGGATAAAGATGGAAACAGTCCTCGATTCGCTGGCAATTCAAAAACTCCTGCCACACCGCTATCCGTTTCTGCTCGTCGATCGCATCGTCGAGTTGGTCCCTAAGATACGCATAGTCGGCATCAAGCAAGTCAGCATCAACGAGCCGTATTTTCAAGGGCACTTTCCCGGCGCGCCGGTGATGCCGGGGGTGTTGGTGGTGGAAGCGTTGGCCCAGGTTGGCGCCGTGCTCGCGTTGCGGGAGATCGAGGACCGCGATCAGAAGCTGGTCTTGTTTACCGGCATCAAGGAAGCACGCTTTCGCCGTCCCGTCGTTCCCGGCGATACGCTCGTGCTCGAAGTCACCGCATTGCGCATCGGTTCGCGCGTGCAACGCATGCGAGGTGAAGCGAAAGTCGACGGTCAATTGGCGGCGGATGCGGAGATCATGAGCATCGTCGCTCCCCGAGACGCCGCGGAACAGACAAATCGGGAATAGATTCGATGTCTGCTGCCACGCGCCAAGCCACTATTCATCCCAGTGCCATCGTTAGTCCCACTGCCCGTATCGGTCAGGACTGTTTTGTCGGACCTTATTGCGTCGTCGGCGACGAAGTGGAACTCGCGGAAGGCGTGCGACTCGACTCGCATTGCGTCGTCGATGGACGAACGTTCATTGGCGCGGAGACTGAAGTCTTTCCGTTCGTCTCGATCGGGCTCGCTTCGCAGGACCTGAAGTACAAAGGCGAACCTTCCGAGACGAGAATCGGGCAGCGCAATAAGATTCGTGAGTTTGTCACGATTCATCGCGGCACCGCGGGCGGCGGTATGCTGACGAAGATCGGCGACGATTGTTTGATCATGGCCCAGGCGCACATTGCGCACGACTGCCTGATCGGCGACGGTGTGATCATGGCCAACGCGGCGACACTCGCAGGACACGTCATCATCGAAGATCGCGCGAACATCGGCGCGTATTCCGGAGTGCACCAGTTTTGCCGCGTCGGCAAAGAGGCCTACATCGGCGGTTACTCGGTTGTCGTGAAAGACGCGCTGCCGTTTGCGCTGACGGTCGGCAATCACGCGAAGTGCTACGGACTGAACATCACCGGCATGAAGCGTCGCGGTTATCCACGCGCCGCCATCGACGCGCTCCATCATGCGTTTCACCTGCTTTTATCTTCCAAACTCAACACCACCCAGGCCGTCGAACGCATCCGCGAAGAGATCAGCGGCTCTCCTGAAGTTACCGACCTGGTCCGTTTCATCGAAGGATCGAGTCGCGGCGTCACCAAATGAAATTCGGATTGATTGCGGGTAACGGGAAGTTTCCTTTCATGGTTGTGGAAGGAGCCCGGCAGCAGGGTGCGCGCATGGTGGTCGCGGCCATTCGCGAAGAGACTGATCCATCGATTGAAGAACTGGCGGATCGAGTCGAGTGGGTTGGCATCGGCCAGCTTGGTCGCATGATTCGCTTCTTCAAAGATGAAGGCGTGGAGAAAGCGATCATGGCGGGGCAGGTAAAGCACGTGCAGATCTTCAGTCGTGCGGTGCCTGATGCGCGAATGTTGAAAGTGTTGTTGAGACTGCCGCGACGGAATACTGATTCGTTAATCGGAGCGATCGCGGCGGAGCTGCAAAGTGAAGGGATCGAGTTGATCAACTCGACTTTCTTTCTACAGCAAAATCTGCCGCAGACCGGCACGCTGACGCGACGTCAGCCGGACAAACACGAGCGCGAAAATATTGAGTATGGGTTGGAGATCGCGCGCGAAATTGCGCGGCTCGATCTGGGGCAGACGATCGTCGTGCGCGGAAAAGCGTGTGTTGCGATCGAGGCGATGGAAGGGACTGATGAAACGATTCGCCGGGCTGGCCGGTTGGTTAAGGGCCGGCTGACGGTGGTGAAGATCGCGAAGCCGAATCAGGACATGCGATTCGATGTGCCGGTTGTCGGCGGGCCTACGATTGAAACGATGCTCGAAGCCGGCGCGACTTGTCTCTGCATCACTGCGGGAAAGACGTTAATGTTCGATCGTGAAGCGATGATTCGACTGGCGAACGATCGCAAGATCGCGATCGTTGCCGTCTGAATATTGAAATCCGTGTTAGTTGTCGTTGCCGGGGTTCATCGCTTCGGCAGTTTGGCTTGCCTTCGGATCGTAAGGCGTGGCGAGGTAGCGCTTCGCGACTGCCTGTGCGTTGTCGTAGTCGATACCGGTTTGCACGGCCTTGTTATACTCCGCGGTTGCGCGCTGCCGTTCACCCTTCGCATCGTACGCATTGCCGCGTTTGATGTGGGCCCAAACTTCAATCCATGACGGCTTGAGATTGCCAATCAGCGACGCCTCGAGATTGTCGAGCGCCTGCTGCCAGTTGCGCTGCTCGAGAAACAGCAGCCCCAGGTTGTAATAGACCCACGAATTCGAGCGATCCAACTTCAGCGCCGCTTCAAACTGCTGCTGCGCCTCGGCATAAACGCCTTCCTTCATTTGCTCGATCCCGCGCCGCGCGATAATCGAAACACGCAAGTCGTCGGACATCCGCAGGATCTTGTTGTTCGGATCGACGATCACTTCAATCGGCTGTCCATTCGACTCGAAATCGAAATCCTCACTGCGGCCTTCGATGCGAACCGTCTTCTGCTGATTATCGCCTTCAGCACGCAGCAGCAACTCGACCGGCATGCGCAACGATTCGAGGTTCTGCTTCACCGTGCCGCGCGCGCGAAACTTTCCAGCGCGCGTGCGGATGATCTGATACTCGACGGTGAACTCCGGCACGCCCGTGCCTTCAACCCACTGCGCGAAGAAGTAACGCAGATTGTCCTGGGACATTTGCGTCGCCATCTTTTCAAAATCGTCTATCGACGCATTCTTCCCGCGAAACTGCTGGACGAACGTGTGCAACAGCCGGTCGAAGTTTTCGCGGCCCATGGTCTCGCGCAACATCCGAAACACCATCGAGCCTTTGTAGAAGACGATCGACTGATACGCCGCCGACTGATCATCGAGCGCACTCGGCGCGCGCGCGATTGACGCAGTTTGCTCGAACGTCAGCGCGCGTTCCTGTTGTTCGCGTTGCGCCGAATCAAGACCTCCGGCACTCAGGTTAGCTTCGCGAAATGCGAACGCACTCCACTCCGCGAGTCCCTGCGAGATCCACGCGTCGTCAAACGATTTGAGACCGACTGTCTGTCCCCACCACTGATACGCGATCTCACGTTCCAGTTTTTCTTCCGGAACCGGACGCGACGTGTCAAACATCTTGGTCGAGAGAAAGATGATTCCCGGACCGGAATACGTGTCGAGACTCTCGTCGTCGATCTGCACGACCACGAGGCGATTGCCGAAAAGCGGCGCGCCGTACTGCTTCGTGTAAAACTCGAGTACGCGACCAGTCAGCTCCGCGAACGCGTCGAGCCGTTTTTCACTGCCCGGCATCGCGTACAACTGAAGGTCGTAATTGCTGTAACGAAGATTGCGATTGATGTACTGGCCGGTGGCGAAATTTCCAATCAACACCGGGTTCTTATGCACAAACCGGTAACGAACGGCGCCCTCTTTCGGCGCCTGTTGGGCCACGATGGGTTCGTCGCTCGTGCCCGCGACCTGCAAACCTACCGGCACGATAAAGGTGATATCTGACGTAGCTCTGTCCGCAGCGTAATCATGAAACGGAAACCAGCGCGAGGCATACATCAGGTAAGAGCCTTCGTTCCCCACATACGCCAGACGCCGTGTAGCCAGCGGCCCGCCTTCGGGCGAAACCAGCGCGCCACTCCAGCGAAATCGCAATGTTACCGGTTGATTTGCCGGAACAACCTGGCCCAGGTCGATTCGTACGCTGGGTCCCAGTGCGCCGACGCCGACGTTGTCCTGCACGAAACCCGTCAGCGCTTTTCCGTCCTTTTCGATACTCTCGACCTTCAACGATCCGTTGAGCTCAAATACGACGGAGCGGGTTGCATCGAGCGGCACAAACGTGACGTCCGCGCCCGCCCGCAGCAGGTGTTGATCGGGAATGATCTGCGCTTCGATTCGGTAGTTGGTTACGTCAAAACGGCTGGCGACTTGCTGTGGCGCAGGCTGCTGTGACTGGGCTGAGAGGGCTACTATCAGGACGGCCAAAGCCGCCGCGACGCGAGGAAAGATGAACTTAGGTCTTATCATGACTTTCGTTGGTGCTTAATTATACCGCTGTTTGCGACTGTTTAGGATGGCCGGAACGCCAATGCGGTTGGCTGCCCCCGATTTAAACCGTGTCGTCACTCTGCCTGGTTGCTCGCTTGACACTCAACTGAGCAGCGCATACAGTCCAACCACGCTGCGAAAGACGCCGGCGGTCCGGATCCTGCTCGTCTGAGACCATCATCCACACCCAAAGGAGTTTTTGTATATGAGACGCGTCTCCAAGTTTGTATTGCCCCTATTAATCTGCGCGGTCGCCGCTCTCCCCGGCCAAGCCCAAACCGCCCGCAACGTGCGGGTCGAGTTCAAGGAAACCACGTTGAAAAACGGTCTCCGCGTGATCACTGTTGAAGATCGCTCGGTGCCGGTCGTCGCGCTTTCCATCACCTACAACGTTGGCTCGCGAGACGAACGCCAGGGCCGCACCGGGTTTGCCCACCTGTTCGAGCACATGATGTTCAAAGGATCCGAGAATGTCGGATCGGGTGAACACTTCCTGCTCGTCTTTAATAACGGCGGCACGATGAACGGCACCACCAACGAAGATCGGACCAACTACTTCGAAGCACTGCCGTCGAACCAGCTCGATCTCGCGCTGTTCCTCGAATCCGACCGCATGAAGAGCTTGGCGATCACGAAAGATAACCTCGACAACCAGCGCAATGCCGTGCAGGAAGAGCGACGTCTCGGCGTCGACAATCAAGCCTACGGCGTGAGCCAGGAGAAACATCAGGAGATGATGTACGACAATTTCGCGTACAAGCACTCCACGATCGGGTCGATGGATGATCTCAACGCTGCGTCGGTAGAGGACGTGGCCGCGTTCTTCAAGATGTACTACGCGCCGAACAATGCGGTGCTCGTTCTCGTCGGCGACTTCAACACCGCCGAAGCGCTCGCGAAGATTCGCGCGAACTTCGAAGGCATTGCGCGTCAGCCGACTCCGCCGGCAGTCGACATGGCTGAGCCGCAACAAACAGCCGAGCGCCGGGCAACGCTGGAAGACGCGTTGGCACGCGCGCCGCGCATCGACATGGCTTACAAAGCCGTGCCGGGCAACACTGCTGACTTCTACGCGTTGCAGGTCCTGAGTGCGGCGTTGCAGAGCGGCCAGAGCTCGCGTCTCTATCAAAGATTGGTGAAGGAAAAAGAGATGGTAACGGGCGTCGGCGGTTTCATGGATGAGAAGCGCGGAGTCGGTGGTTTCTACACCAACGCCACACTGCGTCCCGGTTTTAAGACGGAAGACGTCGAAGCGATCATCTACGCCGAAATCAACCGGCTGAAGGAAGAACCGATCGCCGATTGGGAACTGCAAAAGGCGAAGAACACCACTCGTCGTAACTTCATCAACGGCTTGCAGAGTTCGCTGAATCGCGCCGTGACGTTGGGCCAGTACACGACCTACTACAACGAGCCGAACCTCATCAACATGCGACTCGACAAAGTTGCCGCCGTCACGAAAGAAGACGTGCAGCGAGTGGCGAAAAAGTATCTGGTCGACACCAATCGCACGATCGTCGTCACGATGCCGAAAGCCAGAGCCAAGAGCGCCAGCAGCTCGTCAGGACAGTAAAGGAGTCAAAAGATAAGCAATGAGAATGACAACGAAGATAACGAATGCCGTCATCGCGCTGATCCTGATCGCGGCTATGTCCTCGCTAACGTTTGCCCAGGGCGGCTCCCGGTCGGTGCAGCAACTTGGCCAGCAGACGCAGACACCAACCAGCAAAGGCGCAATCATCAAAGGCAAAGCGCCTGTTAACAAGAACGTTCTGAAAGTAAAACTGCCGCGTGCCGAAGAAGCCTCGTTGCCGAACGGGCTGCGCGTGGTCCTGCTTAAAAGCAACAAAGTCCCCACCTTCAACATGCAGATGGTTGTGTTGAGTGGCGGACTTTCCGATAAGCCTGACTATCGCGGACTGGCCAGTTCAACCGCCGCCTTGTTGCGTGAAGGCACGACCAAACGGTCCAGCAAAGACATCGCCGAACAGAGTGATGCACTGGGCGCGACGATTGGCGCAAACTCGGGCTTGTCGTCAATGACGAGCACCGTCAGCGTTGCCGGTCTCGTCGAAAACCTCGATCAATCGCTCGAGCTGTTTGCCGACGTCGTTCGTAACCCGACGTTCCCGCAGACAGAGGTCGACAAGTACAAATCGCGCACCCTGGCCCAGCTTCAGTTCCAGCGCTCGATTCCGCAGTTCCTGGCGGCGGAGCAGTTTCAGCGTGCGATCTACGGCACCGAGCATCCGGCTGCGCTGGCTTCCACGCCCGCAGAGTCGATCAAGAAACTGACGAGCAAAGACCTCGCAGATTTTCATTCAACCTACTACCGTCCAAACAATGCGATTCTCGCGATCGTCGGCGACGTCACGATGAAAGACGTGATGCCGAAGATCCAGAAGGCCTTTGGCGATTGGCAGAAGTCGGATGTTCCCGCGGCGACGATACCGCAGGCGCCCGCTCAATCAGCGTCGCGCATTTTGCTGATCGATCGTCCAAACTCGGTCCAGACCGTGCTGCAACTCGGCACCCTCGGAATCGAGCGCACCAGCCCTGACTACTTCGCAGTGTTGCTGGCCGATCGCGTTTTCGGCGGTGGTCCATCCGGACGACTGTTCCTGAATCTTCGCGAAGACAAGGGCTACACCTACGGCGCGTACAGCGGCTTCGGCGGTTCGCGTTTTCGCGGAATCTGGCAGGCGAGCTCAGAAGTTCGCACAGACGTTACCGAAGGCGCGATGAAGGAGTTCATGTACGAGCTCAATCGTATGCGTGACGAGAAGGTGACGGCGGAGGAACTCGAAAATGCGAAGCGCGCAATCGTCGGCAGCTTTGCGTTGTCGCTCGAACAGCCGCAGGCGCTGTTGCAGAACATCATCACGCAGAAGCTCTACAATCTGCCCGCTGATTACTGGGATACTTATCCGCAGAAAGTAGCGGCGATTACTGCTGAGGATGTGCAGCGTGTCGCGCAGAAATATCTCGACCTGGGCCACTTGCAAGTGGTGGCGGTTGGCGATGCTGCGAAGGCGCGCGATGCGTTGGCGAAGTACGGAAAGGTTGAAGTGTACGACGTCGAAGGCAAGCCAATCGGCTCATCGAGCCAGAACGAAAAGTAAACCGCGGTTAATACGGTTGACACGGATGATGCGGATAGAATCCGTGTCATCCGTGTTTTACTGTTTAGTTCCTACGAAAACGACGTCGCGCTGGTCCTCCAGCAATCCGGCAAAGGTTTTGTCCACCGGCGCGAACGTGTAACCATCCTTTGAGGGAATGATGCGATAGGTTTTTTGCGACGGCACCGCGACTATGAATGAGTAGTTGCCATCGTTGTCTGTCGTTTCGGTGAGCACCATTCCCGTCGGACTGATCAGCACTAACGTCGCGTTGGCGATGCCGGCCTTGTTTGCGTCGAGCACTCGTCCGCTGACTTTTATCGTGGTACGGGTGCGCGCGTTCGCGATTCGCATCGCTTCCTCTTCGGAGATTGGTACACCGGTAGATGTTTCGGGTTTTGGAGTTTCCGGTTTCGGAGTCTCGACGGGCGACGGCTCAGGTGTCGGCGATGGCAATGTTTCAGGAGTCGGCGTCGGTGTTGGCACTGCCGTCGCGACGGGTTCCGTTGCCGGTGTCGGAGTTTCAGTTGTCGGCGTTGCCGGTGACGCGGCTGGAGTTTCCGAGGCTGTGGTGATGAAACCGCCTCCTGTGATCTTCTGTTCGAGTCCGTCGAGCGAGCCGTTGAGTTTCTTGTACAGCTGTTCGATCACGGAACGACGCACCGGATCCGGATCACCAGCGTTGAAGCTCTTGATGTAGTAATCGAGCGCTTCCTGTTTCTGGTCTGTCTGTTCGAGTGCGGCGCCCAGGTGCCAGAGCGCCGTGCGCCAGGCGGGCGTTCCGGCCGGCAGCGTCTTCGCAGCCAGTTTCAAATGATCGATGGCCTCGGCATGTTTCCCCTCGTTCATGAGCGCCCAGCCGCTGAGATCCTCGATACGACCCTTGAGAATGTTTGCGAGCACGTCGTGCGGCGCTTCGGCGACGTCGGGAACATTGCCGCCGGCGATTGCGCGGGCGCGCAGCGCGCCAAACTCGTCGGCCTGGACAGCCATTGTCAAAGTCAAACTCGGGACCTTCAGCGCCTCATCTGAAGCTTGGCGCGCTTCGTCCGCCAGTTCGATAACCGTGCTATTCGCGATGTTTTGTCGCTGTAGTCTGCCGGCCGCGTAGAGCTGACGAAACGCGCGCATGCTGTCTGTTCCGGAAGCAAAGTCGCGCGCGGCCGCGACCGCCGCAGTCTCGTCGATCTTTTCTGCGGACATGGCCGTGTTGAATGCCAACAGCGCTTTCAAGAAGCGCGCGTTCGCCGGCGTGTCGGCCGCGGTCTTCTGATAAATGCTGGCCCGGCGTTCCGGCGCCAGCAGTTCGAGAAAACCAGCTTCACTGGCGGGCAGGCTGCCGGCGAGATACGTTTGGATTTGATCGCCTTTGATCGAGAACGACTCGCGCAGCACTTGCACCGCTTCTTCGTACAGTCCCATTGACGACAACACGCTCGCGAGCTCGTAAGTCAACGTCGGAAACTTGCCGTAGTTGCGCGCGTAACGCATTGCGCGTTCGGCTTCGATCGGACGATTCAAGCCGACGAGCGATCGCGCCAGCGCGATCTGCGCCCACGTGTAACGTGACTCGATCGCCGTGGCTTTCAGCGCGAGGTCCATCGCCTTTTCGTTGTTGTTACGAGCGGCCAGCCAGTAGGCGACGCCGGTGAGCAAAGGAAGATTGCGCGGTTCGTCGGCGAGTGCCGCTTCGAGCTCGCGATTCGCTTCGTCGGCACGGTCCAACTCGAAAAGCGAGATCACTTTTCCGGCGCGGGCGGCGCGGTCTCTCGGATCGGCTGTCAACTGCTCGTTGTAGAGGGCGAGTGCTGCTTCAGGCTTGCCGGTCGCGCGGTAAAGATCCGCGAGACTGTCTCGCGAAACCTTCGAAGCGGGATCGAGCTCGAGTGTCCGTTTGTATTCGGTGGCGGCTTCGTCGAGACGCAACGAGATGTGATAACCGAGTGCGAGGATGCGATGCGCTTCCGCCATGTCAGGCGCAAGCTTCACCACTGCTTCCGCGACGCGGGCGACGTCCGTTCCGCGTTCGACGTTCAAATAAAAGGCGGCAAGGTTCAGCAGCCGTTTAGGATCCTGGCCGAATTTTGCTTCGATGTTTTGCGCTGCTTTGAACGCCGCCGGATGTTCGCCGCGCGCGTAAAGATTCGCCGGGATCGGCGCGATTAGATCGTTGAACTGCTGGTCACTAATGGTCGCATCGGCAGCGTCGATTGCTAGCAGAAGTTGCTCGAGACCGCCGGCGCTGTCGCCTGCCTTGAATGCCTGATCGCCCAGGCTCGCGTGAGTCGTAATCAACAACTCCGTCGCGCGCTCGCGCGATTTTGAATTCGGATGCGTATCGAGGAACTGTTTCAACGCAACGGCGCGCTTCGCGAGCGGCAGCGTCAATGTGAGTTCAACTGCTTCCGATTCGTCCGCGTCGAGTTCAGCTTGTTGTTCGGGCGTCAGTCGCTTGGGCGCCGGCGTTGCTTTCGCGGGCGTCTTGCGAGTGGATTTTGGAGTAACAGCTTTTGGTTCTTCAGTGTTGCGCGGGCGTGGTGCCGGCAGATCGTCGATCGTTACCGGCTTGGTAGTCTCCGTTGTCGTGTTCGGTTCGGTTTTGGGTGTTTCAGAGGGCGCTGCTTCGGGCGACGGACTTTCCGCTGGTGTAGCCGCGGGTGATTCGCTTGGAGTCGCTGATGGAGTTTCCGACGGTGTCGCGGATGGTGTTTCCGATGGTGTTGCGACTGGAGTCTCGCTCGGTGCAGGCGTTGGAGTTTCCGCCGGCGGCGTTGCCGCGGGTTCCGCTACTTTCGCTGCTTCGCCGACGACCCGGGGCCGGATTCGTTCCGAGTCGATCGCGCTCACATAAACCGGTTGCGTCGCCGTTGCGTTGACTTGCGTGCTTCCGTCTGCCGTGAGCGTTCGCTTATCGACGTCAGCCGCGTTGAAGCCCATCTTCTCCGCGACTGCGTTGACGAACGCATAGATCCCAACCTCGACCGCTTCCGCAAAGCGTCCTTCGCTGAGTGGACCACTCATGCGGTTATTCATTTCACCCAGCACGCCGTCAGGCAGATCCGTCTGGACTCCGCGCGTGTATTGAGTGAACGAGGTCTTCGACGCTGCGGAGACGACGAGCAGCAGGCTCTTGCCGCGGCTGGTCTTCGCACCGACGTCCCATCGGCGCGCGAGACGTTGCGAGTAATCGGACACCTGTGTTCCGTCAGTCGTATCGACGACCGCTACGTACAGATCGATCTTGCTTTTTTCCTTGAGCCGTTCGAGCACGCCTTCGAGTCGCGTCCGCGTTTGCGTGTCGACGATGCCGGCAAGATCGTTGAAGTGCGTCGCCGGTGTTTGAGTCGTCTGGGCCAATGGGTTTGCGTGAATGAGCAGGAAAAGCCCACCGGCCACAAAGGCAGTTATTAAGCATCGCAACGCGGTTAGTAAGTGTCTCGAGGCTCGAGTGTTTCGGGTCATCTTTGAACGGTTCCGCATCAGGTGCGTGTTGGAATTGTGGGGGACGATTCGGGGGCATGATACCATCCCACAGACAAAAACAAACATGAGTGAACTCGACGAAGCCTGGGCAGCAGCACTCTCGGAGGCAGAGCAAAAAGCACGCCTCTCGGGGCGCGGGGACATCGCCGATTACCTGTCGTTGAGGAATTCGAACGACCTGTTGCGCACGGCCGGTATTCAGTGGCTGATCGAGAGTTTTACGGGCGCTGCGGCTGACGCGAACCGCGCGGGCGGCAGCATCCAGATCGCGCGCAGTGACGATCATCGGTTTCGCACCGGGACCTCGACGATGGTCGGGCAGCTCATCACGTTGACGAACGGGGTGCGCACGTTGTTTGTAGAAGCTGGTTGGCCGCGAGTGCCGCGCGACGGCATCGTTCACGGTGGTGGGCTCGCTGCTGCAAACATCCGTCACCTGGGCATCCGCAACGCGAGTGAAGAGCTCGTGTTGACCAAAACATCCTCGGGCGCGCCGGGCTGGAAATCGCTCACGCGAAGTCGCCACCACCTTCACGCCTCAGACGTCCACCGCCACATCTCCATCCTCCTCGACATACCCCGCTGACCGATCCAGGCGGTAACCTTTTCCGGTAAGCACTGCACCTTTTGACGCTGTGGTCTGGTGGGATGCCGGTTTTAGGCCCAATAAAACACGGATCTCCGGAACAGGCACACCACTTGCCGAAGCTCGGTCGGGCTGAAGCCACCTGAGGAGAATGATTGAGATGACAAACCAACACACACTGAAATTTTCAATACTGGCCGCCGCCATCCTGGCCCTGTGCCTGCCGGCGATGGCGGCCGCGCAATGGGGGCGCGATAACCGCGACCGCGACCGCGATCGTGATCGTGATCGCGACGGCTACGGACGCTACGATGAACGTGCCCTGCGCGACTCAGTTCATCGCCTCGACCGCCTCGCCAAAGACTTCGAAAAGAACATGGACCGCGCACTCGATCGCAGCCGCTCGAACGGTTCACAACGTGAAGATCGAATCAACGAACAAGTCCACGAGTTTCGCAACGCCGTCGGCGATCTGAAATCACGCATCGGCAACGGCCGCGACCTGAACCGCAGCGCGGACGAAGCGCGCCGCGTGTTGCAGGAAGGACAGCAAGTCGATCGCGTCGCCCGACCGCGCTGGTTTGACGGCCGCTTGTCGTCAGACTGGTCGAACATTCAACGCGAGCTGCGATTCATCAGCGACGTTTACGGTTTCAGAAACAACGGTGGCTATGGCCGCGATGACGACTACCGCCGCCGCGACGGCGACTACCGCCGCAACGACGATTATCGTCGCGGCAGCGATCGCGTCGACGATTGGATGAGACGAATTCCATTCCCTCAGTAATTCCGCACTTGGAGCCCAGCATCCCTGATTAATCCGCCTGTTTTACCCTGCCAACGAAAAGGCCTCGGTTCATCCGGGGCCTTTGTCATTGCTGTCGATCCGTGTTTCTATCCAGTCGTAAATGAACGGCACTCTTTACCTGGTCGCGACACCGATCGGTAATCTTGCAGACATCACGCATCGCGCGATCGACGTCCTCAAAACCGTCTCGATGATCGCTTGCGAGGACACGCGTCATACACGCAAGCTGCTTCAGCACTACGGCCTCGAGACCAAAACGGTCAGTTATCACGAACACAACGAACAGGAACGCGCGCGCCAATTAATCGAACTCTTGCGCGAGGGAAAAGACGTTGCTGTCGTTTCAGACGCGGGAACGCCGTCGATCAGCGACCCCGGATACAGGCTCGTGCGCGCCGCGATCGAGAACGAGGTGCGCGTCGTTCCGGTGCCTGGTCCAAGCGCGTTGATCTCGGCGCTGATCGCGGCGGGACTACCGACTGACGAGTTTTTCTTCGGCGGCTTCTTACCACCTAGATCTAATGCGCGCCGCACGCGGCTCACGGAGCTGCGCGCCGTTCCGGGAACGCTGATCTTCTACGAAGCGCCGCACCGTCTTGCGGAAACGTTGAAAGACGCACTCGAAACGCTCGGCGAACGCGAAGCCGTCGTCGCCCGCGAGTTAACGAAGTTGCATGAAGAAATTAGAAGAGGCCGTTTGAGCGAACTCGCCCAGCACTATTCAAACGAAGACCCGCGCGGTGAGATCGTGCTGCTCATCGACCGAACTGTTCTTGAAACGACTACAGATCACACGGATTCGCAAAGCATCTCCTCACTGGTCGATCAACTCGAACGCGACGGACTCGATCACCGTGCAGCGCTAAAAAAAGCGGCGCGTGAGTTGGGACTCTCACGCGCCGAAGCGTATCGCCGATTACAGGCAGAACGAGGAAAAATTTAAGTCACCGAGATCTGCACCGGCAGCGGTTTATCGACCTTCAACCGCGTCGCGCGGTTCGCGATCTCCCACGCCGTCATGTAGATCGTCCGCGTCACCTTCTCCATCTTCTGATAATCGATTTTGTCGGCCGTGTCAGTCGCCCGGTGATAGTCTTCGTGCACTCCGTCGAAGAAGAAGATGATGGGAATCCCTTTCCTCGCGTAGTTGAAGTGATCGCTGCGATAGAAGAACCGGTTGGGATCTTTCGGATCGTCGTAACGCGTGTCGAACGTGAGGTTGAGGTACGACTTGTTCACAGAGTTGACGATCTCGCCCAACTCGGTGCTCATCATCGTCGAGCCGATCACGTAGATCGCATTTGGACCAGTCAGATCTTTGTTGCGCGTGTTTGTGTCGCCTTCCGCTTTGGTTCTTCCAATCATGTCGATGTTGAGTTGGGCGACAATCGAAGTAAGCGGAACCGTCGGATACTCGGTGAAGTAACGCGAACCCCACAGTCCTTTCTCTTCGCCGCAGTGCCAAACGAACAGAATCGACCGCTTCGGACGCGTCGTCGCTTTGGCCAGTGCCTCGGCCATGGCGAGCAGTGCCGTCGTGCCTGAACCATCGTCGTCCGCGCCATTGCAAATCCTGTCCTCGCCCGCGGGCGGACAACCCGATCCAACGTGATCGTAATGCGCGCCGAGCGCGACGTATTCCGACTTCAGGGTCGGATCGCTGCCTTCCCAAATCGCGACGACATTCTGCGTCTGGATCGTTTCGGTGCTGCTGGCGATCGTCAACGTCACTTTCTTCTGATCGTTCATCACAAACGGCGCCGGCAGGGTTGCACCGCCCGAAGTGAAAATAGTTTCGACGTCTTTCTCGCCCGCCAACAACGCGTTCGCCATTTCGAGCGAGACCACGATCGCCGGTACGGTTGGTCCGGGAGGTGGAGGCGCAAGCTTCGCGACCGACACCGAGCCGCGTTCAAGGATGCGCTGGCGGTTGCGTTGCCAGTTCGCGAGATATTGTGCATCCGCGACGTAGATCAATCCGGCGACGTTTTTACTACGGGCGTAATCGAGCGGGTTCATGAAGTCCACGCCCTGCTTTCCGGTCAAGTCAGCGCGCGTTGCGCCGCGCGGCATCGCGCCGGGAACTCCGAAGACGATGGCGATCTTTCCCGTCGGATCGACGCTTTTGTAGGCGTCCCATTCTTTCGACTTCATCAACCAGCCGTTTCCGGCAAAAACGAGTTGCCCGGAGACCGTTCCGGCGGCTGATGCGGGAATGTAATCAGTGCCGAGATTCAAAGCCTTGTCGTTGAATTCCACTTTCGTCTTGCCGGAGTCGCTGCGATTGCGATTCAAGTCGATGCGCTGAAGGTAGGTGCCGTTATCGCCCGCGGGTTTGAAGCCCCAGCGCGAGAGGTTCATCGCGAGGAACTTTGCCGTCGTGTCGAGACCGCGCGAAGGCGTGTCGCGTCCTTCCATTTCGTCGGAAGCGATGAACGTCAGATAGTCGCGCATTTGGTTCGCGGCAATCGTGTCGACACCGCGTTGGGTCGTTGCAGACGCCGCGGCTTTCTTTGTTCGTTCAGCGCGCTGGGCAAAAGTCGCAGGAAAAGTGGTGACGAGCACACTCGCCAGCACCAGGGCGGCTAAGAAACTTCGCAATCTTCGCATGCGTTCTCCAGAAAACGGACGATTTGGTTTCGAAATCATTTGTAGATCAGTTTGGGGAAAAGCTTTGATGCGCGACGGACTTACATTGTTCTTGGTACTTTGTCATTTGTACTTGGTTCAAAGCACAAAGAACAAAGTACAAAGCTCCCTGCAGAGTTATGCGTGTTGCACAGCTTGCACCAGGCGGGTCAGCGTGTCTTTCGCATCGCCGTACAGCATGCCTGTTACCGGCTTAAAAAACAAAGGGTTCTCGAGTCCGGAAAACCCTTTTCCCTGACCGCGCTTCAACACGACCACCGACTTCGAGCGATCGACTTCGAGAATCGGCATGCCCGCAATCGGGCTTGACGGATTGTCGCGCGCATCGGGATTCACGACGTCATTCGCGCCGATAACCACCGAAACGTCGGTCGTCGCAAACTCAGGATTGATCTGTTCGAGTTCGTAGAGCGACGAGTAGGGAACATTTGCTTCGGCAAGCAACACGTTCATGTGACCCGGCATGCGTCCGGCGACGGGATGAATTCCATACTTCACCGTGACGCCGCGTTTCTCGAGCACGTCGGCAAGCTCTCGCACCGCGTGTTGCGCCTGCGCGGTCGCCAAACCATACCCGGGCACGAAGACGACTTTGTTCGCATACGCGAGTTGCGTCGCGATGTCGTCGAGTCCGACTTCGCGCATCGAGCCTTGTTGCTCGCTACCGGTCTGGGCGGTTGCCGCACTGCCAAACGCGCCAAACAGAACGTTCGTCATTGAACGGTTCATCGCGCGACACATCAGTATCGAGAGGATGAAACCGGAGAAGCCATCGAGTGTGCCGGCGATGATCAGCACCTTGTTGTTCAGCACGAAACCCGTCGCCGCCGATGCGAGTCCGGCGTAGGAATTCAACAACGACATCACGACCGGCATGTCAGCGGAGCCTATAGGCATCACCAGCAACAGACCAAAGATGAAAGCGAGTCCCGCCATGATGAGGAACAGCGTCAGCGAACCGGGATTAATGACGAGATAGATGAAGATGCCGATCGTCACCGCGAGCAGAAACATGTTGAAGACGTTCTGCCCTTTGTAAGTCATCGGCGTGCCGCGCACCATGCCTTGCAGCTTCGCAAACGCGAGCAAGCTGCCCGTCGTTGTCAGCGATCCGAGCATCACTTCGAAACCGAGTGCGCTCATCGTTACCGTGTCGAGATGCGCGGGGCCTTTCAGATACTCGGCCACGCCGACGAGCGCGGCAGCGGCCGCACCGAACGCGTGCGAGAGCGCGGTCCGTTGTGGCATTGCCGTCATCGGCACCCAGACGCCCATCGCGAGTCCGACTGCTGAACCGATGGCCAATCCCGCGAGTATCCACGTGTACGTGACGATCTCGTGGTGCATCAGCGTGCCGACAATGGCCATCAACATGCCAAACTCGGCGAGATGCATCCCGCGCTTCGCCGTCTCGGGATGGCTCATGCCCTTCAATCCGAGGATGAAGAGGATGGAAGCGAGCAGGTAACTGAGTTCGATGAAGTAGATTTGCACGGGAGCGGCTGGTTAGTCTTTTTTCGCGATCTCTTTTCGTTTGAACATCCTCAACATGCGATCCGTGATTACAAATCCGCCGACCACGTTCGTGCTCGCGCAAACGACAGCAACGAAGCCGAGGATCGTGCTCGTCGTGCCATGTCCGGCGCCCGCGGTGACGATCGATCCGACGAGCGAGATGCCCGAGATCGCGTTCGTCGCGGACATCAGCGGCGTGTGCAACAGCGGCGGCACGCGCGAGATCACCTGGTAACCAAGAAACGCAGCGAGCGCGAAAACGTAAAGCGCGGAGATCAAGCCTTCATGCGTCATAAACTTTTAGAATCCGTGTTTCCTATTGACGATCAATCATAGTCGCATTCAGTGCCGCAGCCACGCGTTGATTCACGACTTCGCCGCCGTGCGTCACGCATGATGGACCAACCACGTCGTCTTTCATGTCGATATGCAACTGCCCGTCTTTGATCAGCGGCGATAGAAACGCCGTGACGTTCCGCGAATAGA
>DATANW010000222.1:0-64778 GCA_036266055.1 Pyrinomonadaceae bacterium | reverse complement strand
CGACCGTCTCGCCGGATGGAAGGCTTGTGTGTGTCACGAACGAGATTGGCAAAATGAACATTTACCGGCTGGCGGACATGCAGAGCATTGAACAGCTTGTCTTCACCAGTTCCGTGTCTGTGGTGGAGTTCACTGACGACGGGAAAAAGCTGGTCGTGCTTACTTCGAACCAGACGGCACACGTTTTTGACATCTCATCGTTGTAGATCAAGTGCGCATGACTGACTCGCCCGCAGTTGAAACCTTTTTCCTCGTGAAGCAGTTTGGCGACTTTGTCGCCGTCGATCACATCAATCTTCATGTCGATCGCGGAAGTTTCTTCGGCTTTCTCGGACCGAACGGGGCGGGGAAATCGACCACGATCAAGATGCTTACGGGCCTGCTTGGACCGACGAGCGGCAAGTTGCGCGTGCTTGGGTTCGACATCAGCGAACAGCCGATGGAAGTCAAACGCCGCATCGGGGTTGTGCCTGAAGACTTGAATCTCTTCGAGCGATTGACGGGCGCGGAGATGCTTTCGTTTACCGGACGCATGTACGGGTTGCGCAATGACGAGATCGCGCACCGCTCGAAAGAGCTGCTCGACTTGATGGAGTTGCAGGAGGAGCCGAAGAAGCTGATCGTCGAATACTCGCACGGGATGAAGAAGAAGCTCTCGCTGGCGTGCGCGTTGATTCACCGGCCGGAGATACTGTTTCTCGACGAACCGTTTGAAGGTGTCGACGCGATTGCGTCGCGCACGTTGAAAGACCTGTTGATGCGGTTGACGGCGAGAGGATTGACGGTGTTTCTGACGTCGCATGTGCTGGAAATCGTGGAGCGGCTGTGCAGCGATATCGCGATCATCGCGCAGGGGAAGTTGCTTGCTTCCGGATCGCTGGATGAGTTGCGAAAAGGAATCCGCATGGAAGAAGACGGTCGTGGGCCAGTGTCGCTCGAGGAGTATTTCATTCAGATCGTCGGCGGCGACCGGAGCGCTGGTAAAGAAGAAATGCTCGAATGGCTGGTGTGAAACCTTTCAACCACGGATCCGTACCATCCGTGTGAAAAACCTACTTAACGCCTACCGCGAATTCCGCACCGCCAAGAACAAAAGCAAAGCTTACAAGATCGTTCGTTCTGCGCTTCTGCTGCTCACAGCGGCTTTCGTGTTCCTGCTCGTTTATCCGCAGGTGCTCTTCGCGCACGAACTGCGCTACAAGAACTTCACGGTCTACTCGCGCCAGCCGCTGCCCCCGAGCATCTACCCGGTCCTCGACAAAGTAGAAGCCGAACTGTCAGCGTCACCGATTAACGACACCACCCTCCAACCAAAGATCTTCCTGACGAACAGCCAAAAGCTCTACTCGTTGCTGAGTATCTACATCGGTTGGAACTCGTTCGGCAAAGGTTACCCAATCTTGCCGACCAACAACGTATTCATCAACGAAGCAGACGTCTCGCGCGATCTCGTCTTCCGCAAGGCCGCTACCGGCAGTCAACGCAGCTTGAGTGGCGTGATCGCCCACGAGATCACCCATCTAAACATCCGCCGGAAATTCGGTTACGTGCGAAACATCACCATGCCCGAGTGGAAGAAAGAAGGCTACGCGGAATACGTAGCCGGGGGCTCGACGCTGGACTACGAAACCGGCAGCAAGTTATGGAAAGCCAATCCAAACGACGGCACGGGCTATCAATACTTCCGGTACTATCTGTCCGTGAAATACCTGCTTGAAAACGATAAGCTCAGCGTTCAAGACCTCTTCACCCGCGACATCGACAACGCTTCAATCGAGGCCAAAGTCTTCGAAAAACTATAGTGCACCGTAGATCCGTGGTCCGTAGAAACACGGGTTAGCAAAGAAAAGTCTTGGCCGCGTCACGTGGCCTCAGCTAGAATCAATGCGGTAAAACTCCTCACTCGTCTTCAATCCCTCAATCTCACTCGTCTTTGAGCGCCTTATCACTCGTTATTCCCAGAAACGAGGTCTGCCCGGTATGGATTCTAATGTTGGTTTGATTGCCCAGTGCCTTGGCATTCTTTTTCTCACCTTGCTCGCTGTCTTCATGCGGTCGTCGATCAAGAGTGTGTCGCTGAAGTTCTGGACGCTCGGTTGGTCGATTCTGTCTCTCGCGCTGCTGCTCCTGTTCGTCTCTTTTCACGTTTCATTTCGGCCGGCATTGGTTTACTCCATCTACTTCCTGGGCCAGTACATCTTCGGACTGGTGGTTATCACCGGCTGCCGCCACGAAGTCGAACAAACAAATCGAGAACTGCTCGCCGCCCGTGACAAGCTTCAGCTCCTGGCCCAAATGGACCCGCTCACCGAAGCCTTGAACCGCCACGCCTTTCATTCACTCCTGCGCGGTCCCGAACGGGGTGCGGAATCGATGACGTCCGGCAGCGTCGCCGTGATCGATATCGACAATCTGAAAGCGATCAACGACACATTGGGTCACACGACAGGCGACAAAGCGATTCGCGCGGTCGCGCGCGCGATGCGCTCGTTGATTCGCGCCGACGACATGCTGTTTCGCTGGGGTGGTGACGAGTTTCTCGTGTTGATGTTCAAGCTGCCGGCGGAAGACGCGAGCGTGCGTCTCAAAAAACTGAACGAGATATTGGAAGAGAATTGTCGGAAGTGGGTGGGAACGCCCGTGACGGTTTCACATGGCGTCGCCGGGTTCGATTCGCTCACGCACCTGGCCCAGGCAATTGAGCACGCCGATCAGGCGATGTACGCGCAACGCAGCGAGATGCGCGGCACCATGCTGTCAACCATTGACTTATTTCAACCCGCTGACCGTAACCCGTGATCTGCTGATCGCGTTAAGGTGCTTCGACGATCAATTCCCGGCCAAAAGTAAAGTTTGGACGCTTTCGTCCTTTCATGTACTTCGCAGCGGTCTGTGACAGTGAAGTGATTAGGACGGGTAGCGCAATCGTTGCATCGCACGGGACGTAAGCCGTGTGGGCGCCCCGCGCGAGCCGGCCGTAGATCAACCCTTCGTCAAACGACACAGCATTGGACCGCCCGCCCGGATGTGCCGCATCCGTCGAGATCTGGATCGCATATTTGTGCCCGTGATGATGTTCTTTTTGCAGGAACGACGCTAGCGTCGCCTGTTGAATGAAACTCTTCGTCGTGCCGCCGCCGAGATTTAGGATGCCCGAGACGCGCGCCTGGGCCATCACGTTCATCATGTCGAGCACGTCCTGAATGACGTCGAACATGAAGTTATTCTTCTTCTCGAACCGTGCGCCGGCGATGCCGACGGCGAGACCGCTATCGGCAATTGCCGGACAGAAAATCGGGACGCGTGCTTTGTAAGCGGAGGTTAGTATGCCGTCTTCGGAAGCGATCTCGGCGAGCTCGCGGCCAAGCAGATGTAAGAATTCGCGTGCTGAATAAGCGCGCGTTTGATCGAGCTGGTTGGTGAAACCTCCGATCCACTCTTTCGCTTCCCGATACTCTTCGTCACTCGCGAGCAGATCCCACATGCGGCTGATCTGGGCCGACTCCAGTTCGGCGTCAGTCATGGTCGGGTGCGCCTGGAAGTGATAGCGACCGAGTGTTTCATGCAGATCGTGGAACAGCATCGAGCCGGAACAGACCAGCACATCGACGAAGCGGTTCTTGATCACGTAGGCCAGCAAACGTCGCATACCGGCGGGAATGAGAGCGCCCGAGGCGGAGACGATGATCGTCGTGTTGTCGCCGAGCATGTCGAGCCAGATGCGATGCGCTTCGGCGAGTTGCCGCCCGCCAAAACCCGTGCCTTCCATTTTTTCGAGGAGTCCGGCCACCGAACGATCGCGATCGACCTGAACTGGGCGTGTGGGAGTGGTCAAGTACTTCGATGCTTTTGGTTTTCGTTGAGTGACCATGCAGGGTTATCAACCTCTCGAACTGAGCATTCTGCTGAAATAATTGCTTCTTACATCACTAATAATCCGTGTGCCGTCTGGAACGTGACTTAACTCCGTTAACGGCCAGATATGTGTAGGCGTCGTAACGGGATTCGTAGAACTGGGCCAACTCCGTACCCTCAGCTTCGCTCAGCTCTCCATCTTTGACGCGGCGACTGATCAGGCGGCGAAATCCGTCGTGCAACGAGCTGCGCTCGTAACGCGCGCGCTCGACTGCGGCGCCGACCGTTGTCCCCTTGATAACTTTCTTGATTAAAAAACCCTCCTCATCGATATGGATGATGGCCTCGTGCGGCGCGCCGAAAAGGTTGTGATTGTTGCCCATCACTTCCTGGTACGCGCCCACCAGCATGAATGCGAGATAGTAAGGCTCGTCGGCGTTCAATGAGTGGAGTTCGAGAACTTGCTTGACGTCGTGGAGGTCGACGAACTTATCGACGATACCATCGGAGTCGCACGTGATGTCGCACAACGTCGTGTATTCAGTTGGCGTCTTATTGAGGTGATGAATCGGCACGATCGGAAACAGCTGATCGAGCGCCCAGTGATCCGGCACCGAACGAAACACCGAGAAGTTTGTCAGGTACTTCGCGCAAAGCAGCCGCCGCAGCTCGCTGAACTCCTCGGAGACGTATTTCGCCTGTTGCGCGTGCTTGTCTGCGCGTTCGCAAACGTCCCAGAAAAGCACCTCGCCTTTCGCGCGGTCCTCAAGTGAGATCAACCCGAGATTGAACAACGTGAACAACTCTTCACGATGTTCGAGCGCGTCGTGGTAGTACTCGCGATAGTTTTTAACCGTGATCGACTCGCGCAGGTCGCCGAGCTCGATCACGACTTGCGGATCGTCTTCGTCGATCTCGATCGGCGTGATGTCTTCAACGACTGTTTCGATTTCATCGAGCACGTTCGTTACGAGGATCGCGTGATACGCGGAGAGAAACCGGCCCGACTCCTGGATGATCGTCGGATGCCGCACGTTCTCGTCGTCGCACACCTGCTTGATCGTGTAGATGACGTCGTTGGCAAACTCCTGCGCCGTGTAGTTCGCCGACGAATCAAACGCGGTTTTCGAACCGTCGTAGTCGACTGCCATGCCGCCGCCGACGTCGAGAAAGTCGATCGGCACTTTCATCTGGTAGACCTTCGCGTACACGCGCGCGGCTTCCTTCATCGCGTTCTTGATCCGCTTGATGTCGGTCAGTTGTGAACCGATGTGGAAGTGAAGGAGCTTGAGCATGTCTGTGCGATCGGCTTCTTCCAGACGGCGGATCACTTCGAGCAACTCCGTTGTCGTCAGTCCGAATTTCGCCGCTTCACCGCCTGATTTTTCCCAGCGGCCGGAACCTTTCGAGTAAAGCTTCACTCGCATGCCGAGCATCGGCATCGAGCCTTCGTGACGTTCGGCAACGTTCAGCACGTGGTCGAGCTCGTTCAGCTTCTCGATGACGATGACGACTCGTTTCCCAACCTTCGCTCCGGCAAACGCGAGCTCGATAAACTCTTCGTCTTTGAAACCATTCAGGACCAGCAGGCTATCGGCGGGTTGTTCGAGCGCGAGTGCGGCGTAGAGTTCGGGTTTGGAACCGGCTTCGAGTCCGAAATCGTAGCGGGAACCCTCGCGCAGGTACTCTTCAACTACGGCGCGTTGCTGGTTCACCTTCATCGGATACACGCACATGTGTGTTCCCTGGTATTCGAACTCGCGGATTGAGCGGCTAAACGCGCGCTGAAGTTTTCTGACCTGGGCAGCGACGAGCTGCGGAAAACGCAGCAGGACAGGCGCGGTGATGCCGCGCTTGGCGAGGTCGTCGATGATCTCTTTGAGGTCCGCGGAACGCGGGTCGCCCTCGACGGGGCGAACGATAAGATTTCCCTTGCGGTTTACGTCAAAGTAGCCAGCACCCCAGTTTTCAATTCCATAAGTTTCGAGCGTTTGCTCGATTGCCGTGGTCAATTAGCGGTCTCCTGCCTTGGAAGTAACACTTGTATCGAAAATGATTTCCCTCTCAACTAAAGCACAGATGTACATTTTCCGATTCGAGTTGCGGAGTTGTTGTTTGGGTGGAACGCTTTAGGCGCGCAATGTAACAGAAAATGGCCGGTGCGGTCTATAACTTTTTTGTTTCGCTGGACCCGGCAGAACCACGGATTTATGCAAAAACATTAAGGTTTTTGGGATCTGTTTCATCCGTAAAATCCGTGGTTCGTCTAAAACTTGACATCAATCAAGTCGTAACTATAATGGCAGTTTTTTAAGCGCCGTCGTTCCATGACGCTCGTTCGTTTTCCGAGAGTCGTTAGCCACTCCAAAATACTTCGCACCACACACCACGCAGGGCGAAGAGAACCCCCGACACTCCCCAATTTCAGGAGAAAAAATGAACCCGAAGACTGTCTTGAAATTCGCAACTGATCAGGGCGCCAAATTCGTCTCAGTTCGCTTCACGGATTTGCCTGGCTCCTGGCAACACCTAACCTTCCCCATCGCGGAACTCGGAGAAGACCAGTTTGAAGACGGCTTCGGCTTCGACGCCTCCTCCATTCGCGGCTGGGCGGCAATTCATGAGTCAGACATGTTGCTCGTCCCCGATGCTACGCGCTACTGGATGGACCCCTTTGCCGAACAACCAACGCTCTGCCTGATCGGCAACGCCGTCGATCCAATCACCAAGGAGGGTTACGCTTTCGATCCGCGCACGGTCGCGCAACGCGCCGAGAGTTATTTGAAGTTCACGGGCATCGCCGACACGGCGTTTTTTGGTCCGGAAGCCGAGTTTTTCGTCTTCGACAACGTCAAGTTTCACACCGAGCAGAATTCCGCCGGTTACACGATCGACTCCGACGAAGCGCACTGGAACAGCGGCCGTGACGCAAACGAGTTTGCCGGAACAAACCACGGCTATCGCATTCGTCCTAAAGAAGGCTACGTTCCGGTGCCGCCGACCGACTCGCTTACGGATCTGCGGTCGGAGATCTCGCTGACGTTGGGCAAGTGTGGCGTCACTGTCGAGTGTCATCATCACGAAGTCGCAACCGCGGGTCAGTGTGAGATCGACTTCCGTTACTCGACGATGTTAGGGACGGCCGACAATCTTCAGATCTTCAAATACGTAGTTCGCAATACTGCTCATCAATTTGGCAAGACCGCGACGTTCATGCCGAAACCGCTCTACGGCGATAACGGTTCCGGAATGCACTGTCACCAGTCGCTGTGGAAAGGCGAGAAGCCGTTGTTCGCCGGCGATGGTTATGCGGGATTATCGGAGGTGGCGCGTTATTACATCGGTGGTCTGTTGAAGCACGCGGCTGCGATCGTCGCGTTTGCTGCGCCGACGACGAATAGTTACAAGCGATTGGTGCCGGGATTCGAGGCGCCGGTGAACCTGGCGTACTCCGCACGCAATCGTTCGGCGGCGATTCGTATTCCGATGTTCTCGACGAATCCGAAGTTGAAGCGGCTGGAGTTTCGTCCGCCAGATCCGTCGTGCAATGCGTACCTCGCGTTTTCGGCGATGCTGTTGGCGGGACTTGATGGGGTGCAGAACCGGATCGATCCGGGTGATCCACTGGAGAAGGACATCTACGATCTGTCGCCGGAGGAGTTGAAGGACGTGCCGACGCTGCCGGGATCGTTGGACGATTCTTTGAAAGCGTTGGAAAACGATCACGACTTCCTGTTGAAGGGTGACGTGTTCAGTCCGCAACTGATCGATCGCTGGATCGGATACAAACGCGATCGTGAGATCACACCGTTGCGCATGCGTCCGCATCCATTGGAGTTTTCGTTGTACTACGACATTTAAGAGGTCTAAGGGTTGACGCCTAAATCCGTGTTTTCTACTGACGAGGTATGGAAACACGGATTTAGTGTTTAATATCTTCCGGTGCAGAAGCGATCGGAGACAGTTGAGTTTTTGCTGCGCGAGTTGCCCGATCCTCACGGGGCGAGGTTGGCGCTCGAGAGACTCGAGAAGGATGGGCCACGTTATTATCAGCAGCTGATAAAACAACCGGCGTTGCTCGCGGATGTGGTGGCGCTCGCGGCGTGGAGTCCTCTCCTATCAACAACAATAGAGCAGAATCCCGAGTACCTGAGTTGGCTGGCGCGTGAGCGGTCCAATCCACGGCTCAGAACACGCGACGAGTTGAAGGAGTCGCTCGCGCGCTTCGCACTCACAAATTCCTCCTTGAATCCGCAAGTGTTGCTCGCACGCTTCCGCCGTCGCGAACTGCTGCGCACGTATCTGCATGACATTCGGCGCTCACACACGCTGGTCGACACGATGGAAGAGTTGTCGAACCTCGCCGACGCAATACTCGACTACGCACTCAGCCTCGCCGTTCAGGATCTCGACAATCGTTACGGCTCGCCACGACGCACCGACGAACGCGGGCGCATCGCCGACGCCGAGTTCTGCGTCATCGCACTCGGCAAACTCGGTTCGATGGAGCTCAACTACGCTTCCGACATCGATCTACTCTTCCTTTATTCCGACGACGGCAACACTTCCGGCCACGGCGAACGCGGTGAAGTCAGCAATCGCGAGTACTTCGTTAAGCTGTCGGAAACAATCGCGCGTCTCGTGGGCCAATCCGGCGGCGAAGGCGCAGCTTACCGGGTCGATCTGCGATTACGACCACACGGACGCGACGGCGCGCTCGCCTGTTCGTTGCCGGAAGCGACGCGGTACTACGCGAAGTCGGCCCAGGATTGGGAACGTCAGGCATTGATTCGTGCACGCGCGGCCGTCGGTTCGCCGGCGCTGTTTGCGCGTTTCAAAGAAGCGGTCACGCCTTACGTCTTCCGGCAGGATGTTTCAGTCACCGACGCGCTGGCGAGTGTTCGCCTGGCGAAACAGAAGATCGACCGGCAAACCGAGAAGAAGAGCGGTTACAACGTGAAGCTGGGTCGCGGCGGCATCCGCGAGATCGAGTTCATCGCCCAGGCCCTGCAGTTGGCCCACGGCGGACGCGACGATTGGTTGCGTGTAGCGCACACGCTTGTGAGTCTGGGCCGTCTCGCGGACCGCGCCTTCATCACCGAACACGAACGCACCGAACTCTCAGACGCTTACTACTTTCTGCGCGCGCTCGAGCACCGGCTGCAAATGGAGCACGGGTTGCAGACGCACATCGTTCCTGATTCGCGGGAATCGCGGACGTTGATCGCGCGTCGACTCGGTTTCTCAGACGCGGAGAAATTCGATGCGAGTCTGAAAGTACACACCGGAAACGTACGACGCGTCTACGATCGGCTCTTCTCGGAGGTCGAACGCGCGTCGAAACACGTCAGCGATGAGCCGCATACAACCGATGGCGCCAAATTCGATCAGGACTCGACACTCGCGACGGCATCAGCGCGCGTCTTCGCCTCACACGTCGAGGCGCAACTCAACAAGCGCACGATCCAAACGCTGGCGAATCAATCTCTGAACCCGCATCGTGCGTTGGTCCAGGCTTCGCGCGTCGCGGCGTCGCTGGAAAAGATGGATCGTCATATCGAGATCTCCGACGCGAACCTGACCAGCCTGATGCAGCTCTGCGGCTCGTCAGACGCGTTCGCGGAAATGATCGCTGCCAACCCGGCATTGATCACATCCTTCGGCGCGCCACCTCTGACTGCCTTGCGTCGCGATTACCGTGCACTTCTCCGGTCGGCCATCGACGGTGAGCAAACGTTCCCGGGCGAACTCGCCGCGCTGCGGTTGAAATGGGCCGAACTGATCGCCGAAATCGGCGCGCTCGACAGTTCAGACCAACTCTCAATGCTCGAAGCAAACCGCTTGCAAACAGATCTCGCGATCGCGAGCTTGAACGTGGCGTACCTCGTCGCTCGTCGTGAACTCGCCCGTCGCCATGGCCCATTCCGCGCCGGACCACGCGTCGCGTTTTTCGGTCTCGGACGTGTCGCTTCGGGCGGCGTCGATTACGGCTCGGATCTGGACATTCTGATCACTTACGATCCGCTCGTCCCGTCGCCGATCAAAGCGCTGACGCAAGATCAGACCTACTCGCGTTTCGCGGAATTGATGCTGGCGGCGCTGTCGAGCATCACGAGAGAAGGTTACCTCTATCGGGTCGATCTGCGATTGCGACCACATGGCAAGAATGGACCACTCGTTTCCAGCTCGGCCGGTTTTCTTGATTATTTGATGGAAGAAAGCGCCCCGTGGGAGTGGCTTGCTTATGTGAAACTGCGGTCTGTCGGCGGCGATCAGGAGCTCGGACGAATGATCGAAACGCACGCTCGTCATCGCATTCAGGGAAACGTCGCAGACTTCAATCCGCAGGAGTTGAAAGCAGAGACACGGCGCGTCCGCGATCGTCTGGAGCGTGAGAAGGGAAGGCGCGGGCGGCAGGCCGGGACCGACATCAAGTATGGACCAGGCGGCATGCTCGACGTCTACTTCGCCGCGCGCTATTTGCAGTTGCGTGATGAAGTGATGGACGAAGGCGACGACCGCTCGACGATGTTCACGCTCGAACGATTGCGTGAGGAAGGTTCTCTCGCTGAAGACGATTTCGAAACGTTGAGTAACGGGTACGATCTGCTGCGGAAGATCGATCACAACCTGCGGCTGATCGTGGGCCGATCGACGCGCCTGCCGGATCCCGATCATGTGATTGCGCGCGATGTTGCGAAACGGATGCGTCTTGATTCCACGCTGTTACAGGAAACACTGATTGAACAGATGAGGGAAATCAGATCGGCTTACAATCGCATACTGAATTAGTCACGCATGGTGAGATGTATCTGTGGTCTCGTACCAGCAGCGTGTGCACCAGCGATGTGCTGCTTGCCGTTCGGAGAGTTCAATTTTTGCTGAGGCGGGCAACCTCTTGACGACTTCGCGTTGTTCGTCGTTTAGTTCCGTCCAGGTCTTGAGGCCTCGTTTTTCACATCGCGGACAGGCGGTACTGAATAATTGCTTCATAGCGCACTTAGCGGTTTGCGAAGTTAGCTGTTTACTAGCAAACTTTCCTCGTGTAAGTTAGCAGCCGCGATGCGGGAAACCAAACGGTCAGCGTCGCGCATCAACGATCTGGCAGAACGGTTAACGGAGAATCAATGTTTCGAATCAAGGCTTCCTACGCAGAATCAATCGAATTGCGAACCACGCTCGAGCGGGCCCGCGAGTTTTTCGGCGAACTCCGTAATTTTGCGGATTTGATGCCGGGAATCGAAGGCATAAAGAAGGAAGCCGGCGGCATAATGCGGTGGATGGTGCGCGCGGAAGTGCCGATCATCGGCGCCGTGCAGGCGAGTTTCACGCTGGAGAAGACTGAAGATTCACCCGAGCGACTCGAGTGGTCGCCCGCGCGTTCCGAGATGAAGAACTATCTCCGTTACGCAGCGGCTTTTGAAGAACGCGGACAAAAGGTGCTGATCAAGATCGTCCAGCACGTCGAACTGCGACGCAAACATGCGAAGGAGCTGCATCGTTTTGCGACTCTCGTCGGCGAGGGAAGAATTAGTGCCGAGATGCAGAAGCGCGTCCGCGAAATGATCATAACGTTTCTCGAAAGAGCGCGCGTGAAGCTCGAAGGTGAAGAAGGCGGCAACCTCGAGCAGGACGCGATGATCGACCAGCCCGCGTAGAGGATTCGCGAATTTTTTTTACTCCGTGGTCTCTTTGCGCCGCCCGTAACTGATCAGGTTCGCAAACATCCGGTACCCACCAGGCAATCCCGCCCGAAGCTGTCGATACCAAACATAACTCGTGTAGATGTAATTTCCTCGTCCGTACGGCGCGACCAGCAGTCCGCCACGCAACGGCGGCTCACCCTTATCGTTCGTCGATAGCACCGCGGTGTACTTCGGATCCCACTCCTTCGGAAAGTACAGCCCGCGCTCCTGAATCCAGTTCGCAAAATCCTGTTGCGTGATCTTGTTCGGGAAGTTCAGCAACGGATGTTTCGGTTGCAGAAACGTGACCGGCGCATTCTCATCCGTTACGCGATCGTCGTCGAGGATGATCGGATACGGCGCGAGCTGCGGGCGGTTCCGTTGTTCGTTCGGGTTCCATTCGTTCGTTCGGTGATAGAAGACGAGCAGCGTCCCACCGTCTTCGACAAACTTGAGCAGACGATTGTTCGACGCGATCAACTCGGGATGCGCCTGGTAACCGCGATTGTCGATGATGATGGTGTTAAATGGTGACAGATCAGCCTTCGCAATATCGTCAACCGTCAACTCCTTCGCATCGACGCCAAGCGCCGCAAGCGCACGCTGCAGAGTTTCATCGGAACTCGGGATGTACCCGACCTTCCGCCCGCCCACCACGATCGCTTCGGCATAGACCAGCGGCACGTCGCGTTTCGCGATCGGCTCTTTGGGAACCGGCAGATCGACGATAACCGCCATTGTCCTTTCTCGCGCCTGAATTTGGGCCAGAGTACTCAACGGCAACGCCGTACGAACAACCATGTTCTCGACGTCACTGGCGTTTGGACCAATCTGGATCTCGCGCCCGGTTTCCAGAGTTTGTCCTCGCACACGCAGGACCCCGCGGAACTCTGTCGGCAGATGATTTTGCAGCCGGACGGTGAACTCGAGCGGCTTCTGCGACGTTGCCGGAGTGCTGACGTACGGCGACGGCGCGACGCTGACGATCTCGACTGCCGGCGCGACGTCACGCCGCGCTTCAGTCGCGACTTTGAACGAAACGCCTTCCATCGAGAGTTCGGCTTCCGCATTGAGTGGTTCGCCGAAGAGGCGACCGTCGTAAAGATGTTCTGACGAAGGGACGCTGAATGCCGTGTTCTTCGGTACGGTGACATTGACTGCGGCCGACGTGTCAGTTCCGGGCAACATCTTGTCCGCGGTATCAAGCTTCTGTTCGATACCAAGTCCGCGAAACTTCAGTTGCTTGATAAGAATCTCAGCCATGCCGGCATTTGTCAGCGTGGCCGCAAGTCGCGCCGGTTGTCCGGGCACAAGCGCCGAACCGCCAGCCGACACTATCGCGACCGACGCGCCCGCTGCGGTTGCGAGTGCGTCATCGAGTCGTTGGGCCATCAACTTAAACCGGTGTGGATCGACGTCGACAACATCTTTCGGCGCGGTGAACGCACCGCGACGTTTGCTACTGAGTAACGCGACAAGCAGCTCGAGACGGCGATCGAGAAAGTTCGTCAGCGGCTGGCCTTCGATTGTCGGAGCGACGAGTCTCGCAGCGACAGTCTCCGGTAACACCAGGCCGTCGAGAAATGTTTTTGCGTCGGCGGGGAGCGGCGGCGCAGCCGTCGCTTGCTTGACGAGGTTGTAGCGAATCGGTCGCGCACCGGCGGGTGGAACAGTTTTCGGCCACGGACCCTGCGTCGCGTGTTTCTGCAAAGCGGCGAGCGCTTGTTGCGCGTACGTCATGCCGCGTACCCGATCCATCTCGTTCGGATCGATCGTGACGATCTGCGGCGGAGCTTCTTTTCCGGTCGAGGTCGCGGGTTCCTGAGCGCCACGGTTGCGAACGAACAACCGTTTCACCTGCCAGGCACTAAACTGATTAAGCTGCTCGGGAAACTTCGTAGGATCACCGGCTTCGAAGAACGCCTCGAGGATCATGCGCCCCGTCGCTTGATGATGACCGTGCCCGCTCGTCGTGTCGTGATTTGTGATGATGACGTCGGGACGCAGACGCCGGATGTAAAGCACCATCCGCCGGAGCAATTCTTTTTCGCCCCAGGCACGAAACGTTTCTTCCGCGGATTTTGAGAAACCAAAATCCTTGAAACCGAGGAAGTACGGTTCCGATCCCTGCACTTCGGACGCGGCCATGGTTTCGCGCGCGCGAATCACGCCGAGGTCTTCGTAGAGCTCGGGGCCGACCGCGTTCTGTCCGCCTTCGCCGAACGTGGAAAACAGCGAGACCGTGTGGACACCGTACTTGCGGCGCAACACAGTCAACGTGCTGCCGTCCTCGTCGTCCGGATGCGCGGCGACACACATGACCGTCCAGGGGTTCGTGAGATCCACCAGCGCCTGGTGTAGTGCGGCGTTGTCGGGTTTTTCCGTTTGCTCGGTTTGCGACGTGATCCGAGCTGGAAAAGCCAGCAGCAACAGCAACAAAGCACTGACAAACACCTGGAACTTAGATACTTTCCTCATTTTGCTTTAACTATCCGCGGATTTTTTCAAGTTTGCCGGCGATGACCATACTGATTGAAATAATCAGAATTAGCACGACGCCGTACGCCGCCGCCGCGCCGAGATTGAAGTCGCGCAACTCCGATGCGATGGCGATTGAGATAGGACGGTTCGCCGGAACAAACACCAACACCGACGCCACATATTCGCCTAATGCGATCACAAATGCCAGCAGCGTCCCGGCGACGGCGCCCGGCCAGACCAGCGGCAAAGTGACGCGCGTAAATCGCTGCCACGCGCGCGCGCCGAGCGACCCCGCAGCCTCGTCGAGCGCCGGATCGAGTTGTTCCATGCTGGCCTGAAGCGCGCGCACGACGAGCGGCATAAAACGCAGGAAGTAAACGACCGGCAGGATCCAGAACGTCCCGACGAGCATAAGCGAACCCGGCAATGAACTGAGTCCGGAATAAGCTTCCGCCACTGAGACGGCGACTACGGTTCCCGGCAAGGCCCACGGAACCAACACCAACAACGACAACAAACGCCGCCAACTTTCATCGAACACCGTTCCGCGACCTCGTCTAACCAGCAGCGTGACTACACAAAAGCTCCACAGCAATGCCGCCACTGCCGCAATCGCCGACATCGACAAGCTGTTGACGAAGACTTCCACCGCCAGTGGCTCGCTGAAAACGCGGAGGTAGTTGGCGAAGGTGTAGGCTGACGGCAGTGTTTCCGTCGTCCACGATCCTTCGCGAGCGAAACTCACGAGCACGAGCGTCGCTACCGGCAACACGAGAAGGAGCGCGAAAACGATCGCGAGGATGGTCGCGAGAACGCGCGTCTTGCCGCTCGCGATCGCTGCCCGCCTGCGCGGCGCGCCTTTCATCGTCGCGGCCGCAAACTTTCGTGTTCCTTCGTAACGTTGAAAGAAGAGCAGCGCTCCGAGCGAGATGATTGCGAGGACGACTGTCTCGGTGACGGCCATTACCGCATCGCCACGTTGTCGCGCAGTGAAGATTTCGAGCGTCAGCACGCGCACGTTGCCGCCGAACAACAACGGCGCGCTGAATGACGCCATCGAGGTCATGAACGTCAACAACGCGGCGGCTATCAGCGACGGCGTCAGTTGGGGCAGGAGCACGCGCCGCAAAACGACAGTTCGCGACGCGCCGAGACTGCGCGCGGCTTCGGCGAGACTCGCGTCGATACGTCGCAACCCGGCGCCGGTCAAGACGTAGAAAAACGGATACATCGTGTACGTGTGAAAGAAGAGCAACGCGGCCCAACCTTGCAACGACCACGGCGGTCTTTCGAAGCCGAAGAGTTTTTGAATACCGTGGGCCAGGATCCCTGTCTCGCCGTACAGAAAGATAAATGCAACCGTGCCGACGAGCGGCGGCAGAACAAGTGGAAGCGCCGCCAGGGCCGCGAAGATCCGGCGGCCAGGAAAGTCGAAACGTTCGAAGAGAAACGCCAGCGGTACGCCGATGATCGCGCACAGCAGCACAGTAAAAACCGAAAGACCGACACTATTGAGGATCGCTTCGAGAACGATGCTTTGCGACAGCACTTCGCGGTAGTTCGCGAGTGTCAACACGCCGTCGCGTTGCAGCGAGAGGTTGACGAGGAACAGGTTTGGATAAATGACGCCGTAGAGCAATACGAGGAGAGTGATTACAAGCAGGACCGCCGATCTCTTGTTCATCCGCTTTGATTTTGCAGCAGGGTGAGGCGGTCGTGGGGAAGCACGACGGTGCACTCCTGATTGACGGTCAGACCGTCGGGTTGCAAGACAAGTGCTTCCAGCACCAGGCCGGCGGCGTCGACGCGCACGGTCGAAGTGGCGCCGGCGAACACGATCTCGCGAATGTTGCCGCGCAGTGAGTTCGTTCCCGAATCGCCGTTCGTGTGGATCTGAACGTGCTCGGGACGAATCGCGAGAAACACCGGCTGGTCCATTGGTGAGAGAATGGCGTGTGTCACCGGGAGATGCAGTTTGTGACCGCCTTCGAGTGTCTTGAACTCCCCGTCATCTGTATTGCTCGAACTCAATCGCATTGCCTTGATCAAGTTGTTTCGACCCAGGAATCTGGCGACAGCGATGTCTGACGGATGGTCGTAAAGTTCGCGCGGCTCGCCGGTCTGCATCAATCGTCCGGCAACCATGACGCTGATGCGATCGCAAAGCGCGTATGCTTCTTCCTGATCGTGCGTCACGTAGACTGCCGTCAATCCGAGGCGCGTGACCAGTTCGCGCAGCTCGCTCCGTGTTTCTTCGCGCAACGAAACGTCGAGGTTTGACAAAGGCTCGTCAAACAACAGCAACGCAGGCTGAATAGCGATCGCGCGCGCGATTGCCACGCGCTGTTGCTGGCCTCCCGAAAGCTCGTCGACTGCACGCTTGTCGTATCCCGGAAGCTGGACCAACTCGAGCGCGCTCGCCACCCGCTCGCTCAGCTCCGCTTTCGCTGCGTGCCGTGCGCGCAATCCAAAAGCGACGTTCTCAAAAACGTTCAAATGCGGAAACAGCGCGTAGTTCTGAAAGACCATGCCGAAGCCGCGTTTCTCGGCCGGCAAGTTCGTGATATCCGTGTTCTGAAACTGGATGGTCCCCGAGTCGGGTTTCTCAAGACCGGCGATCATTCGCAGCGTCGTCGTCTTGCCGCAGCCCGATGGTCCAAGCAAGCCAAAGAACTCACCCTGCTCGACGTCGAGCGATACAGCGGCGACGGCGCGAGTCGATCCAAAGCTGCGCGAGATGTTCTTTAGCGAGAGAAGCGGCATCTATTCCGGTACCGGTATTTATCAGCGGTTGTTTTTACCGCGAATTTCCGTGTCCCAGTATCTTAACCAATCGTTTCCGTTTTTTCGCAACAGCTCCCAGTCCAGAGGCAGCCGCGTGAACGGCTCGTTCATCCAGCCGGGCAACTGCGAACGATCGATGTCCGTGCGCACCGGAATGCGATAATACTTGTGCGCGGCGTAGGTCAAACTCTCGGGCGTCGTCACAAACTCGTAAAACCGCCGCGCCTCGTCCGGATTTGGACCACCGCGCACGATCGCGATTCCGTCCGTGATCACCGGCGTCCCACTCGCGGGCACGTTATAACCCACCGGAAAATTCTTCTGCTCGATGAACAGCCGCACGTCAGGCATGTCCCACAACGTCACCAATCCCTCGCGGCGCGCCAGCTTCTGCATCAACAGCGTCCCATCCGCGGTGTACTCGTGGACGTTCGCATCGAGTTTTCGCAGCCAGTCGTAACCCTGGTCCGGTTTGCCCGTGTCTTTGTAGAACCGCCAGATCATCGCGCCGAAGATCGCGCGCATGGTGTCGGATGGGTTCGGATTGCGAATCAAAACTTTGTCGCGCCACTTCGGATCCAACACGTCGTCCCAATCGCGTGGCGCGTCAGCCGCGCTCACGGCTTGCGTGTTGTAAGCGATCACCTGCGGCGTTTCGTAAGTTCCGTACCAGCGGTCTTTCTCGTCACGCGAACCGACCGGCACTTTGTCGGCCCAGCTCGGCTTGAACTCAGCTAACAGATTTTCTTCCGCCGCCGTTTGAAACGTGGTGTGCGACGCGCCCCACCAGACGTCCGCCTGTGGGCGATTTCGTTCGACGCGCACGCGCTCGAGGATCTCGCGCGAGCCCATGTCGAGAAACTGTACGTCGACGTCAGGGTGTTGCTGCTTGTAGCGGGCGATGAAGTCTTTCAGCAGGTCCTGTCCGTGGGGCGTGTAGACCAGCAGGCGGCGGCTGTTATTGGAACCGGACCGGCACGAAAAAAGAACAGCGAACGCCAGGAGGGCGAGAATCATCAGAGCTAGCCTTAGACGCATCGCGCTATGCTAACATTGTCAGGGAATTTACGACGTATGAGTATGAAACGCAGAATCATGAGGGCCGGTGGATGGGGCGTCGCGAAACGCCTTATTAAACCGATTCCCATCGTCGGGACCGTCTTTGCTTTCGGACTGGCCGGTTACGAGATCCGGAGGAAGGGCCTGATACCCGGTGCGGTCCACGTTGGACTGGATGTGACTCCGGTTGTTGGTACCTGCAAGAATGTACTCGAGATCTTCACCGGCGACCTCATCCCTGACAAAGCTGATCGTAAGAAACGAGCGGTCACGCCGATGGCGCAAAAACCGGCGGACGCTCGGTAAACGGCCGCGCTTCGGCGTAGGCATGGGCCAACCTGAACAGCGTCGGTTCCGACCAGTACGGTCCCAGCAATTGAAATCCGATCGGCAGTCTCTCCGATGAAAGTCCGCAGGGCACGCTGATGCCCGGCACTCCCGCCAGGTTCGCAGTCACCGTGTAGATATCGTTCAAGTACATCGCGAGTGGATCGTCCACCTTTTCGCCGATCGCGAAAGCAGTCGACGGGGCGGTCGGCGTGATGATCGCGTCGCAGTTTTCGAACGCGTTGAGGAAATCGTTCTTGACCAGCGTGCGCACTTTTTGCGCTTTGAGATAGTAAGCGTCGTAGTAACCGGCGGAGAGGACGTAGGTGCCGAGCATAATGCGTCGCTTAACCTCCGCGCCGAAACCCTGCGCGCGCGTGCGTCGATACATCTGCCGCAGCTCCGGCGTGTCTTCCGCCCGAAAGCCGTAGCGAACGCCGTCGAAACGCGCAAGATTTGCAGAGGCTTCCGCGGTCGCGATGATGTAGTAAACGGCAATGGCATACTTCGCGTGCGGCAGATCGACGTCGACAATCTCGGCGCCGAGATCTCGATAGACATCGACGACGGTTTTAACGGCGCTTCCGACTTCCTCGTCAAGTCCTTCGCCAAACAATGCTCGCGGAAATCCGAGTCGAGCACCTTTCACGTCGCCAGTGAGCGAAGCGACGTAGTCGGGGACGGGAACGTCGGCGGTTGTCGCATCATGACTGTCTCGTCCGGCGATCACGCCGAGCACGCGCGCCACGTCTTCGACTTTGCGCGCGAAGATTCCAACCTGGTCCAACGACGATGCGAACGCGACGAGACCGTAGCGCGAGTTGCGTCCGTAGGTCGGTTTCAAGCCGACGACGCCAACCAGCGACGCGGGTTGACGAACAGATCCGCCGGTGTCTGAACCGAGTGCCACAGGAACGATTCCCGCCGCGACGGCTGCTGCCGATCCACCCGAAGAACCGCCGGGCACACGCGTCGTGTCCCAGGGATTGCGCACTGGTCCAAACGCGGAGTTTTCGTTCGACGAACCCATCGCGAACTCGTCGCAGTTGGTTTTGCCGATGACGACGGCGCCCGCTTGCGTAAGACGTTCGATGACGGTCGCGTTGTAAGGCGGATGGTAGTCGCCGAGGATGCGCGAGCCGCAGGAGGCTTGCAGCCCGAGTACGCAGATGTTGTCTTTAACGGCGATGGGCACGCCGGCGAGTGGGCCATCGCTGTTCTCGGCGGCCGCGGCGCGTTGGAGCGCGCCCTCGCGATCAATCTCGAGAAACGCATTCAGTGTTTCATTGAGTTTTTCTGCGGCGATGATTGATTGTTCTACTGTTTTGACCGGCATGAGTAATTAGAGCACCTTGGGCACGCGAAAATGGCCTGCCGCCGGATCGGGCGCTTCCGCAAGCGCCGTCTTTTGGCCCAACGACGGGACGATCTCGTCGTCGCGCGCGGAGTCGGTTCGTTCGCCTTCAGGCGTCAGGCCGCCGAGCGCAGGCGGCACGTTTGCAGTGTCGAGCTGGTTGAGTTGCTCGACGTAAGTGATGATCTCGGCCATTTGCGACCCAAAGACCTTGAGCTCTTCGTCGTCCAGCTCGAGATGCGCGAGCTGGGCGACTTTCGCGATGTCTTTCTCTTCTATGGGCATAACCTCTCCGGATCGATAACGAATTCGAGAGCGCCGACGACGGGCTGCCCCAACAGCGCGTTGATCTTGTAGAGCATTTGAGCGCGCATGGCGGTCAGTTGCTTTTGCCAAATTAAATCCGCGACTGCGACCTGCAACGTGCGGTCTTGCAACGCGAACGCGACGGCGCGGTTCCTGAGACCTTCGCCGGCGCAGTGCCTCCACGCCGCGATGGCCGCCGCTTCCGCCACTTCCGGCGCGTTGCCGGAAGCACGTAAGACTGCGGGCAGTGCTTTGATTAATGCCTCCATCGTTGTTGCGATCTGGGATTGAAACACGCAAACTTGCCAGTCGCAAGTATGGCAAATCAACTGTGTGAAAAACTGATACTCGCGTCCGGAAGCCCGCGTCGGAAAGAGTTGTTGACGGCCGTCGGCTGGGAGTTTGAGGCGATTACGGCAGGCATTGACGAGTCTGTTAGGCCCGGTGAGGATCCAGCCAGGTACGTGCAGCGACTCGCGTTAGCGAAAGCGGAGGCGGTGGCGCTGCAGCTTGAACATGGGTTGGTCCTGGGTGCCGACACGACAGTCGTCGTCGACGATCAGATCCTGGGCCAACCGGTTGACGACGCTGATGCGAATCGGATGCTGAAGTTGTTGAATGCCAAGTGGCATGAAGTGTTGACGGGCGTAGCGGTCGTGCGCGTGGGCGGTGAATCGCGCGTCGAGTATGAAACCACACGCGTGCGATTTGCTGAGATGAGCGAGCGGGAGATCGAGTGGTATATCTCGACCGGCGAAGCGCGTGGCAAGGCTGGTGCTTACGGCATACAAGGCGCAGCCGGTCTCTTCATCGAAGAGATCGAGGGCGATTATTTCAATATCGTGGGTTTGCCGATCCGGTTGGTATACGAATTAATAAAACACTGAGCCGCCGTCAATATTGATCCCTTGCCCGTTGATCCCGCGACCCTCTTCTGAAGCAAGCAACAACGCGACCGCCGCGACTTCTTCAGCAGTCGCCAACCGATTCTGCGGACTCATTTTCTTGATCGCTTCGAGTGCTTCATCGGCCGAGCGCCCGGTTCGGGTTACTACCCGCTCGACTCCGCGCGTGACCATGTCCGTGTCGACATAACCCGGACAGATCGCGTTGACCGTGATACCACTCGCGGCGACCTCCAGCGCGACCGAACGCGTCAATCCCATCACGCCATGTTTCGACGCTGAATACGCAGCGATGTACGGCGCGCCTGTTTTGCCCGCGATCGACGCGACGTTGATAACGCGTCCCCACCGTGTTTCAAGCATCGCGGGCAGAGCGGCGCGCGTGCAATAGAACGTGCCCGAAAGGTTGATCGCGAGATGACGAGCCCACAAGTCGTCGGACGTCGTGACGAGCGTCGCGCTTTCGGCTATGCCGGCGTTGTTTACGAGAATGTCTACGTCGCCGAGCCGTTCGCGTGTTTGCGTAAACATCTGCGTCACAGATTCCGATTTGGAGACGTCGCACACGAGAGCAATAGCGCCGTTACCGATCTCAGACGCAACCTGTTCGACCTGTTCAGCCGTGCGCGCAGCGACGGCGATTCGCGCGCCCTCACGTGCGAAAGCGAGAGCAATGGCGCGGCCAATGCCGCGACCACCGCCTGTGATAAGCGCAATTTTTCCGTTCAGCATGATTTTAGTGGCCCGTAAACCGCGGGTCGCGCTTCTCGAAAAACGCGCGTATGCCTTCATGCCCGTCTTCGGATTCGAAACAACGCACTTGCGCCTCGGTTTCGTAACGCAGCATTTCGTCGAGATCCGATCTGTCGCTCATGTACACCGCCTGCTTCAACGCCGCAAGCGCGATCGGCGGCGCGGCACATAGCCGTTCTGCCAGCGCTACCGTTGCGGCTTCCAACTCTTCGGCTGCGACCACCTGGTTCACGATGTTCAACCGCAGCGCTTCGGCGGCGTCGATCGTCTCGCCGAGAAAGAACAACTCGCACGCTTTGTTAGGACTTACAAGCCGCGGCAGAAAATACGTGCCGCCCCAATCAGGATGCAGTCCGACTTTCACAAACGACTGGCTAAACGTCGCGTTGTTCGACGCGACGCGCAGATCGCAAGCGAGTGCGAGATTGAACCCGGCGCCCGCCGCGGGACCATTCACGGCGGCGATCACGGGCTTGCTCATCGTTCGAATCGCGCTGATCACGCGTTGGCCGGCGCCGAGGATGCGTTCAAACTCGTCCGTGTCGCGACGTTCCATCAACTCCGCCATGAACGCGATGTCGCCGCCGGCACAGAAAGCACGTCCGGCGCCGGTGATGATCACGACGCGAGCATTGCGATCGCTGCCTGCGTGCTCGAGCGCCTCGGCGAGGTCGCGGCGCATGTGCCCGATGAACGAGTTCAGCTTGTCAGGACGATTCAGAGTGATCGTCGTGATGCAGTTTGCTTCAGAGACGAGAATGTGTTCGTACATTTATCGACCTTTAAACTGCGGCTTGCGCTTCTCGACGTACGCCGCGAGGCCTTCGCGAGCATCTTCCGATTGGAAGAGTTGTTGCTGCAACTCACGCTCGAGTGCCAGACCATATTCGAGCGGAATCTCGTCGCCAGTCTGCACTCCGCGCTTGATTCTGCCAACCGCCAGCGCCGCTTTGTTCGGCGTGGTGAACTGGAGCGCGTAGTCATGGACCAGGCGGGCGAATTGCTCCGCCGATTCACTTTCAAATAATTGATTCACGAGACCAAGCTCCAATCCGCGTTCGAAGTCGAACAGTTGGCCCATCGCCATCAACTCGATCGCTTTCGACTTGCCGACGATCCGCACGAGCCGCTGCGTCCCGCCCGTTCCCGGCAACACGCCAAGCGAAACTTCCGGGAGTCCCATTTTGCCCGCGCCCTTGCGCGCGATGCGAATGTCAGCGGCCATTGCGACTTCCAAACCACCGCCGACGCAGTGTCCCTGAATGGCAGCGATGACGAGTTTCGGTGTCTGTTCCAATCGGGAAAGCGTTTCGTTGGCGTGGAGGCAGAAGTAGTACTTGAAAACAGGCGTGACGTCGGAAAGCATCTGGATGTCGGCGCCCGCGCAGAAAAACTTTTCACCGGCGCCCGTGATGACGATTACCTGCACGCTCTCATCCATGCGCGCTTTCAAAATGCACGCGTCCAACTCCTGCATCATCTCGTAGCTGTAGGTGTTCGCCGGCGGGTCGTTCAACGTCAGAACCGCAACGCCGTCGAGAGTCTTATATTCAACTTTCATCGTTGAAAACCGTGGCTCCAAACACTTAGATTGTCGATCCGCATCGTCGTGCTCACCGGCTCCAACAGCAGCCCCGGTGAGAACCCGCCGAGAAACAGTTGCGTCAGATGTTGCGCCAGCTCGTGCACGCCGAGTTTACCTTGCGGGTCGTACCAGTTATAGATCCAGTTCATCATTCCAAACAACGCGTAGGTCGCGACCGTGAGATCAACCGAGCTGTTGTTGGTCAACTCCTGCACTTCCTGAAGTATGCGACGCGCCAGCTTCGTGTAGTTGTCTTTGCGCGTAGAAACATGCGCGTGCAGATCGCCGCGCAACGATTCGGCTTCGTGCGAGAGGACCTTCATCTCGGCCATGTTCGCCGCGAAGAACGAAAGGTGGTTCTCGATGAAGATGCGCAGCTTCACTACCGGCTCGTCGACCTCCTGAAGCTGTTGTTCGAGCCGTTCGAGCACGCGTCCGAAACAGTTGTCCTGGATCAAAAACAGCAACTCTTCTTTCGAGCGGCAGTAGTGATACAGCCCGGCAAGACTCACGTTCGTCGCGCGTGAGATGTCGCGCATCGACGTCGAGTGATAACTCTTCTCGGCGAAGATGCGCGCCGCCGTTCGGAGGATGAATTCGAGTTTTTGATCGTGACGCGAAGCCTGCATTGGTTACGTTAGGAGTCTCCCGCAAAGGCGCAAAGGCGCAAAGGGGCAGGAAGCGGCGAAGAAAAAGCCTGAAGACACCGAAAGGAGTGCTACCTCCGTGCCTTTCCGTCTTTGCGTCTTGACGCCTTTGCGGGAACCCATCTCTTAAAGCCTCACATACTCAAAGTCGAACGGCTTGCCCTTGATACCCGCGGCCGGAGGCGCGATCCAGTTGGCGATCTTCCCGATCTCGTAAACCGGATGCATCAGGCTGCGAACGTATTCGCGGTCTTCGATCGTTGGCAGCCACTCAGCTTTCCGCCGCTCAAACTCGTCCCGGGAAATCAGATTGCCTTCGATGTCGAACGAATGACCGGCGAACTCGCCGACGTGACGATGAAAACGCGGATGCGGCAGGAAGAGCCGTTCACTACGGCCTTCGTCGACCAGCACTTTGTTCCAGCGCGCCAACCCCTTCTCGCAATCTTTCACATATTCCGTGCGCAGCACTTCGTTCAGCGCGTTGCGCAGGGGCACCTCGCGTGTCTTCAGTTGGCCGTCTTCGACAACGGTCATGGTGAAGATCTCGTTCGCCGCCGTGTGCTCGGTGTACTGGTCCTGCTCCTTGTAACGGCCTTTCAAACCCGCCGCGAAGAAGTCCGCGGAGTTGGAACTGATCTCGCCGCCGAAGAGATCGAGCGAATAGCTGAACCAGAAGTTGATGTACTTCTGAATGATCTCGAGCGGGATGCCGCCGAGCTCGCGCACGTCGCCCTCTTTCATCAACTGCGCGGTGCGACGGACCACACGGCCGAGACCGGTGTCGCCGACAAACATGTGATGCGCCTCTTCGGTCAGCATGAAGCGGCACGTGCGTGCGAGTGGTTCGAAGCCCGATTCGGCGAGCGCTGAAAGTTGGTACTTGCCGTCGCGATCGGTGAACATCGTGAACGCGAAGAAGTTGAGCCAGTCGTCACATGGTTGATTGAATGCTTCGAGAATGCGCGGCTTGTCGGCGTTGCCACTTCGACGTGCCAAGAGATCGTCGGCTTCGTCGCGGCCGTCGCGTCCGAAATAGCCGTGCAGCAGATAGACCATGGCCCACAGATGACGGCCCTCTTCGACATTCACTTGAAACAGATTTCGCAAGTCGTAAAGAGACGGGCAGGTCTTGCCGAGCTGTCGCTGTTGTTCGACTGACGCGGGTTCGGTGTCGCCTTGCGTGACGATGATGCGCCTGAGAGCGTTGCGAAACTCGCCGGGAACTTCCTGGTACGCGGGCCGTCCGTAGTTGTCGCCGAAACCGACGACAGCGTCAGGTTGCGCGGGTTCGAGAAAGATGCCCCAGCGATAATCGGGCATCTTCACGTAATCGAAATGAGCCCAGCCTTCGGAGCCGACGTCGATCGCGGTGCGCAGCCAGACGTCTTTCTCCTGAAATCCTTCGGGTCCCATCTCGCGCCACCAGTCGAGATAGTTTGGCAGCCATTTTTCGAGCGCTCGCTGAAGTTTTTTGTCTTCAGAGAGATTCACGTTGTTAGGAATGCGATCGTAAAGGTTCATAGGTCGATAATTCGTTACTCAGCTTTAGACACAAAAGGCACAAAAGACACAAGAGGCACAAATGTTTTTTAGAAATGGGTTGGCTCCTCTTTTCAATCGTTGGCTCCTTCAAATCTATTGTGCCTTCTGTGTCTTTTGTGCCTTTTGTGGTTATGTACGTTTAAAGTCAAAATGAGCCTGCGTCGGCTTACCGTAATTCGTCAGCGCGCCTTCTGGTCCAACGGCGTTCGGACGTTGGAAGATCCAGTTTTGCCACGCCGTCAGACGCCCGTAGATCTTCGTGTCCATCGTCTCTGGTCCGGCAAACCGCAGCGACGCTTCCATTCCGGTCAGCGCGTCGGGCGATAACGAGGTGCGCTCTTCGATAGCGACGCGAATCTCGTCTTCCCAATCGAGATCGTCGGGGGCGAAGGTGATGAGACCGATCTCTTCGGCCTTTTCCGTGTCGAACGTTTTGTTCTCCCCAAACACGTCGTCGAGTCGTTCCGGTTCAGCGAGAAAGCGCGATTGAAGACGCGTCAAGCCGTTGCTCATCGGCAACGCGCCCGCGTTCAATTCGGAAACGGCGAGCGCGGCGTCGGAATCCATCAACATGTAACTGCGATCGGAAGCCAACAGCAGCTCCAGCAGATTTCCAGCGAAACAACTTCCCGGTTCGACGATCGCGAAGAAACTCTTGGCCGTAAGATCGAGCCGGCGCAGCACGCGCGCCATGTGCAGGATGATCTCATGCACGAGCCAATGATCCCGGTTTGCTACCAACGTCTCATCGATCTCCAACACGGATTCGATCGAACCTTGCGTGCGCACACATACCAATCCGATCTCGGGCTCGTTGACCCGCAAGTTAAGCAGCGCGGCGTCGAGCTCGCGATACGCTTGCAACGGCCAGTAAGCATCGCCGAGTGACACAATCTCTTCGGCAGTAGTGGGCTGCGGGCCTTCGGGGCCAAGCACTGTCAGATCCGCGTAGCGCTGATCCCGCTTGAGTTCTAATTTGATGTACTTGTAATCGCCCAACGGATTGAGCTTGATGCCGGGTCCTGAAGCAGTCTTCTGCGAGGCGAGCTCTGCGACACGTGCTCTGATCGATTCGTCAAACTTGCTCGTCGGAAAGTAGCCGTCGACCAGACCCCACTCCTTAGCGCGTTTTCCTTTCAAACCTTCAGCGAGCGTGGAAAACACGTCCGCTCGATCGCGCCGGACTTTCCGTTTATCGACGAGACGCGTGAGTCCACCCGTTCCCGGCAAAACACCCAACAGGGGCACTTCAGGCAGCGAAACCGCCGAGTTGCCGTCGTCAACCAGGTAAATCTCATCGCAGGCGATTGCCAGCTCGTAACCGCCGCCGGAAGCAGTTCCGTTGAGTGCGGCGAGGTACCGACGACCCGAATGTTTGGAGTCATCTTCAATCGCGCACCGCGTTTCATTCGTGAACTTGCAGAAGTTGACTTTGAACGCGTGCGACGACGAGCCGAGCATGTAGATGTTCGCGCCGGCGCAGAAAATGCGCGGTTTGAGACTGGTGATCACGACGACCGCGACTTCCGGATGCTCGAAGCGCAAGCGCTGAATGGCATCGGCCAGCTCGATGTCGACGCCCAGATCGTAGGAATTGAGCTTGAGCTTGTAGCCTTCCGCGAGCGTCTCGTCCTCCGCGACGTCCATAGATAACGTGGCCACCGAGCCTGCAATATCGAGCTTCCAGTGTTTATACTCGTTGGGTGATGTTTGAAAATTAATCATGGCTGGTTCGAACGTTCGTTCGGGATTCTAGCGGCGAGCGAATGAAAAGGCAAATGACGGGCTGATCGGACAGCCGCCTTGACAGTTCAGGCTGGGGGCGCGTAGGGTTTGTGGCCTCCGTGGAGGCGAATCTGTTCTGGTGAATGGCGCGGTCTTCAAAACCGTTAGTGAGACCGTGAGAGCGGGCTCAGGTAGGTTCGATTCCTACACGCCTCCGCCAACGGATTAGCAGTACTGTTCTTTCTAATTAACGAATAAACACGAAGCTGTTAGAAAAGGAAATCCTCACATGATCAGAGATTGGGTCGAGCTCAATATGACTCCAGGCATCGGACCTCGCGCCGCTGCCAAACTTTTGGAACGCTTCGGATCTGCCGGTGCCGTCTACAGCGCCACTCGCAGCCAGTTGGAGCAATTGCGCCTGCCGCCTGAGGCAGTCGATACGATAATTGCCCGCGACTTGCAGTCGACGGCTGAAGCCGAGATCGACGCGGTCAGACGACTCGGCGGCGACATCATTTTGTTGGACGACGGGGTTTATCCCTCATCCTTACGTGAGATCTACGACCCGCCTATTGTTCTCTATGTAAAAGGCGCGTGGTCAGAATGTTTGGATCAACCCTGTATCGGCGTGGTCGGCTCGCGTAGGTGCTCGACCTACGGCCAGAACTCGGCGTTGATGCTGGCGCGTGATTTAGCGCAACGTGGAGTGACGGTCGTCTCGGGATTCGCGCGGGGAATTGACGCTGCCGCACATCGCGGCGCGCTCGAAGCAGGCGGCCGGACCGTGGCAGTCCTCGGCACCGGGCTTGACGAGGCATATCCGCGGGATCATGTGAAGCTGGCCGCGCAGATATTGGCACACGGCGGCGCGCTCGTGACGCAGTTCCCGCTGAAGACGCCGCCGGTGTCGGAAAACTTTCCGTACCGCAACCGCATCATTAGCGGACTGAGCCTGGGCATCGTGGTGGTGGAAGCGGCGGAGAATTCAGGTTCTTTGATAACTGCGCGACTGGCGATCGAACAAAACCGGGAAGTGTTTGCCGTGCCGGGGAACATCACGTCGCGCAATTCGTTCGGCACGAACTATCTGATCAAAGGCGCCGGAGCGAAGTTGGTCCAACAGTGGCAGGACATTGCAGCGGAGTTGCCGCAGCAGATCGCGGCGAAGTTGTTGCCGCCGTCGACGAAAAAGGAGAACACGCTTTCGGACCGGTTGTCGCTCGTGCCGGAGGGGATGTCAGGGATGGAAACCTCCGTCTTTAGATTGTTGACGCCTGATAGTCCCGTGCATGTCGATTGGTTGATCGAAAAAAGCAAGTTGCCGGTTTCTCAGTTGAATGCGGCACTATTGAGTTTGGAGATTCGTGATCTCGTTCGCGCGTTACCCGGCAGGTGCTTTGTGAGACGGTTATAGAAACACGGATTGGACTGATTGATGGCAAAAAATTTAGTAATCGTTGAATCGCCGGCAAAGGCGAAGACCATAAACAAGTATTTAGGAAAGGACTATCTGGTTAAGGCCTCGATAGGCCATATCAAAGATCTGCCCTCGAAGGGCCTTGGTGTCGACGTCGATAACAATTTCGAACCCACTTACGAGCTAATCCCCGACTCAAAGAAACGAAACAACAAGAAGATCGTCGCGGAACTGAAGAAAGCGGCCAAAGAAGCAGACGCGATCTATCTCGCCGCTGACCCGGATCGTGAAGGCGAAGCGATCTGCCAGCATCTCGCGGAAGAGATCGTGCCGAAGCGTCCCGCCAAACCGACGCATCGCGTGATGTTCAACGAGATCACGAAACGCGCGGTCAATGCAGCGTTCGAACATCCACGCAAGATCGATGAGAACCTCGTCGACGCGCAACAAGCGCGACGCGTCCTCGATCGCCTGGTGGGTTACAAAGTTTCGCCGTTGCTGTGCCGCACGATCGGCGGGCGTTTGAGTGCCGGACGCGTGCAGTCAGTGGCGTTGCGCATGGTCGTCGAACGCGAACGCGAGATCGAACAATTCGTCAAAACCGAGTACTGGACCATCGCCGCGAACCTCGGCGCCAAATTGCCGCCGGCGTTTGCTTCGCGACTTTTCAAGATCGGCGAGCAGACCGTCAAGACGAGCGGTTTCGATCAGGACCTGAAGAAAAACGAGATCCTGATCGGCGAACAGTCAAAGGCAGACGAGATCGTCGCCGAAGCGCAACAACAGACGTTCGTCGTCGGCGAAGTCACGACGAAAGAGCGCAAACGCAATCCGGTCCCGTCGTTCATCACGTCGAAACTGCAGCAGGAAGCGTCGCGCAAGCTCGGTTTTGCGGTGAAGAAGACGATGATGCTGGCGCAGAAACTGTACGAAGGCGTTGAGCTTGGTCCGGAAGGATCCGTCGGTCTGATCACCTACATGCGTACCGACTCGACGCGCGTTTCGGATGCGGCGCTGGGTGAAGTTCGTGACTTCATCGGCAAGCAGTACGGCGACGCGTATCTTCCGGAGAAGGCGGTCCACTATCGTTCGAAGAAGGACGCGCAGGACGCGCACGAAGCGATACGTCCGACTGAGGTCCATCGCACGCCCGATTCGCTCGCCAAGTTTCTCAAACCGGAAGAGTTGAAACTGTATCGGTTGATCTGGCAACGCTTCGTCGCGTCGCAGATGATGCCCGCCGTGTTCGATCAGACGACGATCGACATCAACGCCGGCCGGTTCGTCTTCCGCGCCACTGGTTCGGTGCAGAAGTTTGACGGCTTCCTGAAGATCTACCAGGAAGGCCGCGACGAGAAGACCGAAGAAGACGACGAAGCCGAAATGAAGCTGCCGCCGGTCGAAAAAGGCGAGACGCTGAAGTTGAACTCGATCACGCCGGAGCAGCACTTCACCGAACCGCCGCCGCGTTACACGGAAGCGACGCTCGTCAAAGCGCTGGAAGAAAAAGGCATCGGCCGCCCGTCGACGTACGCGGCGATCATGTCGACGATCCAGGAGCGCGAGTACGTGGAAAAGATCCAGAGCCGTTTTCATCCGACGGCGCTCGGCAAGACCGTCAACGATCTTCTGATCGACGGTGGTTTCGCCGATCTCTTCAACGAGAGTTACACCGCGCGCATGGAAGAAGAGCTCGACGAGATCGAGGAAGGCAAGATCCAGTGGACCAAGGCGCTGCGCGATTTCTACAAGAAGTTTGAAGGCGACCTGAAGCAGTTTCAGGTGTACATCAAGGACATCAAAGAGACGAGCGTACCGACCGAAGAGGTGTGTTTGAAGTGCAACACGCCGGGCATGGTCCAGAAGTGGGGACGGTTTGGTCCGTATCTCAAGTGTCTCAACTGCGAAGCGACGCGCGACGCGGAGCCGGCGGCAGGAACTGACGGCGCGAACGCCGCTGCCGATGGCGGCGGCGCTACCGCGGAAGAAGCTGAACCGGAAGCGTGCGAACTGTGCGGCAAACCGATGCAGATGAAGCGCGGACGATTTGGTCCCTTCCTCGGCTGCACGGGTTATCCGGAGTGCCGGAACATTCGCAAGATCGGGAAGAGTGGCGTCGCCGCGCCTGCGCCGGTGCCGCTTGACGAGAAATGTCCGGTCGATGGCGCGCAATTGGTGAAGCGTTTCGGACGCTTCGGCGAGTTCATCTCGTGTTCGAATTATCCCAAGTGCAAATACATCAAGCAGGAGACGGTGGGAGTTTCCTGTTCGCGTCCCGGATGCAAGGGCGAGATCGTCGTCAAGAAGTCGAAACGTGGGAAAGCTTTTTACGGCTGTTCCGAGTATCCGAACTGCAACGTGGTCTACTGGGACAAGCCCGTGCTCGAGACGTGTCCGCAGTGCAACGCGCCGTTTCTGCTCGAGAAGACGACGAAAAAACAGGGCACCTTCCGTTACTGCGCGGACGAAAGTTGTGGCTACCGCTCCGAGCCGATTAGGTCTGCGTCAACGGGATAGTCTAAAATCCCGGCGGCCATATCCATTTATTCCGTAGTGTCGTATAGCAGAGAACTTCAGGTTTGGTCCTTTGCGCCTTGGCGTCTCTGCGGGATATAAAGTTTCCCGCAAAGGCGCAAAGACGCAAAATAAAGCCTAAAAGCACCCGCTCGCGACACCACCAACTATCCGAGGAGAACACACCCATGATTGTTCGGCGCTATGCAGCGATAGTGCTGCTCGTGATCCTTATCGTGTCGCCGGCGACACTTACTGCGCAGACTCCCGCGCAGGCACCGGCGCCTGACCCCAACGATCCGATTGTAAAAATCAAGGATGAGGGAACCAATCGCTCGCAGGTAATGCAGACGTTGAGTTATCTGAGCGACGTGATTGGACCACGTCTGACGGCGTCGCCCGGCATGAAACGGGCCAACGAATGGACGCGCGATCAGTTGACCAAGTGGGGACTGCAAAACGCGCACCTCGAGTCGTGGGGACCATTCGGCCGCGGCTGGACGCTCAAGAAGTTTTCGGCGCAGGTGGTTGAGCCGATCGCGATTCCCTTGATCGCCTATCCGAAAGCGTGGTCTCCCGGAACGAATGGTCCAGTGACGGCTGACGTGGTTTACGTCGACGCCCGCTCCGACACGGATCTCGAAAAGTTCAAAGGCAAACTGAACGGGAAGATCGTGTTGACGTCGCCGATGCGCGACGTCACCGCTCATTTCGAAGCGTTGGGCACTCGCCTCGATGAAAAGGAACTGCTCAATCTCGCGGACGCACCGGAACCGCGCCAGGGCGGACGGCCCAACTTCGGCGGCAATCCGAACGCGCGCGCCGCGGCAACTTTTTCCGCCAATAAGCTGCGCTTCTTTGAACAGGAAGGCGTCGCGATGCTCATCGATCCGGGTCGCGGCGACGGTGGCACCATCTTCGTTCAGTCAGCAACTGTGACGCCGGCGCCGGTCGACCCAAATGCACCTCCGGCCGGAGGCGGTGGATTCGGCGGCGGAGTTCGGCCTTACGACAAGGCAGCGAAGATCATGCCGCAAGCAGTGCTGGCCATCGAACACTACAACCGCGTCGCTCGCATGATTCAGGCTGGTGAAGCGGTGAAAATGACCGTCGATCTTTCGGTCGCATACCAGGACGCCGATCCGATGGGCTACAACACCATCGCCGAGATCCCGGGCACCGATCTGAAAGACGAGATCGTGATGCTTGGTGGTCACATGGACTCGTGGCACTCCGGCACAGGCGCGACTGACAACGCCGCAGGTTGCGCAGTTGCCATGGAAGCGGTGCGCATCATTCAGGCACTCGGTTTGAAACCCCGTCGCACGATTCGCATCGCGCTTTGGAGTGGTGAAGAACAGGGTCTGCTTGGTTCGCGCGCTTACGTCGCGCAGCACTTCGGCAGCATGCAGAATCCAGCGACGTCGGCAGCACCGGCTACGGGCGGCGCCGCGAACGCAGCCGGAAACGGCGGGGGCAACGGCAACGGAAATGGTAACGGAGGCGCGCAACGTCCGGCGCAGACGCTCGTCACGAAGCCGGAGTACGAGAAGTTTAGCGGGTATTTCAATCTCGACAACGGCACGGGCAAGATTCGCGGCGTTTACATGCAGGGCAACGAAGGCGTGCGCGGATTGTTCCGGCAGTGGCTGGCGCCGTTCAAGGATATGGGCGCGAACACGTTGTCGATCTCAAACACCGGCGGTACGGACCACCTCTCGTTTGACGGGATTGGTTTGCCGGGATTTCAGTTTATTCAGGACGAGATTGAATACGACACGCGGACGCACCACTCGAACCAGGACGTCTTCGATCGCATTCAAGCCGACGACATGAAGCAGGCCGCGATCATCATGGCGGCCTTCGTCTACAACACCGCCATGCGCGACGAGAAACTCCCGCGCAAACCCGCACCCGGTGCGCGGTAGCACCGATCGGATTATTTCTTTGGACCGGCGCCGCCCGTCAACACGTAGTCCTTGACGTAGCGGCGCAGGTTTTCGATGTTGGATCGGCGGTAGGCGGTGTAGTCATGGGCGATGCCCTGATCAGGCATAGCGAGAAGGATGAACGATTCGAGCAGTCCTTCTTTATTGAGCTCAATTACCAATTGAAGTGATTTGTCGATCGAGTTCGGGTCCTTCATCTTCTTCTCGTCAACGACCTTGATCGCTGCACGCAGTGCCGCCGCTTCTTCTTTCAAACTGTGGCGGTAGGTTTTCTCCTCCGGATAGTTCTTCGCAAACTCGTCTTTCCACGTCGCGCGGATCATGCCGTAGACCATCCACGCTGCGCCGGAACCACTCTTATCGTCTTTGCCCAACGTGCTCGGGTCGATCGTTATCGTCGTGTCGTTCTCGCCCTTCGACGAGACGTTCGTTGGAATGTTGATCTCGGGATGTCCGAGAGCGACTTGCATTTTCTGCCCCCAATTCAAGAACGCCGCGCGCGCCAGGCGGCTGTAGGGTGCGGCGATGTAAGCCTCGACAAACTTATCTCCCGCTTCGGTCCCGCGTCCCTGTTTGATCAGCGAGTCGCCCCAGTAGCGATAAGCAGTCTCACGATCCGGATCGATCGAAGCTGCGCGTTCAAACCATTGGCTCGCCTTCCTCTGCTCGGCGGTTTTGAAGTAGACGTCGCCAATGAAGAGCGCCGCTTCATACAACTTCGGATCGAGCAACAGAGCCCGTTGGTACATCTCGAGCGCTTTCGGCATGTCGCCCTTGGCGAACGCCGCTTCACCCTCGCGCATTGCCTCGTCGACTTCTTTCTTCATCGAGAAAGTTTCATCGGCGCCACCATCCGGCGGCACCGACTCAATCATCGTCTTCAAGAGCACGCTGTTGGCGCCGAGGTTCTGCGCCTTCAGCAAAATCTCGCGCCCACGCTTGCGCTCCTGCTTTCGCTTCGCCGCATCCTGGAACGAGGCACTCTGCCAGACCACGAGCATGCCGTAGGCTTCAATCACGCTCGGGTCTTCCGGATAGCGAACTACAAGTTTCTCAAACAGCGGCAATGCTTGAGCGGCTTGAGCGTCGTTGAAAAGCTCAAACGCGCGCTTCCGCTCGGGATCAACATCACCCTGAACGGCGATGACAGCGGGTGCAATTGAGACGACGACGAAGATCAGGAGGAAGACAGCAGCTATTCGTTTGAGCATGCGGGGAGTCTAGGTAGGTGAGGCACTTCAAGTCAACGATAATCCGTGTCATCCGTGTCTTTTATCGAACACGGATGACACTGATCTTACTCGTCTCGCGTCGGTTGATATTTCGACTGCGGAGCGTTCGGCAGATGACCGCCGATGAAGTTTCGCAAAGACGTGATCAATGCCGGCAGCACGACCGTCTTCGCCGTGTTCGAAAGTTCCTGGACGAACGCGTTTCCGATATTTCCCGCCTCATCAACTACTCGCTCGAATGCGTGAGTGTTGGCGACTTTCTGGAAGAAACCCGGTCCGTGATCTTTCGATCCGTTTTCCGCTCGCGGCGCCATGCTCGGAACTGCCATTTCCCCATGTGACGTGCCGAGGATCGGTTGGGCCGCGTAGCTCCGTGACTCGTCGCCGTAGCGCTCGATCGCCGACGAATACCGCTGATATTCGTCGTCACCTTTGAACGCGCTTCCGACGCCGTAACCCACGAGAAAACCGACACCAATAGCACCGGCGCTCCACGCGACGGGTCGTTTCTTGAATTGCTCGCGCCAGTCGAGCGTGTTCTTCACTGCCTGAACCTGATTTGCCACGGTTTCTTTGATCTCCGTTACGGTTTGTGAAATCGAGTCGCGCGTGTGGTCGAGGCGTCGCTGAAGTTCCTCTTTGGAAGGCTCTTCAGCCGTCTGATCCTGCGCGCGCGCCAATCCTAGAGTTCGTTCTTCAGCCATTCTTTGTCCTTTCTCAGTTCCTGAACTGTTCGTGTAGGCACCAGGTTTTGCTTGCCGAGCCGGCTCTTCACCACGAGTACGACGATAGCGCCGACAATCAGATAGAAACCGCCGGTGGCCAGAAAACCGAGTGCGTAGCTCGCAGGCTGACTAAAGTTTGCCCGCGCAAACAAAGTCGACACCGCGAACGCGATTGCCACATTCAACAGGGCAAAGCCGACTACGGCGACGGCCGCGCCAAACGCAATCATGGCAGCGCCGCGCGCGTAGGCGTTAGCCTCCTCTTTGATCTCCACTTTGAGGAGCGCGAGCTGAGAATTAACCAGCTGCATCAAGTCTTCGCCTAAACGACTGATCAGATTTGGCAGACTCTCGTTTTCCGCAGGCGTCGTAGTTGCGATCGGCCCTCCGTCGACGTTCATCAAACCTTTTCTTGTTGCCGCCATGATCGTTTTACCCCCGTTGCAGTTTTTCTATGACTACCGTCTGCCGCGCACGAGCAGTCCGAGTACCAAGCCGACTGCGGCTGAAATCAAAAGTGCCTGACCTGGTTTTCTGCGCGCATACTCTTTGGCGTTTTCCGCGAGCTCACCGAGATCAGCGTTTTGCAAATCTTTAATTTTGTTGCCCACGACGGAAGCTTTATCCGCGACGTAGTCCTTCGCCTGTGTCGCCACTTCCTGAAGTTTTTGTCCGTATTGTTGAGCCGTTTGCGATAGAGCAGGGGCCGTTCCGGCGCCGCCGGTAGTTCCGGTTGTACCCGCGTTTGTTCCGGTAGTTGGTTGGTTGATGCCTGGATTCTCAGTCATTGGACACTCCTTTTGTTTAAGCAGGATTAGGTCGTGAATAGTCGAGCAAGCTTTGTGCCGACGATAATAGGGGAATGAAAGTGTTCAGAATGCGCGCATCTTGTTGCGAAAGGGTACGAAAAACATCACGTTACAGATCGGGATCCATACAAGTCGGGATTGAACAAAATCATCGCTTGACACGTATGACCAGACTTGGTAAGTAAGTACTTACTTTGAGCAGAACGATGACAACAACAGATGGCGTGAGCGGTGCACGCATGGCTGGAGAAGAGCGGCGGCTACAGATACTCGCAGTGGCCGTTAGTCTCTTCTCCAACCGAGGCTTTCGCGGCACCACCACTAAAGAAATCGCACAGGCGGCCGGCGTGTCCGAGGCGATGGTGTTCCGTCACTTCGCTACCAAGGAAGAACTCTACGCCGCCATTCTCGACCACAAAGCATGTCGCGGCGGCGAATCCTTCGAGCCTGAAAAGATGGCGGCGGACGGCATCAGCCGCAAGGACGATCGCGCCGTCTTCGAGGCGCTGGCGCTCGGCGCGCTGAACCACCACGAACACGACCCCGACTTTCAACGACTGCTGCTGCACTCCGCACTTGAGAAGCACCAGCTGTCTGAAATGTTTTTCGATCAGTTCGTGCGGCGCGTTTACGAGTTCCTCGGCGGCTACATTCGCCAGCGTCAACGCGAGGGCGCGTTTATCGACATCGATCCGGCGATCGTGGTGCGCTGCTTCATCGGGATGGTGATGCACCACTCGCTCAACAACAATCTTTGGGACCCGACTCGGCGCTTGCTCAACATCTCGAACGAGGATGCGGCGCGGCATTTCACGGACCTTCTTCTACACGGAATTACCGCTCCTGCTTCGACCTGAACTCGAGGCCGGCGGGTCTAATAAAAATGGTTAGCACAATGTTCTCTCGAAACATCAAGCTTATCTCTTTGGCGCTGTTGCTCGTCGCCGTCGCGGCGTTTTTCGCCGCGTGTGGACGCTCGAAGGCCAACGGCAAAACGGAAACACCAGCCGCGGCCGCGCCTCCCGTCGTCGAGGTCACAACCGCGGCCGCGATCAAACGCGACCTGCCGCGCTTCTTCGAAGCAACCGGCAGTCTCGCCGGCGATCAGCAGACCGACGTCGCTCCGCAAACGTCCGGGAAAGTCGTTGCCGTTGGCGTCGAGATCGGAAGTCCGGTCAAACGCGGACAGATGCTCGTGCGGCTCGACGAATCGGAGTTGAAACTGCGCGTCGATCAGGCAATGACGCAAGTCGACCAGGCGAAAGCCGCGGTGCGACAGGCGGAAGAGAAGATCGGATTGAGGTCCAACCAGGCGTTCGATCCGAATCGCGTGGCGGAAGTCGCGGCGGCGAAGGTCACGCTGGAACTGGCGGAAAAGAATTTAATCAGGGCCGCAAAGCTGGTCGAGTCGGGTGACGTTTCGCAATCGTTCTACGACGATGCGCGGGCGCGACGCGATCAGTTGAAAGAGCAGTATGAAGTGCAGCTCGCGCAGGCGCGCCAGAATTTCGCGGCCGTGCAAGTTGCGCGCACGAACGTCGCGAATGCTGAATCCTCGTTGGCGCTGGCGCGGAAGAACCTTTCGTACGCCAACATCTTTTCGCCAATCGACGGCTTTGTTTCCGAGCGCACGGCAGACCTCGGCGAGTACGTTTCGCCACAGCAGAAGGTCGCTACGATCGTGCGCACGAACCCGTTGCGCATTCGCATTGACATTCCCGAGCAGGCGATTCCGGAGGTCCAGGTCGGACAGGCAGTGTCGATCGCGACGAGCGCGTGGCCCGATCGGAATTTCAGTGGGCGAGTCGCGCGCATAGCGCCGAGCGTTTCCGCTACCTCGCGCACCTTGACTGTCGAAGCGGAAATCGAAAACAGCAGTGGCGCGTTGAAGCCGGGACAATTTGCGACTGTGCGGATCCTGCAGCCGCGATCTGAACCGGCGGTGCTGGTGCCGTCACGTGCGGTGACGACGCAGGCGGGTGTGAGTCGCGTGTTCGTGATCAAAAACGGGCACGCCGAGCAGCGTCTGGTGCAAACGGGACAGACTGAAGGCGATCTCATCGAGATCAAGAACGGTGTGGCTGCTGACGAGCAAGTCGCGACAAGCAATTTGGAAATGCTTTCGGATGGCATGGCGGTAAAGCAGTGAACACAAAAGCAGTGAACACAAAAGGCACAAACGAAGCCCACAAAAGGCACAAAGAACAAAGTACTAAGTACAAAGAACAAAGCTCTAAGAACGAAGTACCAAGACAATGCAAAAACTAGCTGAGATATGCGTTCGCCGCCCGGTTTTTGCGACGATGCTCATCCTGAGTCTCACCGTCGTCGGGTTGTTCTCCTACAAGTCGCTCGGCGTTGATCTCTTTCCGAAGATCGATCTGCCGACGATCACTGTGACCGTCGTGAACCCCGGCGCGTCGCCGCAGGAGATCGAGACCGAGATCACGGACAAAGTCGAAGGCGCCGTCAACACCATTTCCGGTATCGACGAGTTGCGTTCGACGTCCGTCGAAGGTGTGTCGCAGGTCTTCATCACGTTCCTGCTCGAGAAGAACCCCGACATCGCCGCGCAGGAAGTCAGAAACAAGATCGATCTGATTCTCAACGACCTGCCGCTGACTGCCGAACAGCCGATCGTCCAGAAACTCGACACGGACGCCGCGCCGGTCGTGCGTATCGCCGTGTCTGCGCCACGTTCGCTGCGCGAAGTCACGGATGTTGCGGACAACAAGATCAAGCAGGAGATTGAATCGATCAACGGCGTCGGCGACGTGCAGATCATCGGTGGCCGCCGGCGCGAGATTCAGATCTGGGTCGATCCTGACAAACTGCGGGCGTTCAACGTGACCGTAGCGCAGGTGGCGGATGCGGTTCGCGCCCAGAACATGGAAGTGCCGGGTGGCCGTGTCGACGAAGGCGTACGCGAACTGACGGTGCGCACGATGGGCCGCATCGTCGAACCTTCCGAGTTCAACAATCTGATCGTCGCGAACCAGGGAACCTACTCAGTCAAACTAAGCGACGTCGGTTATGCCGAAGACGGCGCGGAAGAACCGCGCACCGAAGCGCGTTTGAACGGTCAACCGGCGGTGACGCTGATCGTTTCGAAACAGTCGGGCCAGAACACCGTCGCCGTTGCTGACGCGGTGAAGGCGAAATTGCAGGAGATCGGCAAGACGTTGCCGCCGGGTTTCAAAACGGAAGTCGTCGGCGACCAGTCGATCTTCATCAAGAGCTCAATCGAAGCGATTCAAACGCACTTGATCGAGGGCAGCATTCTCGCGGCCATCGTCGTGTTCATTTTCCTATGGAGTTTCCGCTCGACGATCATCGCCGGTCTCGCGATTCCGACGTCGCTGATCGCGACGTTCGGATTGATGGCGGCGATGGGTTTCACGCTGAACCAGATCACGATGCTCGCGCTGACGTTGATGGTCGGGATCGTGATCGACGACGCGATCGTGGTGTTGGAAAACATCTTTCGTTTCGTCGAAGAAAAAGGTGTGCCGCCGTTTCAGGCGGCCATTGAAGGCACGAAAGAGATCGGACTGGCCGTCATGGCCACGACGCTCTCGTTGCTCGCTGTGTTTCTGCCGGTCGGTTTCATGGGCGGCATCGTCGGCCGGTTCATGTCGTCGTTTGGTTTGACGTCGTCATTCGCCATCGCGGTTTCGTTGCTGGTGTCGTTCACGCTGACGCCGATGCTGGCGGCGCGTTTGATCCGGCGCAGCGACGATAAAAAGGAACGGGCGCTGGAACGAGCGACCGAGCCCGCGGATCACGGTTCGAAGGAGTCGCGTTTCTACCGTCCGGTCGATCGCACGTACACGAAGATGTTGAGCTGGTCCATGACGCATCGTTGGGCCATCGTCGTTGCGTGTGTGGTGGTGATCGCGAGCATCGTTCCGTTGTTCATGTTTGTGGGCAAGAACTTCTTGCCGGTTGACGATCAGGCGCAGTTTGAAATCAACGTGCGCGCGCCGGAGGGTTCAACGCTCGCGGCGACGTCGGCACTCGCGGAACGGATCGCAACCGACGTGCGCAGTCTTCCCGGCGTGACCGACACCTTGACGACGATTGGCGGTGGCCAGCAGGAGCTGGTGAACAACGCGTCGATCTACGTGAAGCTGATGCCGATCGAAGAGAGAAACGTTTCACAGCAGGACCTGATGGTGCGTGCGCGATCTCAGGTGCTGCCGAAGTTTATTCAACAGTATCCCGGGCAACTGCGCACCAGCGTGCAGCAGGTGGCGGCGATTTCCGGCGGTGGTTTCCGCAACGCCGACATTCAGTACGTCATCGGCGGACCGGATCTGGAGAAGCTGACGAAGTATTCAGACCAATTGCTCGAACGGATGAAGACCATTCCCGACGTCGTCGACGCCGATTCGACGTTGATCAGCGGCAAGCCGGAAGTGCGCGTTGTTATCGATCGCGCGCGGGCGGCGGACCTGGGCGTCAGTGTTGGCGACATCGCGCAGGCGCTTAACACGCTGGTCGCCGGTCAGAAAGTCTCGACATTCAACGCCGGCACCGATCAGTACGACGTGCGAGTTCGCGCGATCGGCGAGTTTCGCGCGAGTATCGAAGGTCTGAAGCGGATGATTGTTTCGTCGAAGAAGATCGGTTGGGTCACACTCGACAATCTGGTCCACTTCGAAGAAGGCACTGGACCAGCGGCGATCGATCGTCTCAACCGCCAACGCCAGGTGATGTTGATCGGTAACGTGCGACCGGGCGGCTCGCAAGCAGCGGTGATCGACAAGATGAACCAGTTTGTGAAGGAAGTTAAGCTCGATCCGTCGTACCGCACGGGACTGGCGGGCCGTTCGAAAGAACTCGGGCGCGCCGGTTACTACTTTTTCCTCGCGTTCGTGCTGTCGTTTGTCTTCATGTACATGGTGCTGGCGGCGCAGTTTGAATCGTTCATTCACCCGGTGACGATTTTGTTGACGCTGCCGCTGGCGATTCCCTTCGGCATCCTGTCGCTGCTGATGACCGGGCAGACAGTGAACATCTTTTCCGGACTCGGATTGTTGCTGTTGTTCGGCGTCGTGAAGAAGAACGCCATTCTTCAGATAGACCACACGAACCAGTTGCGCGCGCGCGGCATGGACCGGTTCGAAGCGATCATGCGTGCGAATCGCGATCGCCTGCGTCCGATTCTGATGACGACGATCGCGCTGGTCGCGGGCATGTTGCCGTTGACGATCGCGCATGGTCCAGGTTCGGGCACGAACCGTTCGATCGGCGTGCTGGTGGTCGGCGGTCAGACGCTCTGTTTGCTGCTGACGCTGCTGGCCGTGCCGGTGTTCTATTCGCTGTTTGACGATCTCGCGCGAAGCCATGTTTGGGGTCGAATCAGGAGAACGGGCGACGCGGTGTTCGGGCGTGTGCGACGCAAAGTGGCCACCACTGCGGCTTCTCTCATTTCGAAGCATTAAGGAAAAGCAATGGGAAAGATATTTCTAACATTATTGATTTTGATCTGTGTTTCCGGTCTGGCGGTGGCGCAGGAGCAGCCTCAGATGCAGCAGTTACAGGTGCCGCCGGTCGCGCCTGACTTTCGCGCGCCGCAAAAACCGCTGCCGGAGCTGAATCGCGTCGGCGTCGACATGAATCGCCAGCACCCGCTGGGACTGCGCGAAGCGTTGTCGATGGCGCTGGCGAACAACAAGGACATCGAGGTCGCGCGTGAGAACGTGCGCATTGCGGAATTCGATCTGCTCGGTTCGCAGGGCGCGTACGATCCCAAGCTGAATTTCACCACGTTCTACGAGCGTTTCGAGAATCCGATCTCGAGCTTCTTGAGCGGCGGTCAGAACGGATCGACGATTCAGAGCGACTACGCCGGCACCGTGCGGCTCGAAGGACAAACGCCAGTGCTTGGCGGCAGCTATCGACTCGATTTCTCGTCGAGCAGGTTCACGACGAACAACGAGTTCACCGCGCTGAATCCGCAGTATCCGTCGTCGTTGTCGTTCACTTACACGCAGCCGCTCTGGCGCGGTTTGAAGATCGACAACACTCGCCGGCAGATCGCGATCGCGCGCAAGAACCTTTCGTTGACAGACGCTCAGTTTCGCCAACGCGCGATCGACACGATCACGAACGTTCAGCGGGCTTACTGGGACCTCGTCTTCGCCTTGCGCAGCCTGCAAGTGCAACGCGACGCGGTGACAGTCGCGCAGACGCAGCTCACACACAACAAGCGACTGGTCCAGGAAGGAACGCTCGCGCCGATCGACGTCGTTGCCGCCGAAGCGCAGATCTCGACGTACGAGCAGGGCGTGTTCAGTGCTTTGGAAGATGTCTCGCGCTCGGAAAACTTGTTGAAGCACTTGATTGCGGAGAACCAGTCGTCGCCCATTTGGAACGAAGCGATCGTGCCGACCGACCCGGTTGATCTTCAGGTCCCGGGTATTTCGCTGCCGGATGCGTTGGCGACCGCGAAGCAAAACCGGCCCGAACTCCAACAGTCCAACGTGGTGAAGGAGATCAACGAGATCGATCAGAGTTACTACAAAAACCAGACGAAACCCGCGGTCGATCTGGTCGGCACTTACGGCGTGAACGGTCTCGCCGGATCCGTCAGCACGGCGGGAGTGAATCCGTTCACCGCGTCGAGTTTGCAAGTGCGACAACGCGTCGACGAACTGTCGACACTGGCGGGTCTCGATCCATTGCCGGTCGTGCCGCCGCAGACTTTCTCGCCGGATCTGCTTGGCGGACCCGGGCAGTCGCTGCAGAGCCTTTTGGCAAATCGTTACGGCAACTTCCGAGTCGGAGTGTCAGTCAGTTTGCCGTTGCGAAACCGCACGGCGGAAGCGCAGTTAGGACGTTCGCTGGTGGAAGGCGAACGCATCGCCACGCAACGCGAACAGCTCGAACAGGCGATCCAGGTCGACGTGCGTAATGCGTTGCAAGCGATGCGTAGTGCGGAGTCGCGACTGCGTGCGGCGGTTGCTACGCGCGAAGCGAATGAACAGCAGTTTGCGAGTGAACAAAGGAAACTCGATGCGGGCCAGTCGACGACGTTCCTCGTGCTCGAGCGACAGACGCAGTTGACGACGGCGCGCGGGCTCGAGTTGAAAGCGCAGACTGATCTGAACAAAGCGATCGCGGATTTACAACGAGCGACAGGGAATGCGTTGAGCGTGAATAGTATCGTCGTGAAGTAGACACAAAAGGCACAAAAACCACAGAAGGCACAAAAGGCGAAAAGCACAAAAGGCATAAAAGGAATCCTGTCAATGTCTCGGATTCTTCTTTGTGCCTTTTGTGTCTTTTGTGCCTTTTGTGATTAAAAGATATTTTCGACAACCAAGAAAGCAGCGTAGACGGCGGCGGCAATTCCCACCATCGCGGTCACATACCACACCGGCAGCTTGGTCCGGCAGGCGGGACAACGCCGCTTGCTCCAACTCGCCGTCCGCTCGCAATTAGGACAGATCATGAGCTCTCCGATTCATGATTCGCGCGCACGATAATTTTAAGTTTGCTTTGATTGCCGCGCCGCCGGCAGTCATTGCCTGGTCGGGGAGACCCTTGCACCGGTCGACACCGGTTTCACGTTGGTCCAAAGCGGCCAGTGATCCGAAACGTCCACCTTGCGGTCAATACCATAACTGGCAGGTTCCAGTCCGCGCAACCATACCCAGTCAAGTCTGAATTCGATCGGCATGATCACGATCTTTCGTTTGAACGTGGTTTGAGAGCCGAAGGGCGTCTGCATGCCTGCTTCCGTAAACAACTTGATGATCTTTCGTTCGGCGTTTGCTTCCCAGGTATTGAAGTCGCCCATTATGATCGCCGGCATGTTCGAGGGATACTGGGCCAGGTCCTGCAGTACTGCTTTGAACTGTTCGAGCTTCTTGTCGAAATCGATTCGCGTCTCGGCGTGGACCGAATACACGCGCCATTTTTGGCCGTGTACATCCAACGTGGCGCCGATCGCGGCACGACGCCGTTTGTTCGGACCTTCATGCGGCAACACGATTCGCTGCACATTCGAAAGCGGATAAACGCTCAGGATCGCGACGCCCGTCTCTTCTTCGTCATCGGGTTTCGGCGGTGGTGGCGCGGCCCAGGCGTAATGCATGCCCAACTCGTCAGCCATTATTTTCGCGACGTTACTGTTTCCGGTGCGTTTCTTTCGTCGATCGACTTCCTGCAACGCGAGTATCTGCGCGTTGCCGATCTCCGGATCGTCCTGCAGGAGTTTGTTCAGCTTCTTGAGATCATCGCCGCTGCGCCACCGGATGTTGTACGACACGATCTTGAACTCAGCGGGCACGGCGCTCCTGGGTTTTATTGTCGCGGCTTTGCCGGATTCGAGTAACGACGACGATTCATTGTTGTGATGAGAGGGCAATTGGAATAACAAAAACAGGATCAAAAGCAAAGTTGTCATCACTCCCCCCTTAAAACTCCAACTGCAGACCGTCAAACGCTGCGATTGTTTCCCCCGACCACAGCCGTCGCGCTTCCGCAGCGAGGTCGAATCCGTCCCACTCGGGATAGAGATGCGTCAACACGACTTTCCGTGGGCGGCACATCTCGGCGAGCTTCATAGCGTCCGCCAGTTCGAGGTGCTTCTGCACGGGTTTGTTTCTCCTGAAAGAACATTCCATCAGCAGCAGGTCGACTTCATTGGCGAACGAGGCCAGATTCTCTAAAAAACCGGTGTCGGAAGTATAGACAAACGATTTCGCGTTTTCGTCGTTCAAGCGCAGTGCCAGGCTTTCGTCCGTGTGTGGCGTCTTCAAGGTGTGGGCGATCACGCCCGGCAGAATTTCGAAGTCGTTTGACGGCGCGACCTCGACGAGCTCGATCGGGAATGGTTGATCGAAGAGCGGGTAATGGTTCGAGTCGTTGATTGCCTGCATCACTCGCTTCAGTCCGGCGGGCCCGAAGATTCGCAGCGGCTTGGCGCGATTGCGTGTCGGCGGCGCCCTCCGCGTGCCAAACAGAAAGGCCGGCAGCCCGCCCAGATGATCGAGATGAAAGTGCGAGACCCAGATCGCGTCGAGGTTGGGCCAGTCGAGTTGTTCCTCGGCCATACGATGCGCGGCGTCTGCGCTGACGTCGAGCAGCAGGGAACCCGCCGCGGTGTCGAGCCAGTGTGCGGCGGACGCGCGATCGGGATGCGGAACGGAAGTGCCGGAGCCGAGTACCGTCAGTTTCATTGCGTTTAGAGTGTACGCCAGAGATTACACAAATCTGTTAATCTAAAGCCGCGATATGAGTTCAACTGAAACACCGCTCGACGTGCTGGCAATATTCTCGCATCCGGACGACGCCGAGTTGTCGGTGGCTGGGACGCTTTTGAAACTGAAGTCGTTCGGGTATCGCACCGGCGTCTGCGATCTCACGCGCGGCGAAATGGGCACACGCGGTACGCCGGAGATTCGTGAGCGCGAAGCCGCCGACGCAGCGCGTCTGATGAAGCTCGACGCGCGATTGAACCTCGAACAGCCCGACGGTCACGTTCAAGCCACTGAGGTCGCGCGCCTCGCGATGGTGCGGCTGTTGCGAACTCACAAACCAAAGGTCCTGCTCACAACTCACGAAGACGATCCGCATCCGGATCACGCAAACACTTCGATCATCGTGCGACAGGCGGCACGGTTGGCGACGATGGGACGTTACGATGAAGAGTCGGGGCTGTCGGCGGTGCCGATGCCGGCGATCATGCATTCGCTGTTCTCGCGTCGCATCGTGCCTTCGTTTGTCGTCGATGTGTCGGGGTTTGTAGACGAGAAGATGAGTGCGATTCGCGCTTACAAATCGCAGTTTTATGACGCGGAGTCGAAGGAACCGTCGACGCGGATCAGCGCGCGTGGGTTTCTCCGGGAGATTGAAGTGCGAATGGGTTACTTCGGATCGTTGATTGGCGTCGCCGCCGGTGAGCCTTTCTATGTTCGTGAAGCTTTGAACGTCGACGATCCGCTGGCGCTACTCACGCGGCCAATGAACATTTATTCTTAAACACAAAAGGCAGAAAAAGTCTTAACCACAAAAGGCACAAAAAGCACAAAAGGCACAAAACAAAGAACCCAGGTACAAAGAAGGAAGTACAAAGAACCAAGTACAAAGAACCAAGTACCAGGTTCAAAGCTCTTTTTGCTCGTTTTGTGCCTTTTCGTGGCTATTTTTTCTTCGGTTCCAGCACAGCTCGCGCAATCGAGATCGTCGCCACTGCACGCGGTCCTTCGTGTTCGAACCCGCGTGCCAGTTCAACGGCCCGATCGTAATCCTGGTTCGCGAGCTCCTTGAAGATTCCGTCGAGGTCGAAATCCGGCACGTCGTTAGTATTCACTGACGACTGCACTTTGCTCTGAAACTGGAGGATCAGCTCGCCGTCCTCGCCGGTAAAACCTTCCGCGGAGTTTGCCGCTTTGACAGCGTCAAACGTCGCATCCCACAATCGCGCCGGATCGACAACCCTCAACGCGTTTGCTACGGCCACCAGTCCCTGTGGACGTCCCGCCTCCGAAGCGTCGATACGTCGCGCCTCAGTCGCCGCTTCTTCGACGAGTTGCAGGGCCGTCTCGCGATCTGTCTTCACGAGCACCTTCGCAACTTCCGTTAGCGCCCACACTCGATGCAGGTGCGTGAGCTCGCCTTTGTGAATCAATTCGAGCGCCGGTTCGGTCTGCTTTTTCGCAATGTGGTAATTCAACAGCGTGCCGTCGACGTACGCGCCAAAGTCTTTGCGCAATTCCGGGTCTTCGATCTTGCTCGCGACTTCTCGCGTACGCAGGTCGCCATCTCGCGACAGCAGGTTAGCAAGTTGAACGTAAATAACGTCGCGGTCGGCCGAGGTCTTCGCGCGCTCGAGCCGCTCCATCAGCGCCTGTTCGCGATCGGCGGCGGGTTTTTCCGGCCGCACGCCTCGATTGAGCCATCCCTCATCGTCGGGTTTGCGAGCGCTCTCGGATGCAACGGTGTTCAGCGCGTTCAGTTGGGCGCGCAGTGATTCGACCATTTCCGCGGGTGCTGATTGTTCGAAGAACGGCATCAGCCGTTTGATCGCGAGATACTTGCCATCGATCCCTGTCGGCCCGGGATCTTGTCCGGGTGGCGGCAATGGCCGCAGCAGAATCGCCCCGGCAGTGTTGAAAAATGCTCCGCGCAATTCGGGCGAGACGTTCGCCGGCTTGATCGTCGAGGACATCTGCGACGACGACATACCGCTGCCGGTAAAAACTATGTACAGACGCGGCGTGAAGACGTACGACGAAAGCAACGACACAGTGTTCGCGTCCGCCTGCGGGTTGGTCATTGACGACGCAAGCAGCGCCTGGTAACGCTGGTCAGCCGCGACGGGATCTTTGTCGCGCAAATCGACGAGGAAGTTGATCGTCTCCATCGAGACAGTGCTCAACACGGGATCCGCAAATTGAAGCGCTCGTTGAATGTCGCCGGAGGCCAACAACTCTCCCGCTAGTCCCAAACGCTGGCCCATGGATTCGTTTAGTCTTCCGGGATTGAGTTTGGCGTTTGTCGCCGCTTCGGCTTTCTCGGCTTTCAACTTCTCGAGGAACTCTTCGCCGAGAGCACGATCCTTTTGCGCTGCCAGCCGCAAAACTTCGCGACGCAAGCTTGGCGGAAGACTGGTGGCGTAACTGCTGCGGCCGGTCTTCGCTTGCTGTTGCTTAATCTGCTCGTCCAGTTTCTGCTGGTTGTCGCGATCCGCAACTTCCGCGGCTTCCCATGCCTTGCGAAACAACAAACGTCCCTGTTCGGTGTCGATGGCCCACAGGGCATCGGCGATGCGAGCGAGCGATCGGGCGCGGAGTGTTTGATCGTGAAAGGCGCGGGCGTCGGTTGAGAGCGCGATCAGCAGCGAACGTGCCTGTTGGCGGCGGATGCGTTCTTTGTCCGGTGTTTGCGCATAGCCGACAGCCACTGCGAACACGACCAGCACCACGATGCGAAGAAGTCTCATGCTCTGTCTTTCCGTTTTTCGAGAACTGATTGGGCGATAGCCAGCGTCGCGACGGCACGCGGCGCGTAGCCCGTGAAGGACTTCGTCAGTTGGACCGAGCGCAGGAGATCGGCGCGCGCGAGCTGACGAAACAACCCGAGCAGATCAAAATCCTCGGCGGTGCCGTTGCTGACCACCACCGTGTTCTTCGTCTGCAGCCGCGAATAGATGCGACTGTCTTCGCCGGTGAATGCGTCTGCGGCGTTGGCCGCTTTGATAACTTCGCCGAGTATTTCCCAGGCGCGCACCATGTCGATCTCGGCCATTCTGGTCGCGACCGCAGTCAGTGCGCGCGCCCGATCCGGATCGCTGTTGCCGATGCGACGTCCTTCGGTGAGTGCGTCGTTCAAGAGATCGATCGCCTGCGCGCGTTCCGAAGCGAGCACGAGTTTCGCGGCGCGCGTGTAGATCCAAACGCGCTGGAGGCTGGTCAATTCGCCGTTCTTGGCGAGCCGCGTGGCTTCGGTCGCATCTTTCTTGCGAATGAAATATTCGGCCCACTCGAAATCGGTGTAAGCGCGAACGTTCTTGCGCAACTCGCTGTTTTCGATCTTGTCCACCAATTCGCGCGCTTGCAGGTCGCCCTTTTCCGTGAGCATGACGGCAAAGTCGGCGTAGATTTGATCGCGTTCGTCCGAGGTCTTGGCCGCGTCCAATCGTTCCTGCATCCGCTGAGATCGATCGGAGTCCACTTCTTCGTCGGGTCTTAGACCGGCAGTCAGATCCCGATTCGCTTCCCGTTCAGCATCGGGTGGTACGTATGACGCGAGCGCGGTCATTTGTGTGCGCAAGCCCGCTGCGAGATCGGCCGCTTCCTGTTCGAAGACCGGCAACAGCCGTTTGATCACCATGAACTTGCCGAGATGGCCCGACGTCGAGCGGTCCTGATCGGGCGCCGGCAACGGCCGCATCAGGATCTCGAAAGCTAGTTCCAGAAAGGCGCGTTTCAATCTTGGAGGCAGGTCCGGCGCCTGCGTGGTGCGCCTCGATTGGTTTTGGTTGGCGCCGCCGCTTTTTTCAAACCAGATGTAGAAGAAAGGCGTCAGCGCGTAAGACGAAAGACCCGAGACGGTGTTTGCGTCTGACGTCGGGTCGCGTTGAGCGCGCGCGAGTAGACCATCGAACGCCTTGTCCGCGCGCGAAGCGTCTTTTTCGCGGAGCGCGGAAAGAAAGAAGATCGAATCGACGCTTACCGGATAGAGAGCCGGCAACGCGTAAATCCACGCGCGTTCGACGTCGCCGTCTTCGAGCAGCCGGCGGGCAAGTTCTAATCGTCTGGCAGAACCGAGTTGTTCGGGCAAACTATTTCGCCGCGCGTTCGAGGCTGCCTCTTCCGTCGCTTTCGCGTTGGCCTCATCAAAGACTTTTAGAAACTCCTCGCACAGTTTGTAATCACGTTTCGCGACTATGCGCAGCACTTCGTTGCGGAGGTTTGGTCCACCGCGCAGGACCACCGGCTCACCGGCGGCCTGCATCTTTTTGATTTGTTCCGCCCTCTGCTGAGCAGCTTCGGTGTCAGCGGCATCGGCGGCTTCCCAGGCGCGTTTGAACAACTCGCGCGCTCGCTCCGCATCGCTGTCCCAAAGTACGTCGGCAGCGCGAGCCTGGATACGTGCGCGTCGAGCTTGATCTTTGAAACTGCGCGCCTCGTCCGCCAGTGAGATCACGAGCGCCACTGCGATTTCGCGCTGTTGCTCGGCCTCAGCGTCAACCTCTTCGGCTTTGGCCTTTTTCGGTTTGACTGGTTTTTCTTGAGCTATCGCAGGCGGAAAGGTGAGACTGAGCAGAAGAAGGACTACGAGTAGCCGTGGGAACATGGGGCACTCCTGTCAGAATCCGTGTTTAAAAAACTTTTTCTACTTAGACGGCGATCACTTCCAAATCGGGATCGACTTCCTGTTTCAGCATTCCTTCTATCGCCATCAACGTGCCCGTCAGAGAACTCGGGCAACTACCGCAGGCGCCCTGGTAGCGAATGCTCAACGTGTGTTCGCTGAGTCCGAGTACTTCGAGATAGCCACCGTCGCCCATGAGCGCCGGGCGTACTCGTTCGTCGAGTATTTCATTGATCTTCAACAGTCGCGGGTCGTCGCTGGTGACGGCGGCAATCGCTCCCCCAACCGCCGCAGCGGCTGCTGCCGCAGAACCGCCATTTACAGCTTCCGCAGCGCGAATCGGCACGGCCAGCGCGGGCAGAAGTTCGTCCCAGTCGCCCTCGTCATCTTTTTCGACTGTGATCATGCGGTCCATGTAGAAAACCGAGACGACATGGCCCACGTCAAACAACGATTTTGCCAACGAATCATTTTCCGCCTGGTCCGCGGAGCCATACTGTCTCGCGACTCCGTTACTCACCGGCTCGCGGAGAATAAACTTCACTGCATTCGGATTTGGTGTCTCTTCGATATCGCTGATCTTCGGCATTACAACTCCCTTTTTGTGGTCACATTATAGCGATTTTGGCCCGCATCCGCAGTGAGCGAGCATTACTTTCGAAACCGGTTGCAAGAATCGTTGCTAAATTCCCAAACCAGTTCTATACTCCCGCCCTCACTTGCCCCCCCTCTCAGAAGGTGAGTCAAGTTGAGATAGAGGCAGGCGATAGCGAGGGTCGCCTGCCTCACTTATTTTGGGGATAAAACGCGTGAGCGGGCCGTCCGTGCTTGGAAGACGAAAATCTGAGGCTTAAACTCTAATCCTCCCAAAACGAAAAGAAACGACCCGGCACGCTTTCGATGAACATTGGCATAACGGTATATCCCACTTACGGCGGCAGCGGGATCGTGGGATCCGAACTCGGCAAAGAACTGGCTGCCCGCGGACACACGGTCCATTTCATTTCTTCAGCCCTTCCCACGCGGCTCACTGAACTGAACGAACGGGTGCGTTTCCACGAAGTGGAGATGATGTCGTACCCGCTGTTCGAGCATCAGCCGTACACGCTCGCTCTCGCAACGAAAATGGCGACCGTCGCGGAAGAAGAAAATCTCGATCTGCTTCACGTCCACTACGCGATTCCGCACTCGATCAGCGCGATTCTCGCGCGCGAGTCGCTGAAACCGCGACGTCGTCTTCCTGTCGTCACGACGTTGCACGGCACGGACATCACGCTCGTCGGCGCCGACCGCTCCTATTTGCCGATTACGCGATACGGCATCGTCCAGTCAGACGGCGTGACGGCGATCTCCAACTACCTCAAGGAAGCGACGAAAGAGATCTTTCACTTCGACGACATCCAGGTCATTCCAAACTTCGTTTGCCAGTACGACTACAAGCGTCTCGAGGTTGCCGCGCTGCGCGAGCAGTTGTCGCCCAGTAACGAACCGTTGCTGGTCCACGTGTCGAATTTTCGCCCGGTGAAGCGGCCGGTCGACTGCGTCGAGATCCTCGCGCGTGTGCTTCAGAAAGGCGTGAAGACGCGGCTCATCATGGTTGGCGACGGCAGTGAACGTACGAATGCCGAGCACCGTGCGCGTTGTCTCGGCGTTTACGAGCACTGCGTGTTTGTCGGTAAGCAGCCGCGCATTGTCGACTATCTCTCCGCCTGTGACGTTTTACTGTTGCCTTCTGACCAGGAGTCGTTCGGCCTGGCGGCGTTGGAAGCGATGGCCTGCGAAGTTCCGGTTATTGCTTCACGTGTAGGCGGACTGCCGGAAGTCGTGACCGACGGCGAAACCGGATACTTGAGTCCGGTGGGCGACGTAGACAAGATGGCCGCCGACGCAGCGCGACTGCTTGTCGATCACAAACTGCGACGCGAGATGGGCCAACGTGCGCGCGACTCGGCCATCACTCGCTATCGCACCGATGTTGTTATTCCGCAGTACATTGATTTTTACGAACAGATCTTAGCCAAACAAACCTGAGTGCTGAAATGACGTCTCTCATCGTCGGGACAGCCGGCCATATCGATCATGGTAAGAGCGCGCTCGTGCGCGCGCTCACCGGCACTGATCCTGACCGCCTGCCGGAAGAAAAACGACGCGGTATCACCATCGATCTCGGCTTTGCCGATCTGCAACTCGACGATCTCCGCATCGGTTTCGTCGACGTTCCCGGTCACGAACGTTTCGTCAAAAACATGCTGGCGGGCGCGCATGGCATCGACGTGCTCGCACTGATCATCGCGGCTGATGAAGGCGTGATGCCGCAAACGCGCGAGCACTTCGACATCTGTCGACTGCTCGGCGTGCGCAACGGATTGATCGTGATCACGAAAAGCGATCTCGTCGAAAAAGAGATGCTGTCGTTGGTCGAGACGGAAGCGCATGAACTGGTGGCGGGATCGTTTCTGGAGAACGCGCCAATCGTCGCGGTGAGTTCGAAAACCGGCGCCGGTCTCGACGAGCTGAAGTCGCAGTTAACGGAGATCGGAAAACGCGTTCCGGCGCGTTCGGCTGATTTCATTGCGCGACTGCCGATCGATCGCGCGTTCTCGATGAAAGGATTTGGCGCGGTCGTCACCGGCACGTTGATTTCCGGTACGATCAAAGAAGGCGACGATCTCGAGTTGTTGCCGCCCGCGATCAAGGTGCGTGTGCGTGGGCTGCAAGTTCATGGCGCGTCGGTGACGGAGGCGCAGGCCGGACAACGCACGGCGGTAAATCTCGGCGGTGTTGACCGGGCGCAGATCGAACGAGGCATGGTCCTCGCTCCGCCCGGACGTTTGCGATCGACACAGATCGTCGATGTTTGGATCGACGTCCTGCCCGACGCGCCGCGGGGCGTGCGTTCGCGATCGCGGATGCGTTTGCATATCGGCGCGACTGAAGTTCTGGGGCGCGTGCGCGTGCTCGACGAGCCGGCCGAGATTCCCGCGGGCGGCGGCGGTCTCGCGCAGTTGCGGCTCGAAGCTCCGGTCGTAGCGCTGCATGGCGATCGTTTCATCCTGCGCAGTTATTCACCGCAGCAAACGATCGCGGGCGGCGTCATCGTCGATCCCTTTGCCGCGAAACATCGTGGCAAGGACATGGCGCAGACTCGTCGCTTGCTGCGGACGTTGATGGAAGACGATCGTGTCGCAGTGTTTCGCGGGCTTGTCAGCAGCTCGGGCGAGCGTGGTTTGCGACTCGCCGACATCGGCGCCGCAACTGGTTGGACCAACGATGTGCTGGCGAGCGTGGCGACGGCGGCACAGGCCGGCGAGCAGGTGATCGACGCTGGCGGCGTGTTTCTCGTACGCGAGAGTTTTGATCGTTTGAGCAGCATGGTGCTCGACGAGTTGGATCGCCATCACAAACGCGAACCGCTGGCGCGCGGAATGTTGCGCGAGACGCTGCGCGAGAAAGTGTTCGCGCATTCGTTCCCGGAACTCTTCAACGCAGTGATTGCGAGGTTGGAAGCGGCGCGCACAGTTGTTTCCGAGAAAGACATTATTCGCGCCGGCAGTCATTCGGTCGGATTATCGGAGCAGGACGCGCAGATGAGCGCGCGAATCGAGCAGGTCTATCGCGACGCGGGAGTCGAGTCGCCTTCAATCGACGACGTTATGAAGCGTGCAGGCGTTACGATTGCGCAGCGCACACAGGCGCGGAAGATCCTTCAACTGCTCGTCGACGGCAAAAAGCTGGTGCGGATTCAGAACGAGATGTTCATGCATGCGGCCGTCATCGACGGTTTAAGAGCCAAGCTGATTAACTACGCCTCAAAACACGAACCTCAGCGTCTCATCGACGTCCCTGCCTTCAAAGAGCTCGCCGGCGTCTCACGCAAGTACGCGATCCCCCTGCTGGAATACTTCGATCGCGAGCAAGTCACTCGTCGCACCGGGGACAAACGGGTCATTCTGAAGCCGCGGGTTTGAAGCCAGTGAGACACACGAACGTGAACCAATTGGGACACGTAGGTTTGGCGAGTTAATAAACTTGCAATCCCTCGCGGCGTGGCGTTAACATGCTGGCATCATAGCGAGAAAGCGGCTTTTTCCTTAACCTTCATACATTTTCCTGGCCGGAGGTTCAAAATGAAAAGCCTGAAAGACATTCTGGCGGTAATTGTCGGCATAGCCGCAGCCGTCGGTGCGATCTTTTACTTCTACAAGTTCGTGACGGACCCGAATCCTGCCGGCGGTCATACCCATGGTTGGATCGCGCTCGGATTGGCAGCCGTTGCGTTTATTTGTGGCCTGATTTATTTCCTGGGCCACGTGAACAAAGAAGAGGAGATCCATATCACGCAGTAAACGGGCGCCCGGGCGATCCCGATTGTTGGAAGTCACCAAGCTGACTTCCCATGCAGAGATTTGCACTCGAACCCGACCCAGTTTTCGACGCCGTTTGTGCACAAACCAGCGGCTTACGTGCGCAGACGGCGCTTGCTTTTTGTTTGAACACCTAATCCGCGAAGGAGAGACCTCAAACAAATGTTCTTCCCAGTCCTGTTCATGCTTCAGCAACTCCGCGCCACTCAGCCAGGGTACTTCTTCCTGGTCACGTTGCTTTTGTTGATTGCCGGAGGCGTTGCGTGGTTGATTGCGGCGGTACTCGGCTTCGCGCGAGCGCCGGCGTTTGGTCCGGCGGCGCGTTGGTTTTCATATGCCGCGGTTTGCCTGATTATTTATCACCTTCATTTTTTGCTTTTTGGCGTGTTTGTGTTTTTGGGAATGTCGCAGCAATCGGTTGACCTGTCGGCGGCGCTGGGCGTCGGGGCGTTCTTCAACCTGTTTGTGGTGCTCGGAGCGGTATGCGCGATCATGGGCTTTGTCCGGATGACGAGCCCGCGCTAGACTTACGTTCGTTGATGAATAAGAAACTGTTTGTCGTCGCCGCGCTGATCCTGGTGGGAAGCGCGGCGGCTCTATTTTTAGGCGCTTCGCCGGCTGCTAACCGGGGTGGCGGCGGTGCGCGCGGACAGTTCGTGCACCAGCGCGGCGGACGTTTCTTTGTGGGCAACAAGCCGTTTCGGTTTGTCGGTGCGAATGTCGCGGTGATGTATCGCGATGAAGATCGCGAGCGTATGCCCGAGACGATGCGCCAGGCGGCGCAGATGGGTCTGAAGGTGGTGCGTGTTTGGGCGTTTGGTGAGGGCGGGCCGAACGACGTCAAGCCGGTTGGCCGCGATGCGGCAGACTGGCCACGGCATCATTCATTTCGGTTTGCGCCGGGACAGTGGAACGAAGATGCGTTCGTGCAGCTCGACAAGGTGATCGCCGAGGCCGCCCGCAACGGCATTTACGTGCAGCTCTGTTTGACGAACTGGTGGCGTGACACTGGTGGAGTGACGCAGTACTTGCGCTGGGCCGGGATCAACGATGCCGCCGACGATAGTTACAAGTTCGGCATCAATAACGAGAAGGCGTTTCTGTTTTATACCAATCCGGAAACGCGGCGGTTGTATCGAGAGCATGTCGAGCGGTTGGCGACACGGCGTAACACGGTCACCGGAGTTCTTTATCGCGACGATCCGGCGATCTTCGGTTGGGAGTTGATGAACGAGGCGCAGGTGCTTACCGGACGTTGGGCCGAGCGGCGCGCGTGGTTTGCGGAGATGAGTGCGTATCTGAAGTCGCTTGATCCGAACCACATGGTTGCGCCGGGTGCGTGGGGTTATCGTTCGTCGTCGGAGCGGCGCGAGTGGTTGGCGGACCATGCGCTGCCGTCGATCGACTATTGCGACGTTCACAATTACCCGCGCGACGATCTCGATAGTTATGTCGACTCGCCGGCGGCGTTGAAGGAGTTCATTGAAAACCGCGCGGCGGCGGCGTTTTCGTTAGGGAAGCCGTTGGTGTTGGGTGAGTTTGGAATGAGCGTTGATGGTCATCGTGGTGTGTCGCAGGTTGATTGGTACAAAGCGTTCTTTGATGGAAATGCGGCGGCCGGCGCAGGTGGCGCGATGTTTTGGATCCTGACGCCCGATACGCACCGGGGTTATGGAGTTACCTATTCGACTCCGCGTGACGACGCGGTGTTGCGCGAGGTGTCGCGAGCGTCGCAGGTGTTTGCGGCGTTGGAGTCGGCAGACTTGCCGACGCAATTGCAGGAGACTTCGCGGCATATTGTTCCGCGTCAGTTTGCGTGGAGTCGTCCGCTGGATGATGCCGGAGTGCAGCCGCTGATGACTGTGCGCGAAGACAAGTCGGTGCTTTACCAGTTCAAGCCGCAGATGGCGGTGGCGCAGCGGTTCGAAAAGATTGGCGGTGGTCCGGGGTACATCTGGGGTTACGGATCCGGGTTTGTTGACTACCTGGTGCCCGAGCGCGCGGATCGACGGCGAGTCAGTGAGATCATCGTGCGCGCGCATATTCGGCCGGTATTGCCCGTCGACGCGCCTGCTGGTTTTGGACAGACGCGCGTCACATTGTTTGTTGACGGCTGGAATGCCGGATCGCGTTTGGTCCCTGCGGCGGTAAACGAGAACGTAGTGGTCCAGGATTGGCGGCTCACGGGCTGGTTCGTTCGTCTGCGCGCCATGCGCGGCCTTCCTTTGTCGATTCGCTTCGCCGTCACTCCCGACGCTGACTGGCCCTACGGCATCAACATCTCAAACTGGCCCGAAGGCTACGACTCCCACGACACCCGCCCGGTTGAAGTTGAGTTAAGGCACTAACGCGAGGCGATTCGTACAATCTGACCAGGTTGGATCCCTTCGAGGCTCGCTAATACCTGAGGCATCAATAGCAAAGTATCCGACAAACGAGTGCTTCCGGCCTCCAATACGATTACAGCGATTCGAAACGCTTTTACGTTTTGTTGGAAGCTAAGATTCCTGTCTCCAGTTAACAATACGTCGAATTGTCGTTGCGCTTGTTCGAGTAGCTTGCCATTGGTGACACCGGCCCAACCAGCAGCGCGAACAGAGCTACAGTCATGACCGATCAAGGCGCGACAGACACGCCAATCAAGCACTCGTCAATAAGAATTCGCATGTGTCGTGAGGATCAGACCGTTTCCAACATTTTGAGTTTGCCGGCCTCAATTACCGCAATTGCCTGCTCCCTCTTCACTGTCGGAAATGCCTCCAGAAATTCTTCTACAGATTCGCCGCCCTCCAAAGAATCGATAAGGTTTTGCAAAGGCACGCGAGTACCAACGAAAACAGGGGTACCACCCATGATCCCGGGATCAGAATGAATAATTCCTTTGAGTTCTTCCGACGTCATCTGCGGAAATATACCACAGGTCAGCGGGACGTTTCGCGGAGTGCAGCGAGCGAGTTCGCGTCTAATTGATAGATCTTCACGGAAGGGACCTGGCCGAGGTTGAGGTCCAAAATGGGGGTCGAGTGGCGCAGGGACGTTATGAGCGAGTCGTTGCTGAAGTAACGACGGCCGCGGGCGATGATGATGAAGTCGCCGGGGCGAAGCTCGGCGATGACGTTCGGATCGGAGAGCGAGATGTTCACGAGATCGGGACGTTGTGAGCGCTCGGCGTAGTAGGTAGCTAAGGATGGACTCTCACTCGCGACGCGTCCGCCAGGTTGAGCACGGCTCGCGATCTCGGCCATCGTCTCTCGCATACTCGCGTCGTAAAACTCGTCATGCGGGAAGTAATAACCGGCCCGCTCCATCCCCCCACCAAGAATGTTCGTGAACAAACGAAAGTGCGGCGCCGCGTAAACCGAGCTAACGACGGAAGCGCTGATGACGATCACAGCCAAAGACGCAGGGACGTAGTGTTTCAAAGCTGATAGCGAGTCGACCGTCGAAATGGAAGCGATGCGGTCCGCGATCCATCGCCCGGCAAACTGTATCCCCAGCGCGCACGTGATCAGCACCGCCGGCAGCACGGTAGTGTAGTAGCGCGTAAACTTCCCACCCGGAAAACAGAACGCCACCACCCACAACCAAAACCAGAACAGCAGAAAGTAACGACCATCACCCAGCTTGCGCCGAAACAGCAACGGCAGACCGACGACGAAACCCACGACAGTCAGCAGCGGCAACTTCACCGCCGTAAACACGAAATAGAAGTAAACCGGAATGCCATTCAGCCAATCCACGAACCGTTGCGTGTAAAGCTGGCCCATGAACTCATAACCGTCGTGACTGATACGCTTCCCACCGGCAAACAAACCCATCTGCCGCCACGTGTCCGGCAGCAGAATCGTCGGACTCAACATCAAAAACACGATCCCCATGATCGCGAAGAACACGACGAGTCGTTTCTTCCCAAGCCGCCAACGCGTTTCCGGAAGCTGTTGAAACATCCAGTAGTAACACCAACTGATCGCCATCAAGTGCGGGACGTACTTCGAAGCGACCATCGCGCCGTAACACGCCGCGGTGGCCCAGTAGTAACGATTCGGATTCCGATCGGTGCTTTCCGCGACGCGTTGCCCGCGCAACCAAAACACGTTTGCCAGCAGAAAGAAGAAGAGCAGAAACGTATCTTCCTTCGCCACGCGCGCGAACCCGATCCCGCTCGGATCGAAAGACCACAGCGCCGCGGCGATCAGCGCAACTTCCACCCCAAACAATTCAGCCGCGATCAAGTAGATCAGGATCGCACTCAACGCTCCGGCAATCGCGCCGGGCAGCCTCAAGGCAGTCTCGGGAGCGATTCGGTTTTCAGGACCGACCAAACCATTCCACTTTTCGGAAAGGATGATCGACGTGGCCTGCAGGGCCTTCATCAACATGGGATGTTCGCCGTTGGCGCCGGTTAGTCCGTGCGCGCGGTAGTCGGCGACAGCGTTGAGTTTGTTGAGTTCGTCTTCGCTGAGTCCTTCGGCGCTCAGGCCGGCGACGCGAAAGCCGAATCCGGTTAGGACGAGAATCGCGAGTGTAATGAAGACGAGCGTGCGGCTGTTGGCGAGGACACCACGACCGGCAAAACGTTCAGGTCTTAAACCGGCAGTGACGATTGCTTCAGCTCGTGCTGACACAGTGCGGGCGCTTCCTTCCTTTCAGCAAAAACGCGAAAGGGTATAGGAAACGTCCGATCTGTGTCAAAAGTTTAAACACCGATTACACGGATTTTTGTTTCGTACGGCGCCGCTTTCTCTTCAGAAATGCGATAACGCAACAGCGCACCAACACCGCCTAGCTGTTCAAGCCGCGTCGTGTCCTCGATAAACGTGACTCGCGCCGCCGACATCTGATTCGCTCGCCGCACCAACTCGTCCGCAACAGCGCGCGCGTCGAGCGTCTCCGGAATGTCGTCGGCTTTATAGATATCGAGCACCTTCCGCACTTCTTCTTCGTCAAACTTCAAACCGTCAGCCGCCGCAACAATCAACAACTCCTCGACCTGTCCATTCGAAAGCGCCGCCAGGGTGTCAGGCACACCAGCCACCGCGAGATTGTCACCGCGAAACTCACCCAACAGCTGCTCCACCTTCTGCATGTCAGTCAAACTGTCGTGCCGCCGAAACGCAGTGAGCGTTTCTTCAAGCACCTCGTGCTCCGGCGTATCGATGCCGAGACTGATCGTGTCGACAACTTTCTCCTGCAGCTCCTTCGACATCTGTTCTTTCAGAATCGGAATGACCACCGCTTCGTCACCCGCGAGAATGACATGCTCGATCCGGTCGTCGCGCAGCGTGCGTTCGAGCGCGTCGACAACTTCTTTCGCGTGCTGCAAGTGATAGTTTTCTTCGTGCCGCTGGTAGCGCGCCTGCGACCACCCACCGACGCTCGTATGCTTCGTCTTTACATTTTGAATGTCATCCTGTTGGACGACGCGTCCGGCAGCGAAGACAAAGATTTGTGCGCGATTGGTATCCGCAAGAACCACGGCGTAATGGCGATACTGATCGATCAGCCGCGCCAGCGGATAAACGTGCGGGCGCTCCGAAACAACGAGTCGATTGCGCTCGAACGGCGCCTCGAACTGTCCCACCTGGAAGTAATCATCCAAAGCGGAGCAGGCAAACACCGCCACGCCTTGCGTCGGCCCGCGCACACCATCTTCGAGGTAGCGCATGATGCGCACAAAATCTTCTTCAATACTCGCTCGTTCCTCGCTGTCCACCGGATACGTCTTCAACCGTTCGGAAAGCTGCTTCCGCACGAACGGCAGAAACACGCGTTTGCCGTGCTCGTTCACGCGCGCGTCGAGATAAAGACTGACCACCGGCGCGGACACCGCGTCAAACTTCAAAAGGCTATCCATTAACTGCTGCGGCGTAGTCGCTTCTTTGGGGACTGCGGTGCGATCGTCAACTTCGATATCAGGTGTTTTCATTTCTATTTCTCCGACACTTCCGTCTGAAATGCGTACGTCTAACTTGAACGCACTTAACGAAAAGCATTTCAAGTTCCACAGATTTCAGCGGAGGTTTTTGCGCAGAGCAACACGCGCGGCATGAAAACCACACATTCCGTGTACGCCGCCGCCGGGAGGTGTCGAGGAAGAGCAGAGGTAGAGGCCATCTTTAGACGTGGAATACATTCGCATGGTCGGACGCAGGAACATTTGCGCGAGATCCTGAATGCCGCCGTTGATGTCGCCGCCGACGAGGTTCGGATTGTAGCGTTCGAAGTCGGCGGGTGACATAACGCTGCGCGCGAGAATGCAGTCGCGAAAGCCCGGCGCGAAGCGTTCGATCTGACGTTCGATCGCGTCGCTCATGTCGACGGTCGATCCGTTTGGGACGTGACAATAAGCCCACAACGTGTGTTGACCTGCGGGCGCACGCGTGGAATCGAACAGCGACGGTTGGGCGACGATGACGAAGGGTTTTTCCGAATGCCGCTCGTGCGTCGCGTTCCATTCAGACTCGACGATCTCCGCGAACGTACCGCCGAGGTGGACTGTTGCCGCCGTCTTGCATTCAGCAGCTTTCCACGGCACGGGCGCGCTCAACGCCCAATCGAGTTTGAACGCGGCTGGACCATACCGATAACGCTCCAGTCGTCGACGATAGCCGGGCGTCAGCGCATCGCCTGCCAGTGCGACGAGTTGTCGCGGTGTGACGTCGCACAAGATCGCTCGCGCTGCAGGCAGATCTTGCAAAGAGTCGACGCGATGATCGGTGACGATCTCTCCGCCGAGCTCGATCAGATGCGCGGCAAGCGCGTTCGCAATACTCTGCGATCCGCCGCGCGCAACCGGCCAACCGGCAGTGTGCGCCAAAGTGCCGAGCACTAACCCAAACGCAGTGGTGCCGCCCCAATCCAACGCCAGAAACGAATGCGCCGCCATTCCCGCGAACAGCGCGCGCGTCTTGTCTTCCTGAAACTTTGCTTCGGCAAATCCTTTTGCGGAGCGGATCGCGCTGAGTCCGAAGCGCGCCATCGCGAATGGATGCCGCGGCATGCCGAGCGGTGCGAGAAGATCGCCCGCCAGTCCATCCCACGCATCGACGAGCGGCGAAAACACTCGACGATACGATGCGCCATCTTTTCCGAGTCGAGCCGCGGTCACGTCGAGCGAACGATCGAGGATGAGGGCTGTGCCGTCGTCGAAAGGATGAGCCAGTGCCGACGGCGGGTAAACAAATTCGAGTCCGTGTTTTTGCAACGGCAGTTGCGAAAAGAATGGTGAGCCCGCGCCGAGCGGATGAACCGTGGAGCAGACGTCGTGAATAAATCCCGGCAGTGTGAGTTCTGCCGATCTGGTTCCGCCGCCGACAGTCGATTTGCCTTCGTAGAGACGAACCCGCCTTCCGCCACGCGCGATCTCGATCGCGGCGGCCAATCCATTCGGACCCGCGCCAATTACCAGTGCGTCGTATCCGTGCCTGGTGTTTTCATGCTGGTTAGGCGGCACCCTTATTGCATCTTCTGTTCGCTAAGTTAACACTTCGTACGGAAAGCGAACCAGTTTTATGACGACCAACAATGAAATAAGTATTGCTAAGACCACCGCCATCGCGCTTGGCGGTTTCGCGCTCGGAAGGCTGTTGTGGCGGAAGATGAAGGAGTATGACCTGCGAGACAAGACGGTGCTCGTGACCGGAGGATCGAGAGGACTCGGACTGGTGCTCGCGCGCGAGTTTGCGGCTAACGACGCACGCGTGGCGATCTGCGCCCGCGACGAGCAGGAGTTGGAGCAGGCGAGCGATGATCTGCAAAGCCGCGGTGCTGATGTTTTGGCGGTGAAGTGCGACGTCACGAACATGACGGAAGTCGAAGCAATGATGAATCGCGTTCGCCAGCGGTTCGGCAAAGTCGACGTGCTGGTAAACAACGCCGGCACGATCCAGGTCGGACCACTCGAAGTTATGAATCGCGAGGATTTCGAAAAGGCGATGCTTGCACACTTCTGGGGGCCGCTGAACACGATACTCGCCGTGCTGCCGGAGATGCGCGAACGTGGCCATGGTCGCATCGTCAACATCTCGTCGATCGGCGGAAAGATTGCGGTGCCGCATCTCGTGCCGTACAGCGCGAGCAAGTTTGCCTTGGTTGGTTTGTCGAAAGGTCTTTACTCCGAGTTGCGTAAAGACGGAATCGTGGTGACGACTGTTTGCCCCGGCCTGATGCGTACCGGCAGTCCGCGCAACGCCAACTTCAAAGGAAAGCACCGGGAGGAGTTTGCCTGGTTCAGCATTAGCGACTCGTTGCCGGTGACGTCGATAAAAGCGGAACGCGCAGCGCGGCAGATCGTCGACGCGTGCAAGCAAGGTCGAGCTGAGTTGATCATCACCGCGCCGGCGAAGATGGCGGTTAAGTTTGACGCGCTGTTCCCGGAATTGTCCGCGGAGATGCTGGCGCTGGTGAATCGTTTCTTGCCCGGACCAGGAGGCATCGGCGAACAGTCCGCGAAAGGACGTGATAGCCGGTCGAGCTGGTCGCCTTCCTGGCTCACCCGATTGACTGAAGAGGCAGCAATGAACAACAACGAGGTGGTCCATTGAAGGGTTGAGCTATAATCCGTGGCTCTAACCACGGATGACACGAAACTCTCAACCTGAACTCGCTCGCCGGCTCGGACTCTTCGACGCCACCATGATCGTCATGGGAGGCATCATTGGGTCGGGCATCTTCATGAACCCGGCCATCGTTGCGCGGCAGGTGCACACGCCGTTCCTGGTGCTGGGCACGTGGGTGCTCGGCGGTCTGTTCGCGCTCGCGGCGGCGTTCATTTGGGCCGAGCTTGCGACGAGGCGGCCCGAGGTGGGCGGGCAGTACGCGTACCTGCGCGAGGCGTTTCACCCGTTGGTCGCGTTTGTTTACGGCTGGGTGTTGCTGCTCGTCATTCAAACCGGCGGCATGGCCGCGGTCGCCGTCACCTTTTCCCGCTACTTCGTGGACTCGACGAAGCTGCCGATCAGCTATCCGATTATGGCGGCGGTCGTGCTGGCGATACTCACGATCATCAACTGTCTTGGGGTGCGTGCCGGCGGCACCCTGCAAAGCGTGTTGATGGTGCTGAAGATCGTGGCCCTCGCTGGACTCGTGGTCTGCGGATTGTTTCTTGGAAACGCAGCCCCCTCGCCCGGCGGATTTCTCGATCGACCAGCTTCACTCGGCTTGTTAACAGCATTCGGCGTGGCGCTCGTGCCGGTGATCTTTTCTTATGGCGGGTGGCAAACGGCGACCTTCGTCGCTGGTGAGATCAAAGAACCGGGTAAGAATCTGCCACGTGGATTGATACTCGGCGTCATTGGTGTCGTCGTGCTGTACCTCGCGGCGAATGTGGTCTACCTGCGTGTGCTCGGCGTCGCGGGGTTGGCAGCCTCGACCGCGCCCGCGTCGGATGCGATGCGCACTGTGCTGGGAAACTTTGGCGCGCGCGCGATTGCGGCGGCCATTGCGATTTCGACTATCGGTTTTCTGAGTCAAAGTATGTTGACGGCGCCGCGCGTCTATTTCGCGATGGCGAATGATGGATTATTTTTCAAGAGCGTCGGCGCAGTGCATCCACGAACGCGCGCACCGATCGTCGCTATTGCGCTGCAAGGTTTACTCGCAATCTTTGTTGCACTTCGTGGCACCTATGAGTCGATTCTGAACTACGTTGTATCAGTCGACGCGATTTTCTTTGGTCTGACAGCGTGCTGTGTCTTCGTCTTAAGCAAACGACCACGAGTTCCCGGTCATCCGTTCACGACGATCGTATTCATCGCCGTCTGTTGGTTGATTGCGATCAATACCGTGTATCAGAATCCGCAGAACACGCTGATCGGTGTCGCAATCATGCTGGCGGGCATTCCGGTGTACTGGTTCTGGAGATGGAGGAGCAGCAGATGACAGGCCGGCGCGGAGCTTATAACTCGGCTTACATTCACTGGGCCAAGACGCAATCACAGTCGCGTTTTAATCTGGCGACGAGCGGCTTGGGTAACTTGAGTATTCACGATTTGCGGGTCTCATTGGATGACCTCGAGTTGACGTATGGCGGTTACGGTTACGGGCCGCTGTTGCGAAAGATCGCGGAGCGCTATGGCGTGGATGCGAGTTCGGTCGTAACCGCGGCCGGCTGCAGTTTCGCGAACCACCTGGCCATGGCGGCGCTGTTTGAGCCGGGTGACGAAATACTCTTTGAAGAGCCCGTCTACGAGCCGATGCTTGCGACGGCGCGTTACGTCGGTGCGGAGGTGAAGCGCTTCCAGCGTCGATTTGAAGATGGTTTTTGCGTCTCGCCGGAGGAGATTGAAGCGCAATTGACCGAGCGGACGCGCTTAATCGTGATAACGAACCTTCACAATCCGAGCGGTGTGCTGACCGACGACGACACGTTGAAACGCGTTGGCGAGATCGCCGGCCGTGTGGGAGCAAATGTGTTCGTCAACGAGGTGTATCTCGAGACGTTGTTTGAAGCGCCGCCGCGAACCGCGTTTCACCTTGGCGATAACTTTGTAGTGACGAGCAGTTTGACGAAGGCGTTCGGATTGAGCGGTCTGCGGTCGGGGTGGATCATTGCGAACCCTGAGCTGGCCAGTCAGATGTGGTTGCTCAACGATCTCTTCAGTGCGACGCAGGTGCACGCGGCTGAGCGTTTGAGCGTGGTCGCGTTGCAGCAGATCGACGAGCTCGCCGCGCGGGCGAAGGCGTTGATGGACCACAACCGCGGGTTGCTCAATGCATTTCTCGATACGCGCGACGATCTGGAAGTGGTGCGGCCGCAATTCGGGACCGTGATGTTTCCACGTTTGCGCAGTGGGAAAACGGTGACGAGACTTTGCCAACTGTTGCGTGAGAAGTATGAAACGACGGTTGTGCCGGGCCGGTTCTTCGAACGGCCGACGCACTTTCGCGTCGGGATTGCGGGCGACACGGATGTGTTGGAAGCCGG
>DATANW010000221.1:0-15193 GCA_036266055.1 Pyrinomonadaceae bacterium | reverse complement strand
GCCGCCATCACTCTTATCGAAACATTCCCATCGTGGTGTTGACGACGAAAGGTGAGGAAGCAACTCGCACCCAGGCACTCGAAGCCGGAGCGAACCATTACCTGACAAAACCCTTCGACCCACGGCAGTTGGCGGACGTGGTGGGATCGTTGTTGAAGGCCACTTGATGGACAAACCGAACCCCGACAGCACCGGTGAGTTTTTCGATCAGTTCCTCGACGATTATTACGCGGAATGTGACGAACACCTGGTGTTGATCCGACGCGCGCTGGTCATGCTCGAACACGAGGTTGACACGCCCGCCATCGATCGTTCGCTGCTCGATAATCTGTTCCGCAGTTTCCACACTCTCAAGGGCATCTCCGGCATGGTCGGATTGACCGCCGCCGAGCAACTCGCCCATCACCTCGAAAGCTACCTGCGCGAACTGCGTGCAGGAACGCTCGGTTTGAGCGAGGCAGGATTTGATGCCCTCGTCGCGGGCGTCTCGTTGCTCGAAAACGTCATCAACGCGCGTCGTCACGATCAGCCGATTCCCTCGATCGCGGACATCGCCGAGCGGCTGCACGCCGTTCCCGCTGCTGCTCCTCCTTCGGAGCCTAACGCATCTGAGATCGAATCCATCGGCAAACGTTGGCAAGTCGAGTTTACGCCGACGGGGGAGCTAGCCGCGCGGGGCATCAATGTGAACAGTGTGCGCGCGCGTCTGCAGGAGATCGGGGAGTTAACGCAGGCAAAACCGATCGTTAAAGGCGCCGGCGAGATCGCGTTTCAATTCCTGCTCGAAACCGACGCCGGTCAGACGACGCTCAAGACCCTTGAAGCGGATGGTTTGGTGTTCGAAGCAGTCGAAGAAGACCTGGTCGCTCAGAAACCGCAACAACCCGTGCCAACGATTGCGCCGTCCGCTGTGGTACGCGTGGAACTCGACCGCCTCGACGAATTGATGCGCATCATCGGCGAACTGGTGATCAGTCGCACGAGGCTCGAAGACCAATTGACGGAGCTGAAACGCGTGACACCGGCCGCGGTCTGGCGTCCGCTGCAGGAAACGAGTTTCGCCATTGCCCGGCAACTACGAGATCTGCGCGAGAGCATCATGCGGGTGCGCATGGTCCAGATCGGCGAGATCTTTGAACGAATGACTTTTGTGGTGCGCGACCTTGCGCGCGAGAACCGCAAGAAGATCATCGTGCAGCTTAGCGGCGGCGAAACCGAGATCGACAAGTTTCTCGTCGAGCGAATGATGGACCCGCTGATGCATCTCGTGCGCAATGCCGTCAGTCATGGAATCGAAACCGTGGCGGAACGTGAAGCACAGGGAAAGCGCGGCGAAGGTTTGTTATCGCTGCGTGCAGCGACTGCCGGAGGGCGGATCGTCATCAAGATCTCCGACGACGGCCGTGGTATCGATCGTCAGCTCGTACTCGAACGCGCAAACGCGAGCGGCATTAGCCACGGAGGTGCGGAGCTTGACGACGCCGCGTTGCTGGATCTGATCTGTTCGCCCGGACTTTCGACCCGCGATGAAGCGGACCGCGAGAGCGGCCGCGGCGTCGGCATGGACGTCGTGAAGAAAGCGATTGAAGAGCTCGGCGGGCACATCTCACTGTGGACGAAGAGGGGCGAAGGCACGACGTTCACGATCGAGCTGCCTTTGACGCTCGCAATTGCAGAGGCGTTGATCGTCAGTGTGAACGGGCAAAGGTTCGCGGTGCCGCAGTCGGCGGTGAGGGAAGTGCTCGAAGTTGAATCGGCAGCGACGAAGGTTTTGGAAAACAACGAGATCATCTCGCATCGCGGCAAAGCATTACCGCTGCTTCGTCTGGCGCGCGTGTTCGACATGAACTACCAGCGCGGCGAACGATTTCACGTGTTGGTTATCGGCGAGGACTCGAATGCAGTCGGTCTCGCGGTCGATCGAATACTCGGACAGCGCGAGATCGTCGTGCGCGCAATCAAGGATCCGCTCGCGCAGTCGAAAGGCATCGCCGGCGCCACTGAATTAGGCGACCAGCGCGTCGTGCTGATTCTCGACATCGGCGCGTTACGACAGCTCGCGGTGACATCACGACACTAATCACGGATCGAGAAATGGAACCATTCATACTCTTCGAGTTAGCGGGAACGACGTACGGCGTGCGCAGTCGCTTCGTGCAACAGATCGAGATGATCGACGACGTTGCGACCGTGCCGAATGCGCATCCGGCGGTTGAAGGTGTGGTTCTGATTCGCGGTCAGGTGATTCCGGCCTTGAACCTGCGCCAACGTTTTGGGTTCGAGCGTATCGAGCGCGACCTGCGTTCTCGCCTGGTAGTGATTAACTCCGGCGAACGCGTCGTCGGGCTGATCGTCGATACGGCGCGCGAGTTTATCAAGATTCCGACCGAGTCGATTGAACCGCCGCCGGAAGCGCTTACCGGATTGACTGGCGAATATCTCGAGGGGATTGCAGCAATCAAAGAGCGGATGGTCCTGGTTTTGAATCTGGATGCCGTGCTCGATCTGGATTACCAGGTTGAGCCCGAGATTTCAAACACAACTACAGAGCTGATGATGGACGGGAGATAAGACTATGGCTCAGGTATTAGAGAGCTCAGTTAACAACTTTGATAGAGACATCGGAATGATTCGCCAGCAAGCGGTGCAGGTTGCTGCATCCGCCGAAGAAATCTCGGCAACCGCGAACGAAGTCGCCGAGGGAGCGGAAGTTCAGTTACGCGTGCTCGAACGGACAGTAGCGATTGCCGACGCGATGACGACCACGATGGGCGAGGCGACGACGCAACTCGAATCGATTGCGACGTCGACCGAAGAACTCGCGTCGTCTGTTAACGAGAGTGCGGCCTCGATCGAAGAGGTGGGGAAGAACGCTGAGTCTCTCGCGGCATCGATCACGCAGATAACGGCGGCCGTCGAACAGAACGCGCGGTCGATCGATGTAGTCAACGGCAATCTGCAAGGGATGGCGACGTCGGCGGAAGAGGTAACGGCCGCGATGACGCAGATTACCGGGTCTATCAAAGCGGTCAGCGAGGACACAGAGGGAATGACCGCGTCCGTGAATGAAACCGCAGCCAGTATCGAAGAGGTCTCAGCTTCGATCGTGAATCTTTCCGGAAACGCGGATGACCTGACAGTGGCGGCGGAAGAGACGTCCTCGGCGATCAACGAAATGGCGGCATCGATCGAAGAGGTCGCGGCGATGACCGAGAGTTTGGCATCGTCGGTCGAAGAAGTTTCGACGTCGATCGAACAGATGTCGCGCTCGGTACAGGGAGTGGCGCAGAATGCCGAGCACATCAACCAGGCAGCGGCAGGCGCGGCGACCAGCGCTACGCAGATGGACCGTTCGCTACATTCCGTCGCCGCTTTGACCAAGCGCGCCGAGGAAGCGACGGTTCAATTAAGCAAACAGGCAGAGGAAGGCGGGACAGCGGCGCAGAAGTCGATGCAGGGAATGCAGCGCGTGCGTTCGGCGATGGAGCAGTCGGCGGGCGTGATTCGCGAGATGGGAAAGCGTTCCGAAGAGATTGGCGGGATCGTCAACACGATCAACGTCATTGCGGAACGGACCAACATGCTTTCCCTGAACGCTTCGATCGAAGCAGCACGCGCGGGTGATGCGGGCCGAGGGTTTGCCGTGGTTGCGGAGGAGATCAGAAATCTCGCCGATCGATCCGCTCAGGCGACATCCGATATTGCCGCGATCATCAGGTCGCTTCAGGAAGTCGTAAGAGACGCCGTGACGGCGGCATCCGACGGCATGCGCATCGCCGACGAAGGCGGACAGCTCGCGGAAGAAGGCGCCGCAGGGCTCAAGAAGATCCTGACGGGCATCAATCAGACGGCCCAACTGGTCGCGCAGATCGCCAACGCTACCGAAGAGCAATTGACGGCTGGTCAACACGTGGTCACCGCGATCGACACGACCGCCATACAGACGAAACAAGTCTCGAATGCGGTGATGGAGCAGGCTCAAGCCACGCAGCAGATCGTGAAGTCGGCGGCGCAGATGCGCAATACGGCGAAGGAAGTCAGCAAAGCTGTAAACGAGCAGGGGCGCGCGGCGAGGGAGATTATTAAAGCTGCGCAGAGCACCAGCAACTCCGCTAAACAAGTCCGCAAAGCGTCCAACGAACAAGCTGCGGCTGCCAGGCAGATCACGCAGGCAGTCGAAACAATGCGCCGCGGCGCTAACTCGACGGCCCGTGCGCTGGGTGAACAGGCAGTTGCCGGCGATCAAGTTTCGAAAGAGGCGGTCCAGCTCGTGCGACAAATCAACGAGATCAGCAAAGCGATGAACGAGCAGGCGAAGGCGTCTGCGGAAATCAGCAGCGCCACGCAGAACATGCGTTTGCAATCGGATCAGGTCGCGAAGGCCATGCGCGAACAGGCACGAACATCGCACGAGATGAGTATCGGAGTTACGAGTGTTTCGAGAGAGGCGATGCGAATTACCACCGCGAATCGCGACCGCCTCGATTCCGCTGAAAAGATTCGCGACGCCGTCAAGGAGCTGCGTCACATAACCAACCGCAACGCAGCCGGTGTGCAGGCAACGTTGACCAGCACCTCGGGACTGGCCGATCGCGCGCGCCAACTCGGCGAGATCATGGACAGCATGATCGGCGGCAATGGCAACCAGGAATCGCAGCCGGCGGCGAAAGCGAAGCGCAGGCGTGCTAGCAAAGCAGCAGCAGGAACAAACACACCCGAGTGAGCCAGGTATTTAGTGACTAGTACGCAATCGTCAGTCGGCGTTTTCACCACAGATATCCATCTGGTGATTCAGGTATGGGATGCCACGCTGGCGCGTCTCACCGGTGTCCCCGAAGAGTCTGCCTGCGGTCAGGCGTTGACCGCACTGCTGCCCGATCTCGAAAAGCGTGGTCTGTTGAAACGTTTCCAGCGATCGCTGAACGATGGCGTTGTCGAAGTGCTGGCGACGGCATTTCACCATTACCTGGTTCCCTGCGCTCCCGTTACGCCTGCCAAACATTTCGACAAGATGCAGCAACGCGTCACGATTGCGCCATTGCGTGACGGCGAATCGATCGCGGGACTCATCGTCACGATCGAGGACGTCACAGAGCGACTCGAACGCGAGCGTGAACTGGCAACACGCCTGGCCCAGGGCGACGAAGCGACGCGACTGAACGCGGCCGAGACTCTCAGCGACAATCAGTCTTACGACGCCGCCACGTTGCTCAACGCGTTGAGTGATGAGAGTTGGCAAGTTCGTCGCGCCGCCGTCCGCGGCGTGTCACAACGTGCCGCGCCCGAAGCCATCTCAGCGCTTTTAGCTTCCGTCGTCGAGAACCATCAGAATCCGTCGCTTTTGAACAGCGCGCTTCAGGTGTTGGCGTCGAGTGACGTCGACACACTCTCGCCTCTGCTGAACCTGCTCAGCGGTCCCGACGCAGATCTGCGAATGCAGGCGGCACTGGCGTTGGGTGAACAGCGTGACGTTCGTGCAGTGCCCGCCTTGCTGAGGGCTTTGCAGGACGACAACACGAACGTTCGGTATCACGCGATCGAAGCGCTCGGTAAGTTGAAAGCAGTGGACGCTGTCGATCCACTGGTCGAGATCGCCCAGTCAAGAGACTTCTTCCTCGCGTTTCCCGCGTTGGACGCGCTCGCGAAGATCGGTGACGCGCGCATCGCGCCAAAAATCGTGTCGTTGTTGGAAGATGATCTGCTTCTCGAGCCGGCAGTCAACCTGTTGGGCCAGCTCGGCGATGAAACTGCGGTCACTCCACTGACGACCTTACTAAACAATCCTGCCACCCCAACGGACTTGATCGCCGGCGCACTCGTCCACCTCAGCGATCGCTTTGAAGAGCAATACGGGGAAGGCGCGTACATCGCGGATTTAACAAGCCGGGAAATCTCCCCCACCGGCGTCCAAAACCTGCTGGACGCGTTGGAGTCGCCAGACAAAGAAAATTTGCGCTCGATCGCGTTGGTGCTTGGTTGGCTGAAACGAGCGGGCGTCGACCGCGCGCTCACGCGGTTGATGGGCCGCGCCGATCTGCGTGACGACATCATCGAAGCACTCGTGCGTCATGGTTCGACGACGGTCGATCTGCTCATCGCGCAGTTGTCGGCAGAAGATCTTGAAGTGCGACGCTCCGCCGTAGTTGCGCTCGGACGCATCGGCGACGCAAGCGCGACGACGGCCATCGTCAAAACACTTGACGACGAATCGCTGGCGATCGATGCCGCCAATGCACTCGGCCAAATCGGCGATCCGCAGGCCGCGGATGGATTGCTGAATTTGATCGGCAGCAGCGATGCGTCGATCAGGCAGGCCGCGGTGGGCGCGCTGAATTCGCTCGCGCTGCCGTCGATAGCCGCACGTGTGAACCCGTTGCTTCACGATCCGGATCCGAACGTTCGCGAATCAGCAGTGACGATTGCCGGCTACTTTGGGTATGCCGAGTCGGCCGGCGAGTTGCTGAAGCTCGCCCGCGATCCGGAGGAAGCAGTCAGGTGCGCGGCCATCGAGCACCTGCCGTTCGTCGAAGACGATCGAGTACTGAACGTGCTCGTGAGCGCGATCAAAGACGACACGCCGAAGGTACGTGCTGCCGCAGCTCGTGCGCTCGCCAACATGGATGGTCCGCAGGTTGTCGATCATTTAATAAAAGGACTCGGCGATGAGGACGTTTGGGTGCGCTATTTCAGCGCCCGTGCGTTAGGCCGGCTCAGGTCGGAAGACAGCGTCGAGGCGTTGGAGCGTGTGCTCGAGAAAGAGAAGTTCAATCACGTGCGGATCGCCGCGCTTGATTCACTGGGACAAATCGGTGGTCAGCGGATCGCCGGGATTGTTAACGAGTTTGTTCAGGATGACGATCCGGACGTAGCACATGCGGCGCAGGTCGCGGTCGAAAAGAGTGGTCAACGCAAAGAGTAATGGGGTCTCGTTCACAGAATTTACTTGTACCTCAGGGCGCCGGAGCTCTCATCCAGAGTTTGATCCACGAACGGACCGGAATGTTCTTTGATAACGGCAAGCGCGACTTGTTGATCGACAAACTCGCGCCGCTGGTGATCGAACGAGGTTTTACTTCATACCTCGATTATTACTACCTGTTGAAGTACGACACGGCGGCGCGTTTGGAGTGGCAAAAAGTGCTGAACGCGCTGTCCGTACAGGAGACTTATTTCTGGCGAGAGATCGATCAAGTGCGAACGTTGGTGCAAAAACTGGTGCCGGAATGGCAGGCTGCCAATCCCGGTTCGACCTTGCGCATCTGGAGCGCCGCCTGCGCCACTGGCGAGGAGCCGTTGACGATAGCCATCGCCTTGAACGAAGCTGGATGGTTCGAAAAAGCGCCCATCGAGATTTTTGCCAGCGACGCGAGCTCGAACGCGATCGAGCGCGCTCGCGAAGGCGTTTATCGCGACCGCGCGTTTCGAAATCTCCCCGCCGGTCTGCGCGACCGCTATTTCGAGAAGGAAGGCCCGGCCTGGCGCATCAGTAACGACATACATCGACGCGTGAAATGGGGACTTGCAAATTTAATGGAAGAGGATCAGATCGCGCCGTTCGCGTCCGCGAACTTCATTTTCTGTCGAAATGTTTTTATCTACTTTTCGGAAAACGCTATTCGCCGCGCGGTCCGTTCTTTTGCAAAGTTTATAAAATCACCCGGTTATCTATTTGTGGGCGCCGCTGAATCGTTAATCAGAGTGACGACGGATTTTAACCTGACCGAAATTGACGACGCCTTCGTGTATGTGAAGCGTGAGCGAGTAATCTGACGAACGGAGCATCGATGGATCGAGTCTTACGAGTTGTGGTGATCGACGATTCCGCCTACGTGCGGAAGGTAGTTCGAGAGATCCTCTCGCGCAGCCCGTTTGTAGAGGTTGTCGGCACGGCGCGCGATGGTCGAGAAGCACTCGATGTCGTGGAACGTCTCGAACCGGACGTGGTCACGTGCGATCTCATCATGCCGGAGCTGGATGGCGTCGGTTTCGTGCGCGAGCAGATGCAACGAAGGCCGGTGCCGATCATCATCATGAGCATTGCGAATGAGACCGCCGAAGCTGCTCTGACGGCGCTCGATGCAGGCGCGATCGATTTTGTACAGAAGCCGACGGCGCTCGCGAGTGAGAAGATCTTCGAAGTCAGTTCGGAGTTGATCGATAAGGTCAAAGCAGCCGGGAACATCACCTTAAACAAACTCCCGACTGCCGCGTCGCCGGCGAGTCAGATGAAGAGCGTCACCACGCAGTCGATCGCGGGCAGTCATTCGGTAGACGTGGTGGCGATTGGCATCTCGACTGGCGGCCCACAGGCGCTCAAACGATTGATACCGCAGTTGCCGGAAGATTTTCCGGTACCGGTCGTGATGGTGATGCACATGCCCATCGGTTATACCGAGATGTACGCGTCGAAGTTGAACGAGCTGTCTCAACTTGAAGTGCGCGAGGCCGCGGAAGGAGACGAGGTCAAAGTTGGTCGCGTTTTTCTGGCGCCGGCGGGGCGGCACCTGAAGTTCGTACGCGACGCAACGGGCAAGGTCTTTGCACACCTCGACGCCAGACCTTTCGAATCGCTGCATCGTCCGTCCGTTGATGTGCTGTTTCAATCGGTGGCGGAAGTGTATGGCAGTCGAGTGTTGGGTGTAGTGATGACGGGCATGGGATCGGACGGCAAGCGTGGTGCGGCGTGGATCAAGTCGCAAGGTGGACTGATCTTCACGGAAGCGGAAAGCAGTTGTGTCGTTTACGGCATGCCGTCCGTCGTGGTGGAAGCCGGATTGAGTGACAGGAGTGTTGCTCTCGAAGGCATGGCGTTCGCAATCAGGGAGGTTGTATGAGCGCAAAGATTCTGATCGTCGATGATTCAGCACTGTCGCGCAGGACTTTGCGGCGAATTCTTGAAACCGCGGGTTACGAGGTGGTCGAAGCCGGCGACGGGATGACGGCGCTCGAAATGTACTTTCTCGAAAAGCCCGCTTTGGTCTTGCTCGATCTGGTGATGAAAGGAATGTACGGACTTGACGTGCTGGTGAAATTGCGTGAGATGGATCCGAAGGCGCTCGTGGTAGTGGCGAGCGCCGACATTCAGAGTTCGACGCGCACGATGGTCGATGAAGCAGGTGCGTTGGGCTTTATCAATAAACCCTTTATGTCGGAACAGGTAATTGCGGCTGTGAAGCTAGGTCTCGTGGAAGGAGGCCCGAGTGAAACTAACTGAGCGACAGAGCGATGCACTTTCCGAGCTAATCAACATTGCGTTTGCCCGAACGGGAGCTGCGCTGTCGGAACTGACCGGGCATCGCGTTTTACTGAATCCGCCGGCAGTTGCTGTTTATCGGGCCGAAGAGTTGCGCGACGCGCTCGCGAAGTTTGTTCCGGGAGACATCGCTTCGATTCATCAAGTGTTTGCCGGACCGGTTGCCGGTGATGCGCTGTTGTTGTTGAACTACGCGGGCGCCGTGCATCTCACGGATTTGTTGACCGACGAAGAGAAGCCGTCGGCGTTTCTCGATGAATCAGCGCGAGAAGTATTGACGGAAGTCGGGAATATTCTCTTGAACGCGTGTCTCGGAATGTTTGGCAACTTGCTGAACGTGCACGTCACGTTTTCCGTGCCGCGGTTGCATCTCGAAACGCTCGACGAACTGATCGCGTCGACGACGTCAGACAAAGGCGAGATGCATTACGCGCTGGTGGTCTACACGGCATTTCAGATTCGTGACAGTTCCGTCAAAGGTTTTTTGGTAATTGTGTTGAGTGTCGAATCGCTCGATCGTTTGATTCAGGAAGTGGACGCCTGGGAGGCGCAGCAGGGTAAATGACCCAGCCTAAACGTTTAGCCGGAGCTACTGATCCGATCCGAATGACAGAAACGAGTTCCAAGGAAACATTGCTCAACGCCGCGGTTTTGCACTGGATGCAGGACCTCGCGGCGCAGGGCATCATCACGACTGACAGCGAGCTGAAAATTGTCGGGTGGAACCATTGGATGGAAGAGCACACCGGTAAACGGGCGCCTGACGTAATGGGTCATAATCTGATCGAGCTGTTTCCTGAACTTCGCGAACGGCGTCTCGATCGAAATTACAAGTGGGCGCTCGAAGGACAGGTGAGAGTGTTGTCGCAAGCGCTGCACGGCTACTTGATTGCGATGACTGCCGTCTCCGGCGAACACGGACCCCGGCAAATGCAACAAGCGGTGCGAATCTCACCGCTCAGTCATGAGGGTCGGGTGATCGGAACGTTGACGATCATCGAAGACGTCACCGAACGCGTCGCGCGCGAGGCGGAGTTGCAAGCGCAGCTCGAGGATCGTTCGCGTTTGTTGTCGAACGAAAAGCAGGCGCGGAGCGACGCGGAACGCGCGAATCGTTTGAAAGACGAGTTTCTCGCGACGATCTCGCACGAGTTGCGCAATCCGTTGAACGCAATCATGGGTTGGGCCCACATGATGCGTCTCGGCAAACTGACTCCCGCGAACGTCGAGCGCGCCGTCGAAACGATCTACCGGAACGCGAAATCGCAGAGTCAACTCGTCGCCGATCTACTGGATGTTTCGCGCATCATCTCCGGCAAGCTCCGGCTCGACGTGCGAACGGTCGATCTGCTCTACATCGTCAACGCGGCGATCGATTCGATTCGTCCCGCGGCTGACGCGAAAGGCATCCGGCTGCAACCCATCCTTGATCCGTCGGTTGGTCCAATCTCAGGCGATGCCGATCGTCTGCAACAGATCGTTTGGAACCTGTTGACGAATGCGGTCAAGTTCACGCCGAAGGGGGGCCGCATACAGGTCCAGCTCCAGCGCGTCGATTCTCACGTGGAGATCGTCGTGACTGACTCCGGCATCGGCATCAGCAAAGAGTTTCTGCCGCATGTGTTCGATCGTTTTCGTCAGGCGGATGCGAGCACCACGCGAATACACGGCGGTCTCGGACTCGGTCTTTCGATCGTTCATCAACTGGTGGGCCTTCACGGTGGAAGCGTGAGCGTCCAGAGCGAGGGCGAAGGCAAGGGGGCGACGTTTACGATCAGTCTGCCGTTCGTCGGCGTGGTTACTAATCAGGAGACAGAGGCGGTTGAGGCCATTCACAACGAGGAGCGCAATACTCTCGAAGGATTACCGTCACTGCAGGGTCTCAAGGTGCTCGTGGTCGACGATGAGCCGGACACGCGCGAGTTGATTCGGGAAGTCTTGAAAGAATGCGGCTCGGAAGTGATAACCAGTAGCTCCGTTGACGAAGCGTTGTTAGCACTGGAAGAGCACAAGCCTGACATTCTTATCAGCGATCTCGGCATGCCGGATGAAGACGGCTACTCGTTGATCTCAAAGATTCGCGCGCTTCCTTCGGAGCGCGGTGGACGCATCCCAGCCGCGGCACTCACCGCCTACGCACGCGCTGAAGATCGCATGCGCGTGCTTCGTTCCGGCTTTCAGTTTCACCTGCCCAAACCCGTCGATTCCGCAGAACTGGTTACTGTCGTTGCCAATCTCGCCGGCCGCACTTACAAAGCGTGAAGCAACCGAAGCCGCCGTCGCGCCATCTTGATAGTGACCCACGTTGACGGTGTTCGTTCGTAGACCATGATCAAAACTCAATACGCTCGATTGTTGATTCTTCTATTCGTGTGCCTCGCGACAGGTTCGTCACTCGTCCATGCACAAACGACCAGCAAGCACGCCTGTTCGAACTCGAAGCCCGCGACATTTACGATCACGTGCAAGGATCGCTATTACCTCGGTGAAACCATCACGATCACACTCTCAAACAACAATCTCGGCCGGACGTTAATGACTGTGAAGGAGTTTGAGCATCAGAAGTTCTTTTTGGAAGTGACTGGTCTGTTTTCAAATGACAGCGTCGTCGAAAAGAAGAGTATCAATTACGACGGCAGTATTTATATACCGCCAGCGAGAAGTGAAGGTGGGATCACGTTCTGGTATGCGCCAGTCGTGCGGCCGCCGAAATACGTCACACTTCGCCCAGGTGAATCCACCACTCTGACTCTCGTCTTATCCGAGTCGTTCAGTGCGGGGCCATTGGGGGTGGGCCGTTATAAGCTGGTATTTAAATCTCCGGACGGGCAGAAGGTAGTGAAGGAGTTTGACGTCTATTTCGATATTGAAAAAACCACCCCTCTGTTGGTGAAAGAGTTGCAGACTGAGGGCCTCACTGGACGCAACGCGGCCATCTACAACTTGTCGAAGTTCAATCGACCCGTGCTAAGAAGGACGGCGGAAGAGTTAGTCGCAACCGGCGATGAAAAGCAGCGTGAGTACGCGCGTTCCCTCCTGGCTGATATAGAACACGGTAACTTTAGTCCCTTAGAGCTCGTGCTGATTACGCAGGCGCGCTACTCGCGCAGCGCAAACCCGGCGATCACAATCTCCGTCCGGAACCGCAGTGGATCGCCGGAACCCGTGCAGGAAGCTGAACAGCAAAATTTCTTTCTCGAGTTGCGGAAAGTCGTCCATCCGGGGAAACCCGATGAGTATTTCGAAGATATAAAAACGTGCGTCTACACACCGAAGGAGTCGCCACAAAACGCGAACCCCATCACGCTTGGTCCAGGTGAATCGACCAGTGTCATCGTGAATTTACAGCAGTGCTTTGGCGCGCCGTTAGACGCTGGCGATTATCACCTGATCGTCAAGCGTGACCCTGACGAACAACGCGATTGGAAGATCGCGGAGCGAAAGTTCGACATTCGCGGTCGCTAACAACGAACTCTGCTAGTACCTGCTGCTCCCGGAATTCGGTTGACTTTTCAATCCTATGCCGCAAGAATTGCGCCCTCCCGTTCGCTCGACCGGCGTTTTATCTACAGCTGAATAACGCACCCAGAAAGCACGCCGCATTTTGTGCGAACAACCCACTGAGTTTGCGAAAGGAGAGCAGTAAAGATGTTTAAGCGTAGAGTGTTTCTGGTCTGTGCAATTGTTTGTTCGTTAGTGATTTTCGCTTCCATGCTGCCGGCCGGCCTGGCGGATGGTGGCGCGAATCACCGGGTGAGAAACCAACACTTCGGCGTCTCGGGCGGAAACGTCAACGACAGAAGCAGCGCCTTCTGTTGTAGCGGTACGCTCGGAGCTTTGATTTCGGATGGGTCCACCAGATACATCCTTAGCAACAATCACGTGCTTGGTATCAGCGGCGGAGCAGCGGTTGGCGACGACATCAGCCAGCCCGGCATGATCGATGCCAATTGCCAGGTCACAACGGTAGTCGCCGATTTTGCCGGCGCTGCTGCTTTGGGTTCTTCAAATGTCGACGCCGCGGTGGCGACATTGCGGAGTGGTCAAATGGATGCCACCGGCTTTATCGAAGATATCGGCGTGCCGAGCGGCACCGTCGTGAATCCTTCAGTTGGTCTTGGCGTGGCGAAGAGTGGTCGCACAACGGGCTTTACGACCGGAACGATCTCTTCGACCAACACGAGTGTGAGCGTCCAGTATCAACAGGGGTGCGGCAAAGGAAAGAAGTTCACCGTTTCGTACACGAACCAGATCGTCATCAACAGCAGCACGTTCAGTGCGGGTGGTGATTCCGGCTCCTTGATCGTGACGAACAACGCATCGCACAACCCCGTTGGCTTACTTTTCGCAGGCAGCAGCACGACCACGATTGCTAACCCAATCGGTGAAGTGTTGACGAAACTCGGAACCGCGATGGGCCGTACGTTCAGCTTTAATCTCGGCGGCGGTGGTGCGTCGCCCACTACGCAGGGCGGCGGCCAGGGCCGTGGACAGGGCGGACTGGAACCCTTTATTCCAGGACTGGACAGACAGATGGGAAATCCTCCGTTACAGGCGTCAGATCGTGCGTTGGCAGTGCTCGAACAACATCGTGCGAATTTGATGTTCCTGCCGGGCGTGATGGGCGCAGGCATTGGGGCATCCGGACGCGCCGATGGTGAGGCTGCGATCGTGATCTACGTGAACAAAGACGCGCAGACCAAGCCGCCGTTGCCGGATTCAATCGACGGTATTCCGGTGACCGTGATCCTGACCGATCAATTTATCGCTTACTAAATCTGACGGCAGGGCGTTCTTGACGGGGAGAGGACCAACGTCTTCTCCCCGTTTCAGATACCCAGACGTTTCAGCAACGCGTCCCAACGCGGATCGCTCTTCACCGAATCAAACACCATCTCAAGCCGCAGCACTCCTAAAAAATGACTTCGTTCCTGGAACGCCTTTTCGAGCCACCCAAAAACCTGGTCCTTCTCGTTAAGACCTGCATACGCGACGGCTAGATCGCGGCCGTCAGCATTGTGGCTCTCGTATCGCTGCTGGAATTCTTTGATCTGCATCCACGCTTCGTCGTTACGAATGGGGCAGCGTTTCATGGCTTTTTTGTGTGTTCATCTTTGTTGGGGCGCTGTTAACATTTACCGGGCTGCTAATCAGGCGCCGAGCAGTATTTGGCGTGAAGTGCAAGCAACCGAGGATCTGGTCGTAAAGGTTGATGCTGGTCCGAAGCCGAAGATTGTTGCTGGTTGGCGGCGTAGTTGCCGTTGTCTTCGTGATCTGGCTGGTGCTGGCCTTGAATTGTCCGACTGCGGGGATAGGGATCACGAATCGCGCGCGCGAGCAACACCGGTTGAAGAATAGAACCGCGCTGCCGCAGGCTGCTGATTTTGATCCGCGCGTCACGCTGGATGGGTTGCTGCAGCGCGGCGACGATCGGGATCGGTGGTCCACTCAGCGTGCCGCGAGGCTGCAGGGATTGGTGGTTGATGTGGCGTATGCAGGTGCAGAAGCGACCAATTGTTGGAACCCGTGTCGACGCGACATTCACATCCTGATTGCGAACCGGAAAGACGCGCCGAAGACCGAGCAGATCGTGGTGGAAGTCACGCCGAATCTGCGCGATTGGGCGGCGGGGCAGGGAGTTGACTGGTCGGAAGCGACTTTACAGGCGCAGTTGGTCGGGCATTGGTGTGAATTCGAAGGATGGTTGTTTTTCGATATCAGTCACGATGAGGAATCCGAGAACGTCGCGCCTGGTAATCGTGAAAACTGGCGTGGTACGGCGTGGGAGATTCATCCGGTGACGCGGATCAGAGTCGTCCAGTGATTCGATCTGCGAGATCGGAGCGCGCGTGCCCGCACGCTGAACGTGGTGCTGACGGTTTGTTACTCGTTGTCGAGGAATCGCGTCGTGTTTTCAGTGACGCTGGGTGGTTGGTACAG
>DATANW010000220.1:0-8294 GCA_036266055.1 Pyrinomonadaceae bacterium | reverse complement strand
TGAGGCATTGGTTGTCACGCGCGCTTACAACCGCGTGAGATTTGGCGGCGAACGGCTGTCGGCGACTGAACAGAGAGAAGTCGAGCGCGCCTTGTTTGCTTTGGAAGCGGCAGAGAAACACGGATGAAGAAAGTTGGATTTGTAAGTCTCGGGTGCCCGAAGAACCTCGTCGACAGCGAAGTGATGATGGGCCAACTCAAACAGCATGGTTACGAGATAACGGCAGACGCAGCGCAGGCCGATACCGTCGTCGTGAACACGTGCGGTTTTATCGACTCGGCCAAGCAGGAATCGATCGACGCGATTCTCGAAGCCGCTCGTTTGAAGACGGAAGGGCACGCGCAACGACTGGTCGTCGCCGGCTGCTTAGTAGAACGCTATCGCGACGAGTTGAAAGCCGAGATGCCGGAAGTCGACGCCTTCATCGGCACAAGCCAGATCAACGACATCCTCGCCGTTTGCGATCCCAAGACCAACACGCGCGCGTTACCCGTCATCCCGCTGGGCAATCAAAGCGCGACTTATCTTTACGACGATTCGACGCCGCGCGTGCTCGCGACGCCTTCGCATTACGCATTCATCAAGATCGCCGAAGGCTGCGATCGCCCGTGCGCGTTCTGTTTCATCCCGCAGATGCGCGGGCATTTTCGTAGCCGCCGTTTCGGTTCGATCGTCGCCGAAGCACATCAACTTGCCGAAGAAGGGGTCAAGGAACTGATCCTCGTGGCCCAGGACTCGTCGCGTTACGGCGAAGACCTCGGCAAACAGGACGCGCTGGCCCGACTACTTCGCGAACTGTCACACACCGACGGGATCGAGTGGGTGCGCGTGATGTACACCTACCCGACGCACATCAGCGACGCTTTTCTCGACGTTCTGGCGGAGGAACCGAAGGCGGTTAAGTACCTGGACATGCCGCTCCAACACGCGTCGCAGAACGTGCTGAAGCTGATGAAGCGCGGCGGCAACCGCGCGAGTCTCGAACGCTTGATCGAACGAGTGCGACGTCGCGTTCCCGGCATCGCGGTCCGAACCACGTTCATTACCGGTTTTCCGGGTGAGACTGAAGACGACTTCAAAGAACTGCTGACTTTCGTCAAGAACGTTGAATTCGATCGCGTCGGCGTCTTCGCTTATTCAGATGAAGAAGGAACGCCGGCGTTCGCGCTGCCGAACAAAGTTCCGCACCGCACGGCTTCACGCCGTCGCACGGCGTTGATGAAACAGCAAGCACGCATTTCACAGCGAAACAACAAAACACGCGTCGGTGAAGTTGTGCGCGTGCTTTTCGAAGGTGAGTCGAAAGAAAGCGAGCTGCTGTGGCAAGGCAGGCTGGCAACGCAGGCGCCGGACATCGACGGCTGCATTTTGATCAACGACGTTCCGGATGGCGTGCTTCCGTCGACCGGACAGTTTGTGCAAGTCGAGATCACGGAAGCGCACGAGCATGATCTGATTGGAAGGATTCTCGCTTGACCGTCCCCGTCAAAGAATCCAGCGACGAACTGAACCCGACGGTGCTTGTCTCGCCCGCGGAAGTTCCCCCGGCACGTTCGCCACGTTCAGCACTCGACTACGCGGCGCTGGCCATCGCGACCTTTGGCGTGGGCTACCTGCCGTTGATGCCCGGAACGTTCGGGTCGATGGTTGGCGTAGCGATCTTTTTGTTGCTGGTCCACTGGCCACTGCAACTTCTCTTCATTCCCGTCATCGTGGCGCTTGGCGTTTGGGCCGCGTCACGGGCGGAAAAGCTGCTGGGCAAGAAAGATCCCGGAAAAGTGGTGGTCGACGAAGTCGCCGGGCAGATGATCTCGTTGTTGCCGCTGGCGTTTTTCGCCCCCGATGGTCCATGGCTGGTTTGGGTGATTGTTTCGTTTAATCTTTTTCGTCTTTTCGACATCTTCAAACCGTATCCTGCTCGTCGATTTGAGGCCTTGCACGGCGGTATCGGGATAATGGCGGACGATGTGGTCGCGGGAATTTACGGCGCGATCGTTACCGCGATCGCCATGAAGGCTTTTGGTTACTGAGGAGGGTTGACGAGTTGGACACGACCAAGAAAAGGGAAGACGAAGCGACGAACAAAGAAGCAACCAGCAAAGAGACTCTAAAAGACATCGAGGAGTCAGAAGCAAACACTGACGACGTTGACGACGACGATGGTCCAAGTCCGGACGGCGCGTTAGACGAACCCGGCGAACTGCACGACGCCGATCCGATGTGATTGGGTTACTCGTCTGATGTTTCCGGCGTGGGCCGGGCGCCGAGCCACCCGCGCCACCAGAAGAAGAACAGCATCACGAGCGCTACGAGGATCATGACGGCTATGGTCGCAAAGTAGCCGTAGCGCGAGTGCAGTTCGGGCATGTTGTCGAAGTTCATGCCGTAAACTCCGGCGATGAACGTCAGCGGCAACATGATTGCCGAAAAGATCGTCAGGACTTTCATGATCTCGTTCATGCGGTTCGAGATCACCGACAGGTAAGCCTCCAGCGCCCCGCTAAGCAAATCACGATAGCTTTCCGCCAGGTCCACGACGCGCGTGAGGTGATCGTGCACGTCGCGATAAAACGGGCGCATGTCTTCCGGAATCAAATCCGAAAACTCACCGCGGCTCATGCGCAGGATGACGTCCATCTGCTTCACTGAGATCCGGCGCAGGCGCAACACGCCGCGTTTCAGTTCCATGATCTGCGACAGGATCTCGTTGTTCGGCTGCTTCAAAGTGAAGATTTCCTGTTCGAGCTGATCGATGTGCTCGTCGAAATCGTCGAGCACCGGCGAGTAGAAGTCGACGATCTGGTCCAGGATCTGGTGGCACAGGAAAGCGGGACCGCGCCGGCAGAGAATCGGGCTGGTTCGCAGCAGTTGTTTGACGTTATTGATGCTGCGGAACGTGTCGTGATGGTAAGTGATGACGTAGTTCTTGCCGAGAAAGCCGTCGAGCTCGATCGTGTTGAAGCGGTCGGGACTGGTGTCGGCGCGCACGCCGTGAACGATGAAATACAGATAACCGGGAAACTCTTCGATCTTTGGATAATGGCGATTTTCGCGACAGTCTTCGACGGTGAGCGGGTGAAACTTAAAGACGTCTAGCAGGACGCGCTCGTCCGCTACTGTCGGCGAATCCATGTCGACCCAGACCACGCTTGAAGGCTCTTTCAAGAGTTCAGGCAGTTGGTCCACCGTGAACCCTTCTTCGACCTTTTCGCTGCCCTGCCGGTAACAAAGAATCTCCATCTTCAGGCTCCTCGCTCCTGATTTACCTATCCGTGCTACCATACCCACTTTTCACTGGCAAGCAAACAAATAAAACCGAACATGACTATTAAGATTTTCGTGGCAGACGACGTGAGCGACAGCGGCCTGGAGCCGTTGCGTAGCGCGGGTTTCAAGGTGGAAAAGCGCGTGGGACTCTCGCGCGCCGAACTGGCCGAGGCACTGAAAGACAGCGATGGTCTAATCGTGCGCAGCGAGACGAAGGTGACTGCCGAGTTGCTCGACGAAACCACCAGCCTGCGCGTCATCGGCCGCGCTGGAGTCGGCGTCGACAACATCGACGTTCCCGCCGCGACCATGCGTGGCGTCGTCGTGATGAACGCGCCTGACGGCAACACAATAACCACCGCGGAACACGCCATCGCTTTGCTCGTCTCGCTCGCCCGTTCGATTCCGCAAGCGAACAGCAGCTTGAAAGCCGGACGCTGGGAGCGCAAGAAGTTCATCGGCGTCGAACTACAGGGCAAGACGCTCGGCATCGTCGGACTGGGACGTATCGGACGTGTCGTCGCCTCACGGGCGCGCGCGCTCGGCATGCAGATCGTCGCTTTCGATCCCTTCATCGCACCCGAACAGGCGCGCGATCTCGAGATCGAGCTGGCGCCGCTGGAGGACGTCTACGCGCGCGCCGACTTTCTCACGGTCCATACGCCGTTGACTGCCGAGACGCGCGGACTGATCGATCGCGAAGCGCTCGGCAAAATGAAGCACGGTGCGCGTTTGATCAACTGCGCGCGCGGCGGGTTGGTCGACGAGGACGCGCTGTACGAAGCGCTGACGAATGGATCGATCGCGGGGGCCGCTCTCGACGTCTTTAGCGAAGAACCGCCGCCGCAGGACCATCGCTTACTCCAACTCGATCAAGTCATCGCCACTCCACACCTGGGCGCTTCGACGACTGAGGCGCAGGAAGGCGTCGCGTTTACAGTCGCCGAACAGATGCGCGATTTTTTCCTCACCGGCGTACTTCGTGGAGCCGTGAACGTTCCTGCGATCAGTGTGAAAGAGTTCAACGTGATGCAGCCATACGTTGCGCTCGGGGAAAGTCTGGGTCGTTTTCAGGCGCAGCTCGTCGAACAGGCAGTCACTGAGGTCAGGATCGAATTTGCCGGTGAAGTCGTCGATCTCGATGCGACTCCGGTCACGCGCGCGTTCCTCGCCGGTTTTCTGCGCGACGTCAGCGCTCGCGTGAACGTCGTGAATGCGTTTCTTATCGCCGACGAACGAGGGATCAAGGTAACGACGACTTACGTTCGCTCCGCAGGCGAGAACGCTCCCGCCATGCGCACCGAGATCATGGCTGGACCATCACGTCGCAGCCTGGCGGGCAACTTGATCGGCTACAGTGGACAACGTCGCGAGGGACGAATCACGGAGATCGACGGCTTTCATCTCGAGGCGCGCCCGGAAGGTCACTTGCTGGTCATGCGCAATCACGACGTACCGGGCGTGATCGGCAAGGTCGGAACGATCCTGGGTGAAGGCGGAGTGAACATCGGTCGCTTCCATCTCGGACGTCGCGAACGGGGCGGGGAAGCAATGGCTGTGATCGCGGTCGACGCACCGCTGACCAGAGACACGTTGCAATCGTTGCGGGCGCTTGAAGAAGTGATCTCCGCGCAACCGATCGAGCTTTAACAATCGTGATCGGCGTCTCGTTGTCAGTCGAGCTCGTCGGAAAATTCCTTCAGCTCACGAAACAGTCGCGCAAGGTCAGCGGGCTGATAGTGTGCGTTCAGACCACTCGGATTCGGCAACACCCACACGATTGTGCTGCCGACGATCTCTGATTGCCGGCCGACACCAGCTTTCGGATGATTGAATGCCGTCCGATACGTGCCGACGCCGAGCACCGCGAGTATCTTCGGCCGATAGCGACGCACCTTCTGCCTCAGCCTCTCGCCACCCTCGACGATCTCATCTTTCAGCAAAAGATCGGCCGTCGCCGTCGCTCGTTGGACGACGTTTGTGATGCCGTAACCGCTCTTTAACAGTTCGCGCTCGTCGAACGGCGACAGGATTCGATCCGTGAAACCTCCGGCGTGGAGCGCGGGCCAAAAACGATTACCGGGACGAGCAAAGTGATGACCAACGGCGGCCGTGTAAAGTCCCGGATTGATTCCGGAGAAGAGCACGCTCAGATCGGGAGCGATAACGTCGTCGACCGTTTTGTCGGTCGCGGCGAGCAATTGCGCTTTCGTTGGTTTCCAGGGCGTCGTCACGTGGCGGGATCAGTAGACGTCGAAGTGTGTCTGTCGCGTCGTGCTTTGTTTCGACAGGCGATCGATAAGCGTTACGTGCAGCACGTATCGGCCGGGTTGTAGCTCCGCGAGTGGAATCTCCGCAGCATAAGGAAGACGCGCGAGATCCGAGTTTTGATCGCTGCCGATCTTTCTCAACGCGGTTGTGATCACAGGCTGATCGTCGCGTACGACCTGGACCTGGATCGCCACGTCAGGTTTCTGATCGGACGGTGAAAGCGTTGCGTTGTAAGCAAAGATCAGGAAGCGCAGTGTCGAGTCACGCTGGAAACGATGGCTGGCACTCATCGCGATCGGATTGACGGCTCCAGTGTGGTCCACGTTGCTGGAGACGTTGGTCGTTGGCTGTTGCCTGCGTTCGCCCAGGAGCACGCTACTCATCGCCAGCTTCTTTTTCGTGAGGTCCGGTATTTCGAACCACGCATGGGCGCTGCCGACTCTCCCGCTCTTGTCGTCACGCGCTGCGACTCTCACCTGGTAGAGTCCGGGTGGTAACTTCGCCGGGTAGGTGAAGGTGATGTCGCGATCGGCGCCGGTGGATGAAGATCCGAGCGTTGAAGTGGCAATGATTCGCTCCAGAAAACTGCCTTGAGGCTTGCCCTGGTCGTCGAAAAAGACGCCGCTCACGTCGACGGTAGCCTGGTTCTTTCCGCTGGGCTGCGGAGTGAAGTCCAGAAACTCGACTGGTATTTGAATCGCCGTCGACAGTGTCGCGCCTTTACCGGCGACGTCGTAATAGTCGGCGCTCATGAGGATCGGCAGACCGCGTTCCGGATAAGCAGAACCGATCGCTTCGCGCAGCTTTGCTCCCGCAGTTTTGACGGGCGGTGGCTCAGCAGTCTCGGGTTTCGTGGCCGCCACTGCCGGTTCCGGTTCGACGTCGAGATAACCCTTTCGCACTCTGACGGTGAGATCCCGACGATTTATCAACTTAACTTCGATGTTGCGAAAACGTTTTTCCTTCTGCGCTTCAGCATCAGGTTTCCACGCCAGCAGGTAATAAACCGATGTTTCCTTTAACGCGGGCGCGAAGCCTTTTGTCAGATCGTTGGTGTTGAATAGAGCTTTGCCGCCAGTGTCGGCGGCGAGCGCGTTCATACCGTCCTGCGTGGCGGACAATTCACCGGTCGACGAGCTGATGAGCCGTCCAGTTGGATCGAACGGTGTTTCGGTGCTGGCGTCAGTCAAACTCGCGACGAGTCCGCGCGTGTCCATCGAATAGATCACGACGCCGCTCTTTGCGGCAGCGCTGGTTACATCGCGCAGTTTGGAAAATGAGTCGCCGCGACGGTTCTCAATCAGAAATCCGCCTGACATGAAAAAGACGACCTTGCGGCCGGGCAGATCCTTCGCGGTCTTGATGAGCCGTTCGAGTCCGATCAACGTGTTGGAATTGAAAACGGCTGCCTGGGAAATGAGCGTGCTGGCGCGTGCCTCGACCATGTGGGCCGCGGTGTCGCGACTTATTCCCGGGTTGGCGCGCATCGTTTCTGTCACAAAGAAGTCGAACACGTCGCGGTCCTTGCGGTCGATGAGCAACGCGTTGTATTCGCTCATCGGCGGTCGATCCATGTCCCTGACTGAATAGGTGCGCGGGTTAAGACGCGCAACCGCGGCGCGCAGGACCATGCGGTCGTTCGTCAATTGTTGCAGAAAGCCGATCTGTCCGGACGCCGACGCGATTGCGACCTGATCGTTTTGGCCCATCTCTTTATCGATGAAGTTGTTGATGGCTTTGCGGGCCATCGAAAAGCTGCCGACGTCCATGTGGAAATCGTCAACGTAGAAAAAGACGATGCGCCCGCGATCGAGTGGGAGGGGCCGATTGACATTGACGGTATTCAGGCCGCGCGCGGCGGCAAGTTGACTCTCTTCGTTGCTGCCCGCGGTGACAAGTTCAAACGCCTGAATGGGCCGTGGTTTGCCGTCGATGCGGACTTCGAAGTTGTCGCGCGTCAAGTCTTTGACGAAGCGTCCCTGCTTATCGAAAACCATCACGTCGGTCTGGACGAGTTCCGTGTAAACGCGTACAACGTCTTCCTGGGACTTTGACGGCGGTACCGGCGGTGGAGTCGGCTGTTGCTGTTGCGCGTGCGTGACGACGGACGCACACGCAAGCACACATGCGATCACACACAGCGGGAGCAGATACTTTGCGGGCGGGAGCGAGTGACGACGCGCAAACATAAGGTAAAGGTGTTTCGAACCTGCGGGGTGACGGTTGTAACTATGTATCAGGTGAGGTTGTTGTGGCAACCCATTTGTGTAACTTACACTGGTGTCGCCGAAACTTTGGATTCCCAACCAGAACCTAAATGGCCGCTAACGAAATCACTGTAAAACTCGACCGTGTGAGTAAGAGCTTTGGCGACTTTACGGCCGTGAAGGAACTCAGTCTGACGGTCCGTGCCGGCCGCGTTTTTGGCTTACTCGGTCCGAACGGTGCAGGCAAGACGACCTCGATCCGAATGATGGTCAACATCACCGCGCCTGACTCGGGTTCGATCGAATTGTTCGGTCGCAAGATCGATTCCGAGTTGCAGAACCGTATCGGCTATTTACCCGAGGAACGCGGACTTTATCGGAAGATGAAGATCGTCGATCAGTTGAAGTTCTTCGCTGAACTGAAGAACGTTCGCGGCAAGCTTCTCGAGACGAAGATTGACGAGTGGCTTGCGCGGGTCAAGCTGTCTGAATGGAAAAACAAGCGGGCAATGGAGCTCTCGAAAGGGATGCAGCAGAAGATACAGTTCC
>DATANW010000219.1:0-10062 GCA_036266055.1 Pyrinomonadaceae bacterium | reverse complement strand
ACATCCCGCGGTCATGCCGGTGATGGACTGGATCGAAAAGCGTCTGGAAACCGACAGCTCCACTATCGAGCAACTGATTCACGCGGAACACCAGCGCCAGGCCGCTGCACAGGTCACAGTCGGAAACATCATCACCAGCATGCGTCTGCTTTCGACGCTCGACTGGAACGACTTCTTCGAAAAAGTGAGTCTGATCGAGTCGCTGCTCGGGAAAGATCCGGCGGATGTCTATTCACGGATGGAGTTTGCCTCGCGCGATCGTTACCGCCACGTCGTTGAGCGAATCAGTAAGGGGACGCGCAAAAGCGAACTCGACGTCGCACAAGCAGCGCTTGATTTCGCCGCCCAGGGAAAAGAAGAACCGGAGAAACACGTCGGTTATTACCTCATCGACACCGGCCTGACGAGCCTCGAAACGAAGTTTCAGTATCAACCACGAACTATCGAACGTCTCCGCCGCTTTCTGTTGCGACACGCGACCGCCTCTTATCTCGGCATCCTCACCTTCATGACGGCCCTGGTGATGATCTCGATTCTGATGGCGATGCGGCGTAACGGCATGGGATGGCCCATGCTGCTGGTCACGGCCATACTCGCACTCATTCCCGCCAGCGATCTCGCAGTCACGGTTTTGAACTGGGACCTTACGCACTTCTTTCCGCCACGTCTGCTGCCGCGCATGGACACCGCGGACGGCATTCCCGACGACGGGCGGACGTTCGTTGTCGTGCCCACGATTTTCATGAACGAAGCGCAGGTGCACGAGCTGCTCGAGCGGCTGGAGGTCCACTTTCTCGCCAATCAGGATCCCAACATCTACTTCGCGCTGCTCGGCGACTTCCCCGATGCTCAATCAGAAGAGACTCCGAACGATGCATCGCTGCTGGCAGTCGCGCAAAGCGGAATCGAAGCGTTGAACCACAACCATGGCGAGGCGCGCTTTCACCTGTTTCATCGCAAACGACTCTGGAATCCCGGTGAACAGAAGTGGATGGGATGGGAACGCAAACGAGGTAAGCTCGAAGAATTCAACCGTCTCTTACGCGGCGCGAACGACACCAGCTTCGTCGTCAAAACTGCCGACGACGCGTTACTGGGCTCCGTTCGCTACGTCATCACACTCGACTCCGACACTCAACTCCCGCGCGACGTCGCACGCAAACTCGTCGGCGCCGCTGTTCATCCACTCAACAAACCGCGCATCGACGAACACGACAACCGCGTGACGCGCGGTTACGGAATCCTGCAACCACGCGTCAGCATCGCGCTATCGAGCGCGTCGCGTTCCAAGTTTGTCCAAATCTTTTCGGGCTACACCGGCATCGATCCGTACACGACCGCCGTGTCCGACGTCTATCAGGATTTCTTCGGCGAAGGCAATTTCACCGGCAAAGGTCTCTACGACGTCGACGCATTTCAACGCACGCTCGAACACCGCGTGCCTGAAAACTCTCTACTCAGTCACGATCTGTTCGAAGGACTCTTCGCGCGTTGCGCGTTGACCACCGACATCGAACTGCTCGACGACTATCCCGCCTCGTATCTCGCGTACGCCAAGCGTTCGCATCGCTGGACGCGCGGCGACTGGCAGATCGCACGCTGGTTGCTTCCGGGAGTGCCCGACGACAATCGCCGCACGACGAGCAACGTACTGCCGCTGATCGCGCGCTGGAAAATTCTCGACAACCTGCGACGCAGTCTCGTCGCGCCGGCGTTGTTTCTGTGGCTCGTCGCTTCGTGCACGATCTTTTCCGGCTCGCCGTTGCTGTGGTCCCTGTTTGTGTTTGTGACGATCGCGTTTCCCGTTTACCTGCATGTCACAACGAGTCTGCTGATCCATCCGCGAGGCATTCCCTGGACCAGTCACTTCTGGAGCTTGTGGGGCGACTTCCGCACCAACACCTGGCAGATCGCGCTCGCATTCGTGTTCCTGCCTCATCAAGCCTATCTGATGTGCGACGCGATCGTCCGCACGCTTTACCGGAAACTGTTTTCGCGAAAGAGGCTGCTTGAATGGGTTTCGGCGGCTGAAACGGAAGGACAGACGCGCGGTGACTTTGGCGCGTTCTTTTCGTTCATGCTGTCCGCGGAGATTTTGACGTTGCTGGCGCTCGGTTCGACGCTGGCACTGCGACCTTCGGCGTTGCCGGTTATCGGTGTGCTTTCCGCGATGTGGTTGGTATCGCCAGTCATTGCTTACTGGGTCAGCAAACGGCGCGCGACGACCCGTGAAGTTTTGAACCCGGAAGACGTCAAATTCGCGCGGCTCGTAGCGCGTCGCACGTGGCGGTTCTTCGAAACGTTCGTCGGGCCCGAAGACAACTGGTTGCCGCCCGACAATTTTCAGGAAGACCCCGCGCCCATCACTGCCCATCGCACTTCTCCGACAAACATGGGCTTGTTGTTGTTGTCGACCTCGTCGGCCCACGATCTCGGTTACTTCGGTTCAATCGAGTACGTCGAACGCCAGGAACTGACGTTCGCCACGATGTCGCGCCTCGCGCGGCTCCACGGTCATTTCTTCAACTGGTACGACACGAAGACTCTCGAACCGCTTTTGCCGCAGTACATCTCGACAGTCGACAGTGGCAATCTCGCCGGACATCTAATCGCGGTCAAACAGGCGTGCATCGGGTTTCCTGAGCAAACACTTTTCGATCGCCGGATTATCGACGGACTGTCGGATACAGTCGACGCGATCGCGGTCGAGGCGGAATCTCTCGGAAGTTTTCGGCAACGAACTGACGCTGTTACCGTGCGCCATTTGCAGGATGAGATTCAGAATTGCCGGAAACTGCTCGACGTCGAAAACGACAATTTGCAATCGTGGTTTGTGCTGCTGGATGCACTCACACGCCGCGCCGCTGAGATCGAAGACATCGTCAACGCGCTCGCGCACGAGCACGGCGACGTCAGCTTCAAGGAACTGCGGTGGTGGGTTGGCTCCCTGAAGCATCAGGTGGCCTCGCACGGTCGCGACGCGGAAACGCTGACGGCCTGGGGTCGTCTGCTTCCGACCCTGCGCGACGAAACAGGCGACAACGAATGGAATGAGCTAATTCAAGCGCTAGACGTAGTGCCGACGCTCGCCGACGTGCCACAGCTGTGCGATCGGCTCCTGGTCCATCTCGCCGCGCTCGAAAACCCGACCGCGACGACAAACACCGCGCGTCTCACGAAAACGCTCGAGCAATGTGCCCACGCGTCAGCGGATATGCTGGCGCGACTCACTCGCCTCGCCCGACGCTGCGACCAGATCGTCGACGAAATGGACTTCTCGTTCCTCTTCGACGTCGAGCGCAAGCTCTTCACCATTGGTTACAACGTGACGGCGTCGCGTCGTGATGAATCTTACTACGATCTACTCGCGTCGGAAACACGGCTCGCCAGTTTCGTCGGCATCGCCAAAGGCGACGTGCCACAAGAACACTGGTTCCGCATGGGCCGGGCGCTGACGAAAGTCGACGGCGGACGCGCGCTCATCTCGTGGACCGGCACGATGTTCGAATACCTCATGCCACTGCTGGTGATGCGAAATTATCCGAACACACTGCTCGACGAGACTTATCGGACAGTCGTGAAGCGGCAGATCGAGTACGGTGAAGAGCGCGGCGTGCCGTGGGGCATCTCGGAAGCGGCTTACAACGTGCGCGATCTTCATTTGAACTACCAGTACGGACCATTTGGAGTTCCCGGTCTCGGTTTGAAACGGGGATTGATCGAGAACCTCGTCGTCGCGCCATACGCGAGCCTGCTCGCGGCTCTGGTCCACCCGTCCGTGGCAATGGAAAACCTGCGCCGGTTGCGCAACGAGGGCGCATTTGGCCCCTACGGCTACTACGAATCGATCGACTACACGCCGGAACGTCTGCCCGAGAATCAGAAGTCCGTTTTGATTCGTGCGTTCATGGCCCATCACCAGGGGATGAGTCTCGTCGCGCTGGCGAACGTGCTCAACGGCGCGGTGTGCGAACGACAGTTTCACGCTGACCCGTCGGTGCAGGCGACGGAGTTGTTGTTGCAGGAGCGGATACCGGTCGGAGTGCCTGCGGCCCATCCGCGCGCGGAAGAAGTTCTGACCGGACGCGTGCTGCAGGCAATGCCGGGAATGGTCACGCGCGTTTACGAGACGGCGAACCTCGACACGCCGCGCACACAACTGCTTTCGAACGGTGCCTACAGTGTGATGCTCACAACGGCCGGCTCCGGTTATTCGATCTGCGAAGGCGATGCCGTAACGCGGTGGCGCGAAGACGTGACGCGTGACAACTGGGGCGCGTTTATCTACCTGCGCGACGTGCGCAGCGGTGCGGTCTGGTCCGCCGGACATCAACCAGTGCGTAGCAAACCAAACGCTTATCAGGTCGCTTTCTCGGAAGACAAAGCCGACTTTCGTCGCACTGACTCGGGCATCTCAACGCGCATGGAGATCGTTGTTTCAGCCGAAGACAACGCGGAAGTGCGACGCATCTCCCTGACCAACAACTCCACCCGCACGCGCGAGATCGAGCTCACGAGCTACGCGGAAGTCGTGCTTGCGAGTCCGAACGCCGATGCCGCGCACCAGGCGTTCAGCAACCTGTTCATCGAAACAGAGTTTGTGCACGCGGAGAACGCGATCATGGCCCATCGCCGGCAGCGATCGTCTGAAGACCGCCCGATCTGGGGCATCCACGTGGTCGTGGTCGAAGGCGAAACCGTTGGCGCCGTACAGTACGAAACGGATCGCGGCCGGTTCCTGGGACGCGGCCGCACGCCCGGCAATCCGATCGCCGTGATGGAGGATCGTCCGCTTTCAAACACGACCGGCGCCGTGCTCGATCCGGTGTTCAGCCTCCGCCGGCGCGTCAGGATTCCGGCGAACCAAACGGTGCGCTGCTCGTTCAGCACTGCAGTCGCGCGTTCGCGTGAAGAAGCGATGGCGCTCGCGGACAAGTATCACGATCCGAATATCTTCGAACGCGAACTGCAACTCGCCTGGACCAAAGCGCAAGTCGAGATGACGCACCTGGGAATCGACTCTGAAGAGGCGCACCTCTTCCAACGACTCGCAGCGCGCATTATCTATTCCGATCCCTCGTTGCGACCAAGCCCGCACGTGCTCGCGCTGAACACCAAGTCGCAGTCCACGCTGTGGGCGTACGGCATCAGCGGCGATTTGCCCGTCGTCGTCGTGCGCATCAGCAAGGCTGACGACATGCTCACGGTGAAGAAACTGGTCCGCGCTCACGAATACCTGCATTACAAAGGTCTGACGGTCGACCTGGTGATTCTCAACGACATGCCGACTGATTACATGCAAGTGCTGCATGGCGAACTGGAACGGATTGTTCGCACGAGTGGACTGCAACACCTGCAAGACAAGCCTGGCGGAGTTTACCTGCGACGATCGGATCAACTGCCCGAGCAGGATCGCATTCTGCTGCACGCCGTCGCGCGCGTGGTGATCGTAGCGGATCGCGGCAACTTTGAAGACCAGATCGAACGGCCGCACATCGAAGAGCCATTGCCGCCGCTACTGGTACCGCGTGCCTCGTCACAGATCTATCCGGAACCGCAGGTTCAATTGCCGGAGCTGGCATTCTTCAACGGCCTCGGTGGATTCCATCAAGGCGGGCGCGAGTACGTCACGACGCTCGGCGCGGAACAGTGGACGCCTGCGCCGTGGTCCAACGTCGTCGGCAACGCGGTTGATTTTGGTTTCCAGGTCACTGAAACCGGCGGCGGTTACACGTGGTCCGTGAACAGTCGTGAGAACCGTCTGACGCCCTGGTCCAACGATGCGGTGAGCGATCCGCCCGGTGAAGTGATCTACCTGCGCGACGAAGACTCCGGTACGGTCTGGTCGGCGACGCCGCTGCCGATTCGGGAACGAGAGCCGTACATCATTCGTCACGGTCAGGGTTACAGCGTCTTCGAACACACGAGTCACGGCATTTCGCAGGAGCTGCTGCTGTTCGCACCGCTGGACGCGTCCGTCAAAATCTTTCTCCTGCGTTTGCGTAACCGCACGCCGCGGAAGCGACGGCTGTCCGTGATCCACTTTAACGAACTCGTCCTGGGCGTCTTTCACCCGTCAACCGCGCCTTACATCATTACGGAGATCGACGAAGAGGCAGGGACGATCTTTGCGCGCAATCCTTTCAACAATGAATTCGCCGAACGCGTCGCATTCGCAGCAACGAGCGAAGAACTGGCGAGCGCCACTTGCGATCGCAAGGAATTCATCGGCCGCAATCGTTCACTTGAAACACCGGCAGCGCTGAGACGCGTGGGCCTGTCAGGCCGCGACGGCGCCGGTCTCGATCCATGCGCGGCGATTCAGGTGCAGATCGAATTGCCGGCGCAAACGGCTCGCGAGGTTGTGTTTCTTCTCGGCGAGGCTGAATCGAAAGAAGCGGCGCAAGCGTTGGTCGCACAGTTTCGCCAGACGGGAAACGTCAACGCCGCCTTCGAGAAGGTATTGGCCCATTGGGACGAAATACTCGGCACGGTTGAAGTGCGAACGCCCGATCCGGCATTGGACACGATGCTGAATCGCTGGCTGCTGTATCAAACGCTTTCGTGTCGCGTTTGGGCGCGCACCGCGTTTTATCAGTCCGGCGGCGCGTACGGGTTTCGCGATCAGTTGCAGGACGTGATGGCGTTGGTCTATAGCCATCCCGACGTCGCCCGCCGGCAGATCGTTCTCGCCAGCGCGCACCAATTCAAGGAAGGCGATGTTCAGCACTGGTGGCATCCGCCGAGTGGACGCGGCGTTCGCACGCGAATCTCGGACGACCTCGTTTGGCTGCCGTTTGTCACTGCGTTTTATATCAAAGTGACCGGTGATGCGTCTGTGCTGGATGAAATAGTTCCCTTCCTCGAACAAGCTCAACTAACGCCCGACCAGCACGAGGTGTACATGCAACCGGCCGTTTCGCAGGAATCCGCGTCAATATTCGAACACTGCGCGCGGGCGCTCGATCGCAGTCTTCCCGTCGGCAAACACGGGTTGCCGTTGATGGGTGCCGGCGACTGGAACGACGGCATGAACCGCGTAGGACAAGGTGGCAAGGGAGAAAGCGTTTGGCTCGGCTGGTTTCTCTACATGACACTCGCGGCGTTCACTCCTCACGTCGAAGCGCGCAAGCAACGCGTGCGCGTCAATCGCTATCGCAAGCATCTCGACAACCTGAAAAAGTCGCTCGAGGAGAAGGCCTGGGACGGCGACTGGTATCGACGTGCCTACTTCGACGATGGAACACCGCTCGGGTCGGCGCGCAACGAAGAGTGCCGCATTGATTCGATCGCGCAGTCGTGGTCCGTGATCTCGGGCGCGTCAGATCCGTATCGCATGGGACGCGCGATGGCAGCGGTCGAGGAGTATTTGATCAGGCGCGGCGACGGACTCGTCATTCTATTTACGCCGCCGTTCGACAAAGGCAGTCTCGATCCGGGTTACATCAAGGGTTACGTTCCGGGTGTGCGCGAGAACGGCGGGCAGTACACTCACGCCGCGATCTGGACCCTGATCGCGTATTCGCTGCTCGGCGATGGCGAGCGCGCGGGCGAACTCTTCGCGTTGCTGAATCCGATCAATCACTCGTCCACGCGCGCCGGTCTGCACAAGTACAAGGTCGAGCCGTACGTCGCAGTCGCGGACGTTTATGCAGTGCCGCCGCACACCGGACGCGGTGGTTGGACCTGGTACACGGGTTCGGCGGGTTGGATGTATCGCGCGGGTCTCGAATCGATACTCGGCTTCAAACTCGAAAGCACGCACCTGCGGATCGATCCGTGTGTGCCGCGCTGGTGGCGCGACTTTGAGATCACCTACCGTCGCAAACGCGCTGTCTACCGGATCAGAGTTGAGAATCCACTGGGCGTGAGTCGTGGCGTTGTCAGTGTCGAGGTCGACGGCGCCTTACAACCAGATGGCGCCATCGAACTGATCGACGACGAAAAAACTCACAATGTGCGGATAGTGATGGGTGAACCAGTCAGATCTGAAGAACCTGAACTATCGGATAAGTCCGTGGCCTAGACAGCAGCCATATCGGCTTCGCTAATGTCGAAGTTGGCCGAGACTTTCTGCACGTCGTCGTGGTCTTCGAGTGCTTCCATCAGCTTCAACATCTGGCGTGCGTCGGCGCCTTCGAGGCGGATGTAGTTTTGCGGCATCATCTCGACTTCGGCTGCCTGCGGTTCAATTCCTGCGCCCTTGATCGCCGTCAGCACACCTTCGAAGGCATCAGGTGAAGTGAGGATCTCGAAAGTATCCTGATCGTCGCGCAGGTCATCGGCGCCGGCGTCGATCGCGAGCTCAAACAGTTCATCTTCGGACTTCGCGGCCTTGTCGACCACGATGTAACCTTTTTTCTCGAACATCCATCCGACGGAGCCGCTCTCTCCAAGGTTCCCGCCATTCTTAGAGAAAAGATGCCGGATCTCAGCCACCGTGCGATTGCGATTGTCGGTCACGGACTGGATCAGCAACGCGACGCCACCCGGACCATAACCCTCGTACGTGATCTCTTCGTAGTTCACGCCTTCTTCTTCGCCGGTGCCACGACGAATCGCGCGTTCGATCGTGTCGTTCGGCATGTTGCCGCCCTTGGCGTCCAGAATAGCTTTGCGGAGACGCGCATTAGCGTCAGGATCGCCGCCGCCCGTACGCGCGGCGACGGTGATCTCTTTAATAAACTTCGTGAACAGTTTGCCGCGCTTGGCATCGAGCGCGCCCTTCTTGTGTTTAATACTATGCCACTTCGAATGTCCTGACATTGATCCAGATCCTTTTGAGAATATAGTGCGGGTTTGTTAGGGCCGGAACTATATCATATCCGTGTTTAAGATTTTAGCTGGTCGTATTCCTTGCGGGCCTGAGCGACTACGGGCAGGTCGGAGTCGGCGTCTTTCCACAGCGCGAAGAAGTCCTGATACGCCTTTCGCGCCCCGGCGGTGTCGCCGTTGAGTACCGCGGCGCGCGCCATTCCGACATGCGACAGCGCATGCATCGGAGAAAAACCATCGATGCCGCGATTGTCGATGATCTTCTTGAACTCGGCCGCCGCCTCGTTGCCGCGACGCAGCTCGAGATAGCAGTGACCGCGCGCAAAATTATTCGACAGACCAGTCGCTTCGCCGAGATCATAGTTCCGAATCGATTCGAGCAACTGGACCGCTTCAGCCGTGTTGCCACGGTTCCTTTCAATCTCAGCGCGCACCATGGGCGTGATGATCGCAGTGAGGAAGGTGTTCTTCGGGGCTGATGCACGGGCCGCGTCGATCATCGACTGCGCACGACTAGCATCGCCGCATACGGCGTAGATCATGGCGGCGCCCGAGAGAAGCATTTCTCCGCGAGACAAGCCCATCGCGGCGCTCACGTTGTCTTTGGCCTGCTGGCACTTGCCGACCACGACCATGTTGCCCGCCAGGCTCAGCAAAACGTTCGCGGCGTTCTCTCCCCGGTTCTGCTGCTTGAACAACTCGACGGCACGTTGCGCAAGTTGTTGCGATTCCTTCAGCTTGCCCAGGTACATCGCGTGGGCGGCGCGCGTCGCAGTGAAGTCAGCTTCTTCCGGTTTTCCTTTGGACCACTCGATCTCGCGATCGATTGCCGCTTGATCGCCGCGAATAAAACCAAGAAACGCCGCGGTGCCGTGCACGATTGACTGATCGGGATTGATCTTCCGCAACTCGGCAAGTGCTTGCTCGGCTTCGTCCCACCGCCCCAATGAAAGGAAGTTGCTGATCACGTTTGTTCGGGCGCTCGTGTTGTTTGGACTCAATCGAGACGCTTCGAGCGATTCTTTCAGCGCGTCTTCGTGGCGGCCGAGGAGCTTGTAATTGATCGAAAGGTTGTTGTGCGGAACGAAGTCATTGGGATAAAGCTTCGACCACGTTTGCAGTGTCTCGACGGCCTGGTCGACTTCGCCGGTTACGTAGTTGTAATACTTTTCCGCGATATACAGGCGTTCGCGTTCGCTGACACGGTCGCGCAGATCGTACGCCTTCTGGATGTACGTCTTTGTAGTCTCAACCTGCCCCTGGTTGAAGTAGTGCACGCCGATGCGC
>DATANW010000218.1:0-20412 GCA_036266055.1 Pyrinomonadaceae bacterium | reverse complement strand
CCGACGTTCGGCCGGCCGACGATCGCCAGCCGCAGCTCCGCGGACGCCGAAGGTTCCGCGTCGTCGACTACCGCGTGTTCGAGCGTTTCGACAATACGATCGAGCAGCTCGCCGACACCGATACTCTGTTCCGCCGAGATGGGAAACACGTCGTCAAATCCGAAGCGGAAAAACTCCGTGCTCTCGCTCTCCAGTTTTGCCGAGTCGGTTTTGTTCGCAGCAATCAGGACGGGTTTCCCCGTCGAACGCAGCAGCGCCGCGAGTTCCTCGTCGAGTTGCGTGATGCCCGCGCGCGCATCGACCACCCACACGAGCAACTGCGACTGGTCAATCGCCACTCCCGCCTGCTTCAGAATATTCGCGGGAATCACTGCATCGTCGTCGGGAACGATACCGCCGGTGTCGATCAGGGAAAACTTGCGGCCCGCCCATTCGACCTCGCCGTAGATCCGATCGCGCGTGATTCCGGGCTCGTCGCCAACGATCGCGCGCCGCTCCCCGACGAGGCGATTAAAGAGCGTGGATTTGCCCACGTTGGGACGGCCCACGATCGCCACCTGTGTGTTTTTTGAATCCATAAACTTCGATAGCTTACAAGGCGTTCAAACCCGTGTCATCTGCGGTCGATCCGTGGTATAAGCCTCTGAGTCTTTGAGCACTTTTGAAGGGGATTTCATCATGAGCCGTTTCGTCGCTATTTTTTCACTGACGTTGGCGTTAAGTGCCGCAATCGTCGCCCAGGAACATTCGCCCCGCCGGCCGCCCGCCTCGAACCCGCCGGCAACCCCCGCCGCAATCGATAACGACGGCGGATGGGTGAGGTTTAATTCGGACATAGGCCGCTTCTCCGTCCTGATGCCGGAAATACCGACCGACAAGACGGAGACTACGCCGAGCGAGCATGGTCCATACACGACCCACCTGTTCGTCATCCGCCATGATCCGAACGTTTATCTCATCGGCTGGGTCGACTACGATCCGAGTTTCAACTTCAACCGGCAAAGCGAGCTGGCTGCCAACCGCGACAACTTCGTAAAAGGCATCAAGGCGACACTCGTGAGCACTCGTCCGCTTCAGATCGATGGTTACCAGGCGATCGAGTTTGTGGCGGAGACGGCTGACAGAACTTTCAAGTCGCGGGTTTACATGGTTGGCCGCCGGCCGTATCAAATCGTTATCGGTTACCCGAAGGACCAGGAAGATCAAGTGACCATCAACCGGTTCTTCAACTCATTCAAGATCAAACCAAGTTAAGACGCGCTCATACAGCGGCCGAATGAAACGTAGAAACTTTCTGCAAACAACTGCCACGGCGCTGGCGGTTGCAGTCACCAAACCGACAGCAGCGTTTACGCCACCACCGGCCTTCGAGCTCGACGAACTCACCATCGCCGATCTGCAACGAGGCATGCAGTACGGGAAGTATTCCGCGCGATCGCTCGTCGAGAAATACACCGATCGCATCAACGACGTCGACAAGCGCGGTCCGACGATAAAGTCCGTCATCGAACTCAATCCTGACGCCGAAGCGATCGCTGTCGCCCTCGATCGCGAACGCAAGGAAGGACGCATACGCGGACCACTGCACGGCATTCCGATCCTCATCAAAGACAACATCGACACTCAGGATCGGATGATGACCACCGCCGGATCGCTCGCGTTGATTGGCGCAAAACCATTTCAGGACGCATCGGTGGCGAAGAAACTGCGCGACGCAGGCGCAGTAATTCTAGGTAAGACAAACCTGAGCGAATGGGCCAACTTCCGTTCAACTAAATCGTCGAGCGGCTGGAGTGCTCGTGGTGGTCAAACTAAGAACCCGTACGCGCTGGATCGAAATCCGTGCGGCTCGAGTTCGGGTTCGGGTGCAGCGGCGTCGGCGAATCTTTGCGCCGCTGCGATCGGCACCGAGACTGACGGATCGATCGTCTGTCCGTCGTCCGCGAACTCGCTCGTGGGTATCAAACCGACCGTCGGTCTCGTGAGCCGCGCCGGAATCATTCCGATATCGCATAGCCAGGATACTGCTGGTCCAATGGCGAGGACTGTCACTGACGCAGCGATCATTCTCGGCGCGTTGACGGGTGAAGATCCGCGCGACAAGACCACGGCTGAAAGTCGCGGTAAAGCTTACGCGGATTACACGCGTTTCCTCGACAAAGACGGATTGAAAGGAATGCGCATCGGCGTCGCGCGCCAGTATCTGGGTTTCAATGAAGCCGTCGATAAACTGATAAAGGAATCAAAGGACGCGATGGGTCGGCTCGGGGCTTCCTTCATCGATCCGGCAGACATTCCGACGAAGGGTAAGTTTGATGATTCCGAATTTGAAGTGCTGTTGTATGAGTTCAAAGCCGATCTGAATGCGTATTTAGCGAGCCTCGGGGCTTCAGCACCGATGCGGTCGCTGAAAGAGTTGATCGACTTCAACGAGTCGAAAGCCAGTTTCGAGATGCTGTATTTCGGCCAGGACATCTTTGAGAAAGCGCAAGCCAAAGGACCACTCACCGATCCGAAGTATCTGCAGGCGCTGCGCAAGAACCATCTGCTCACGCGAACACAAGGCATCGACTTCATCATGAAGAAGCATCGCCTCGACGCGATGATGGCGCCCACTGGTGGACCACCGTGGCCCACCGACTGGGTCAATGGCGATCATTTCACCGGCGGTTACTCATCGGCGTCGGCAGTCGCCGGCTATCCACACATCACTGTGCCCGCTGGTTATGTCTACGGTCTGCCCGTTGGCGTCTCGTTCTTCGGCGGCGCTTACAGTGAACCGACGCTGATCAAGATCGCCTACGCGTTCGAGCAAGCGACAAAAGCACGACGTCCACCCAGGTTTCTGCCCACCGTGGATTTCACCACAGACGAATAAACTTTTGTGCCTCTTGTGACTTTTGTCGCTCTTCGTGGTTAGAGCAATTTTCAAGAAGCGCGAACTCCCGCTCTTGCGCTATCTTTCCCGCGTATGAAAACGATCTACAGCGTCCATCCCGGCGTCCTCATGACTCAGAAGTGGATCGCCGAACTCAAACAAAAAACCGGGCGCTCGCTCGAAGAGTGGCTCAAACACATCAAGAAATCAGGCCCGGCAGATGAACAGAAACGCCGCGCCTGGCTCAAGGACGAATACGGACTCGGCACAAACACCGCGTGGTGGCTGGCTGAACGTTCGTTTGGAAAAGGCGCGGAGTCAGGCGATCCGGAGCTTTATTTACAACAGGCGGAGCGCGACGTCGACAACATGTTTTCCGGCGGCAAAGCGGGTTTGCGGCCGCTCTACGATAAGCTGCTTAAGCTGGGTCTGAAGACCGGTAAAGAAGCGAAGGCGTGTCCGTGTACGACGATCGTCCCGCTCTATCGCAACCACGTCTTCGCGCAGATCAAACCGGCAACGCAAACGCGCATTGATATGGGTTTTGCGCTCGGCGATATGAAAGCGAAAGGTCGTTTAATCGACACCGGCGGATTTGCGAAGAAGGATCGAATCACTCACCGGATTCCGATCACGTCGGTGGACGATATCGACGATGAAGTCAAACACTGGTTGAAAGTCGCGTACGATCGCGACGCTTAGAACTTAGTACTTTGTGCTTTGTTCTTTGTTGGCCTGTTGCTTGACTACGAGCGATCGGCTTGAGAACAAAGTACAAAGCACCAAGAACAAGGAACAAACCAAAATGTCATCCTCACCTGGCATCGAACTCGGAAAGCGCGGAGAAGCTTACGCGGCCGCGTATCTCGAACAACGCGGCTATCGTCTCGTCGCCGCAAACTTCACTCTGCCCGTCGACCGAAACCTGCGCGGCGCAGTCGTCAACAATGAAATCGATCTGATCGCTTACGAAGGCGAAACACTCTGCTTCGTCGAAGTCAAAACCCGCGCGTCCGACTGGTTTGCGCCGCCGCAAGTAAATGTCGACTTGCGCAAACGGCGGCAGGTCACGCGTGCTGCGCGGGCCTACCGCCGTCTATTTGAACTCGACGATCAACCGTATCGCTACGACGTCGTCACTGTGATTTTGCCGCCTGACTCAACCCCCCAAATCGAACTGATCCGTAACTACTGGACCTTCTGAGACGTTGACGTATCCTGCTTCGTTCGCGGCGGCGCGTTCTTCACGTACTTGTCGAACCACGTGATCATTTCGTACAGCACGTGTTCGATACTCTCGCGTCCCGCGTAGCCGTGCGCTTCGTGCGGCAGCATCACCAGCCGCACGGTAGCGCCCTGTCCTTTCAACGCCTGGTACATGCGTTCCGATTGAATCGGGAACGTGCCGGTGTTGTCGTCGGCCTCGCCGTGCGTCATCAGCAACGGCTCGTTGATCTTCGTCGCGTACATAAAAGGCGAGACTTTCAAGTACATCTCAGGCGCTTCCCAAAGCGTGCGCCGCTCGTTCTGAAAACCAAACGGCGTCAGCGTGCGATTGTAAGCGCCGCTGCGCGCAATGCCCGCGCGGAACAGATCGGTATGGGCCAATAGGTTCGCAGTCATAAACGCGCCATAGCTGTGACCGCCAACGCCGACGCGATCCGGATCGGTTACACCGAGCTCCACCGCTTTGTCGATCGCGGCTTTAGCGCTCATCGTAATCTGTTCGACGTACGTGTTGTTGACGGTTTCCGGAGTGCCGACGATCGGCATCGTCGCGTCGTCGAGCACCGCGTAACCTTCGAGCAGGAAGAAGAGATGCGACGGTCCGCCGATCGAGGTCGCTCGTTGCGACGAACCGGTCACCTGCGATGCGGTGCCGGCATCCGTGAACTCGAGCGGATAGGCCCAAACGACCGTTGGCAGTCTCGTGCCGGGTTTGTAATTCGGCGGCAGGTAGAGCGTGAACGAGCATTGCACGCCGTCCGCTCGTTTGTAAGTAATTAACTGCTTTTTGATTCCACGCAACTGCGGCGTCGGATCGGGAAAATTCGTGAAGGCGCGAGCGGCGTTGTTCACACTATCGACAACGGTGCGAACGAAGTAGTTTGGCGCTTGTGTCGGCGACTCGCGTCGCGTCAGAAACTTCGTGGCGTCGTCGCTTAACAATGCGACGACTGTTTCGTAACTGTCGGCGTCGCTGCGGAAGATCCGATCGGTTTTCAGCGTCTGTAAATTGAGTCGATCGAGGAACGGGCGATCACCTTCCGGACTCGCGCCGTTGCCGATCAAATAAATGAAGTCGCCGTTTTGCAGGATCGCGCGCTGTCCGCCAACTACGCGCGTCACGGGCGTTCCGGGATCGCTGTAACGATCCTGTTGATTGCGGCTAGAGATTTCTTTCGGGGCGACATCCGGTTTGTCCAGGTAAAAAACAAATGTTCGTTGCCAACGCTTCTCGCGATCGAAGTCGGAGAAATACATCAACCCGCCTTTTTCACCGAAGCCGGCGACCGTGAACCGATGCTCAGTCTTGAACAGCTCTACCGGCTCGCCCGTGAATGGCGCTTTGATCGTCAGTACGCTGTCGCGATTGGCCACCTTCTTTCGCGGATCCCCGTCGTCCAACGCCTTCACCCACACGAGTGTGGCGGGTTCGGTTGGCCGCCAGCGTACCGAGCGTGGTCCAGTGGTGACGCCGTTAATCGGAACTTGATCTGCCAGCGGCAGACTCGCGACTTTGTAAGCCAGCTTCCCTTTCGTGTCCCAAACCTCGACGTCTCGCGGAAAAGCCGAATCGGGAAAGAGATACGAGAACGGGCGATGCACGCGCGTTACGAGTAGGTGATGACCGTCGGGTGCCGCGTCGACTGACAGAAAGATCGCCGGTTGGCCGAACGGTGTAGCGCGCCCGCTGATCGTATCGACCAGTGCGAGTTGCGCAGTCGCGTAGTACTCGAAGAGGTCTTCGTCGTGTGGACTCTTGAGTAAGTCTTCGTACGTGCGGACTGGCCCAGGCCGGCCGGAACTCTCCTGCGTGTTTGGCTCGGGTGGAACGGCAGGTTCCGCAGGCGCGGCGCCGCGGTTGGCGGGCACGAGTTGGACCAGCAACGTGCGATTGTCAGGCAGCCAGCCGAGTGGGTTGCCGACCGCGGAGTTGATCGTGAATCCTCTCAGGTTCCGGATCTTTCCTGTGGCCGCGTCGCCGACCCAGGCTTCGACGCGATTCGAAGTCGTGTTCAGGAACGCGAAATGTTTACCGTTGTCGCTCCACTCGAGGCCGCTGATCTTCGCGCCCAGTGGCGTTTCGATTTTGATTTCCGAACCGTCGGCGATGCGTTTGAGCGTCAGGCCGACGGAGTATTGAAAGCGAAACGGCGAGTTGGTCTGCGGGTTGATGCGACGACCGGCGATACGCAGCACTGGTTGGGCCAGGTCCGCGAGGGGCGGATATCGCAGGCCGGTGCTCAGGATCACGTTGTCGCGAGTTGGGCTGACGGAAGCGCCGGGCGTTGTCGGTGCGTTCAGGATGTCGAGCACTTCTTTTGGTGGTTTTTTGTAGCCTTGTTGCGCGGTGACGGCGGTAGTTAGGCACAACAGGACAAAGGTCGAGAGCGCGACGCAGAATCTTCTGGTTTTCATTGGGGTTCCTCCGAGTTGCGAGGGAAATTATTCCGTTTTGCAGGCGGATGTCAATGAATCTGCTCTGATCCGCGTGTTCTGAGGCTAGGACTTTCGTTCCGAGGGCTCGCTTGACAAGCGGAAGCGAATCGCTAGAATCGACCGTGCTCAAAGCGGGAGTAGCTCAGTGGTAGAGCATCGCCTTGCCAAGGCGAGGGTCGCGAGTTCAAATCTCGTCTCCCGCTCCACGATTCAACAGTAGGCGGTGGGATGGAAGTGAAAGCCTCAGCGCTTTCGAGTAAACTTACTTCATCTCTCCGCCTTCTGCGTTTGACCTTCCGAGTGGCGGCGTAGCCAAGTGGTAAGGCAGAGGTCTGCAAAACCTTTATTCATCGGTTCGATTCCGATCGCCGCCTCCAATAAACGCTCGTACCATCAAAGCGTTCACAGTGTTCACGCATGATCGCAAAAGGCCCGCATTGCTACGGACCTTCGGTACAAGTGGGCGGGCGCACCGTTTGTTATCGTGCTGCCATGCGCTGTTGGATCATCTGCATTGCTGCCGCCTGGTGTTGCTCAGTCGGGTGTGCGTATCGCAGGACCATATTGATCTTGCTGTGGCCCAACATTGCTGCCAGCGTTACCAAGTCAACACCTGATTCTGCTGCTCGCGTTGCCCATGTGTGGCGCAGACTGTAAAGAGTGAACGGCGCAACGTCGCAACGCTTTCTCGTGGCCGTGTGAGCGTTGTTTACCTTGACGATCGGTTTACCTTCGACGCGACCGGGAAATAGATAGTCACCATCAATTTTGTCGAGCCTGCGAGATAGAACGCCGCATGCTGTGTCATTGAGCCATACTTTGCGCCTCGCAGCCTTTGTCCAGGTAAACATTCTCACGGCAAATTCTGTAAATCTCTTCGGGGCGCATCCCGGTCTCCACCATAAGGCAAGCAATGTCTTGCAGCGGTTGCGAGTAGGTACAACTTCTCTTCATCATGCGTAAGCACAAAATGAGTAAGTGACGAACCCTCAACAAACGGATAATGCCACAGCTTGAATGGCGACAGGCTTAAATGTATAAGTTTTCCTCGTTCTCTCACAAGCGGTCATGGCGGTGACGGTGCAGCGCTACCGCCAAAGCTGTAAGAAGGTGAAACAACAGATCGCTGGATGGTTTTGCAAGACCACAGCTTCAGGACGTAATAGATAAAAACGTTCACGTGCCGACTTTCCTCGTTTTTTTTATTATTCCCGTCTGCGAAGAAAGCCGGCATGCCCGTCAAGGAAGCCTCGCGTGTCCGTCACATCAGCGACGTGCTTTAATCATCATCGCCGTTCTCATCACCTCCCGACTCGTTCATTCTCGCCAATTGCGCGGTGGCTCGGAGTTCCCGGAGATAATTGACTTCATGCCGGGAGAGTGTGTCTGCCAGCTTTGGAAACAGCAGCCTGATAATCAAGTCGAAGAGTTCGTCTATCAACGTGAAAAGCATATCGAGCCACTTCGGCTTAAAGTTCGGGAAGAATATGTCAAGCAGCATTCGGATGATCTTCTTGAGCTCTTTGATAATGCCTGAGAGCCCTAAACCTTTCGCCTGCGTGATGGAGCCTCCCGCTGCCGGCACCGCGCGTTCGACCAGACCATTGGCAGCGGTCATTCGGAGAATCCGCCCAACCTCTTCTCTCGCCCTGGGCGACTGTTTGTCGAATTCTGCTCTGAGGAAGCCGTTCAACTGGACGAACTGCTCTCTGAGCGTCGCGCTGAGCGTATCTGCTATGTCGTGGACGTCGTCACCCTCGACCAACGAGTTCTTCACGCTGCCGGTGAACTGCTCGATGTATCTACTGATCCCGTCCAGGAAGGTGTTAAGCAAATTCGAGGAATCATCCCCGCGAGGCGTGGCTGTTCCCCCTTCGGTCTTACTTTTTGTCGTTGCCATGTAATCCTCCATTGGGTGGTGTGAGTAAAGTGAGGCCAACTCTCGCAGAGAATTCTAATGCGGTTGAATTCTGCCTTGAAAGCGGCAGTTAGCTAATCACAGAGGTCCATCGGTGATGCGGGAACTCGTGAGATGTGCGGCTATTCGGAGCAACATCTATGCCGGTCGGTATCCGTGTTATTCGATAACCAAATCGCGAAAAATTCATTCCTCAATCAACGGTCCGCTGATCCAGTGTCTACTGGAGCAGACAGGTGACCTTTTTATATGTGCTGATCTGTCGACGGATGACTTGCAGTTCGCTTCGATAAATCCTTGGGCCATTAGTGTGACGTTGACGAATCAGAACTTCAATTCCATTTCATCGTCGACCAGATCGTCAATATGGATTCCAGCGAGGCAAGCATAGTCGAGTAGGATTAACAGCTAGGTTGTCGGTTATCTTTCGCTCATACGCGGAGTCGGTAGTGTTGTAATCGGAGATCTGGAATCCAGAGTTGGCAGGGTGCTTTGCCCGCTAGCTATATCAAGCATTCCCGCCTTGTGATATAAGCCGCTTCATTCCCCTATTCTCAAAACCTCAACTTCAAAGGAGTCTCACATGTCTACTACAAGCCCTAACGGAGCTGACATTATCATCAAAGGCGGTTCAGTGGAGATCGAATTCAACGAGCAGACCTTTAAGGGGCAGGGCGGCAAGTACAGCAACAAGGACAAGTCAATAGCGAGCGTTGCTATCACCGACCACAACAACAATAAGACGCAGCACGTCAACATTCCCGTTGACGGAAAATGCACGATCAGAATAACCACTAGCTAAAGCAGAATGGACAAACCAAAAGGCCGGACTCTGGGCTCGGAAACCTCCAGTTTTCAATGGCAGTGTTTTGAGGGACGGTTACAAAACCTTTATTCATCGGTTCGGTTCCGATCGCCGCCTCCAGAGTTCGTCGCTCGAGCCACCCGCGAGATTGGCATCTACGGGTGGCTGATTCGAGCGATGCGGAGTTCCTGCTGTTAACCGCGCCGTAAACGATCGTCTACGGTGTGTGGTCTCCAAAGATGTCTTGATCGATCCCGCCGTCGTGCGGACACTGGTCGCCACTCCATAAGCCGATTGTTGCATTGAACGTGCGACACTGTTTCACATCGGCGGTGAAGTTATCCTCATCCTCGGTTACTTCGCGCGGATCAATTCCCTGGACGGTGTTGCGCCAGTCAGTCCATGCGCCAAACGAGAAATTTCCCAGTGAGGTGATCCACAAATAGTCACCGCCAAACGGTACGGTGCGGTTGTCGAATTGTTCGTAATTGCCGTTACTTCTGACGTCCGTTAGACGCGTGTTACTGGTCCATGTGGTGCCGAAGTTGGTCGAAGTTACCGCCCAAACGTCCAACGCCGGCACGACAGTTCTGTCCGCGCAATTACCGACAGGCCGAGTCGGCGAGTAACACGGATCGTTACGGGTATCCCACCAGAGAGCATGCAGTTGGCCACCATCCGCGGAGATGTCCGGGAAGAACTGATGTCCAACAGCCTGATTGTCAATTAATACCGGCGCCGTATGTGTACCCGTGGCGCCGTCGAACCGTGTGAAGTAAACACCCGATTGACTGCCTACTCCTGGCGTGACTGAACTGTAAGTTGTGCCTGTGGGCACTTCGGTCCCCGGTTTGGTTGCATCGTAGATGACATATACCCACTCGTGTTGCTGGTCCAATTGATCCGCAGTAGCGCGCGGCGAGGGATCGCGCCGGAAGAAGGTGTATCCTGAGACACAATGATTGGAGAAGTCGCCACAGTCACGCACGATGCTGAACTGTGATTTTCCGTCCTCCTCAGTCTCGCGATCGTCAACCGAACTCGGCGGTATTGGAATGGACTCAGGTTGAGCCTCATCAAAGGCCCGATACTGGATGAAGTTGGTCAGCACGGCTGGTTTCGAAAACGTCACGCCGCCATCGGTTGATTTAACGTACATGATCACGGCTTGCTTTTTCTGGGTGAAAGGAAAGTCGGCGCGTACGAAAGTGACGTAGACATGCCCATTTCCAGTGATCGCGATCTCCGGAAATTGAACAAAGTTTATTTCCGGTCCACCAGCTCCGATTTTTACCGGGTGTGAGAAGGTAGCGCCATGATCTGTTGAGCGAACGAAATAGATCGTGTTAACGCCGGCTCCTTGAAATCTTGAATAGGCGAAATAGACATTGCCGTCAAAAGGCCCGCCCGTGCGGTCCGCCTCGATGGCCGTCTTGTCATTGAAGATGCCGAGGAAATTCGGCGCGGAGACACCTCGAGCGACAATCGTCGATCCGAGGAAGCGCTTGCCGTCGTTGATCGTATTTCCGTTCTCACCTTCCGGGTTATCGAATCGAGCCACCCACTCGTCGCCAAAGCTTTTTGTCGTTAGAGCCGGATCGCCACTACTCTCAGCGCCCATGAAAACACGCCCGTGGTTGTCCCATGCTATGACGGGATCGCCGGCGGAAGCTGTGCGAATCTGGGCCAAACCAGCATATGGCGAAGTATCTCCTGGATAACCCGGTACCAATGAGCTTTGGAAACTCGCGCCTCCGTTCTCGGATCTGTAGTAACCGAGCCAGATTGGACCAGCAGGAATGAAGGTCCCTGGAGGAGATCCCGCGTAGGTGCCGCAATAATCATTTGCACTTCCGATCAGGACGTTGGTGTTACGAGGATTGAGTGCAACTGCCGGCTCGTTCTGGCGCCCGCGCGCAACCGAACACTCCTGGAGCACGGCGTCTGTATAAGGTATGCCGGTGGCCAGTGTGAATGTGCTTACGTAACCGCCTCCAGGAAAATCATTCGAAAGTCTTACATCGGCGCCCGGAATTGATGCCTGCGCTATGACGAGAAACGTCGTGACCAGCATGCCGGTGATCGCCAGGCAAAGAAGTGTTATCGAATTTGAGTGTTTCACTTGCCCCTCCTTGTAGGAGTGAGCGGCTCAACCAAAGAATTCACGTGATTCTGGGCTATGGCTGGCGCCACTCACGATTTTTGGATGAACTTGTGGGGGAACTATGTTTTTGCCCCCTGAGCAGTACACGGGGCGATTAGTAGTGACTGCCCAGAGCGGGATATTTCAGTATCAAACTGAGTAGGCAGGTGAATTCTAGTCCCAAAATCGTCGTAAGTCAGCAAGAAGTGCTTATTTGTCCTGTTACAACTCGCGACTGAGGTTTGGGAATGTCGACGTGAGGTTCGGCATGGTCCAGTCTACTCGGGTTCGCCAGGCTTGATTGGCGACTCCATCAACTTTCTGAGCTTGGGATGGGTTTCAGCAGGTAGATGTTCAATTACAATCGCGCGTCCGTCGGCGCCTTCCGACATGGGGAGCGCAAATCTTTTCTTCGGGGAAGCCAACTGCGTTGCTTGTCACGCCGTTTCCGGTCAGTCAAATGAGATGTTCAGTGATTTTCGCGGCCACGTTATCGGCGTACCGCAAATTGCGCCAGAGTCCGGCAATCCTGCCGCTGGAAATGTCACGTTCGACGGACCGGCTCAGAATGAGGATTTTGGGTTGGAACAGATAACGGGAAATGCAAATGACCGATATGTATTCCGCACGTCGCCCCTACGAAACTACGCCGTTCAACCTGCATTCTTCCACAACGGTGCGTTCACCAGACTAGAGGATGCGATTCGTTTTCACCTCGACCCCGCTACCCAAGCACTGCTCTACGATCCAATAGCTGCCGGGGTAGACGCAGATTTGCGAGGACATCTAGGCCCGATTGCCCCTGTGTTGGCACGCCTTGATCCATTGATGCAGACACCTCGCCGACTCTCAACCATTGAATTTGATGAACTAGTGGAGTTTGTGCGCAATGGACTACTGGTTCCGCGAGCTAAGCCGGAGAACCTGCGGAAACTAATTCCTGCCAACGTGCCTAGCGGCAGGGCACTTCACGTATTCCAGTAGAACGCGTGCTTGGATGACGTGCTTGGATGAATAAGGACCACAAAGAAGAATCAGTTCCCCTTTGTGGTCCATTCCAAGGCGGCGAGGCTCGCACGAGTTCGCTTACTGTGTTGCGGGCATGATGCTTAACTCGGGGACGAATTTAGTGATGGAACGTTCAACGTTCAGCACCGCACCCGGAGGCATTTTCTGCATTAGTTTTTGGGCACCTTCTTGTCCTAGCGCCTGTGTGAGGACAGGCCCTTTATCGAGATCTGCAAAGCTGTCCCGCATGGTGAGCGTAATGTATTCGTTGCCATTTCCTCCGAAGATTGTCTGAGATACCAGATAAGTGACACCGGCCTGCTTCATCACGGGGACGAAATCATTCTTCAGGAAGTTCTCATAATCGTTGTTTCGATTCGGAGCAACATCGATGAACTGTACGACGGCGAGCTTCGGTGCTCCTGTCCGTTGAGCCGCGAAACTCAAATCGGGTCGCGTCCGAATGATGAATCTATGCACACTGTTTACGAGACTGCTTGCCTTCGTTTGCCACGCCGCAAAACCCTGTGCGCCTAAGCCCTTTTCGAGCGCACTCGGACCGTCAAACTCGGCGAGTTTTGCCACAGGACTCACGAGCACGTATTCAAACGCGTCACCTGCCGCACCTGTATTCTGCCAAACTTCACGCCACGTGAGCCCTCCTTTTTTAAGCGCAGGGTTAGTGGTGTTTTTCATGAAGTTCTGAAATTCGACCATCATGTCCGGCTTGACGCTGACAACCGTGATCGAGAGGAATTCCGGTGTAGGCGCCGCTTGCGGTGTTGGACTTGGATTTTGCGCGAGAGCTTGCTCTGAGTGCGCCGCAAGTAGCAACAACGTCGCGCCGCAAAGTGCTCGTAGCAGGGTTATTGGTGTTATGTGTTTCATGATTGTTTCCTTCTTTCTGGGAAAAAGGTGTTTGGGAGTGATATTGCCACAGACTCTCGTTTAAGCGCTTTTTGTTTTGAGGTGTTTCTCTTGTTGCTGTCACGGATCCCCGTGCAACCTCGGGATCCCATCGCGCCCCTGCCTGAATGTCTTTGTCTGACATCCAAGGGTCCACTGCCTGAATAACATCGTGAATCCACGTCTTCAGCATAAGGCTTTAAGTTCTCGAACTTGCCGGCTTCGGGTTGTTTGTTCGCTCTGTTGAAATCTCCCGTTTCCACATAACGCTCTACTTGATCCTCCAGTGCTTCAACGACTCGTGGTTTCATCAGGGTGACGATGGCTTGTCCTAAAGTCTGATCGGACTGCGATTGTTTCATTAGGTCGTCAATCAATCGGCCGCTGACGGATTTCATGTCGACGTGCTTGCGGAACAAACGTAGATCGTGAGTCTTAACAGCTACTCCGAGCGGCGTTCTGGGAAGCGGAGTCTATTTGCTTTTGCAGGTCGAGGCAAGTAGAGCGTTGGGGCTTTCAGGATCTTCGCGGAGGCGGCCCTATCCTCCGTCATTGAAGAAAACAGACCTATTCAGGGTCTCTAACTAAGAAAACATCCCAGGCCCAGCGTCCAAGTTGTTGGTCGTTAGAACTCTTAATCTTAGCTCGAAAACTGAATTGATTACCGTGATTGTCAGTCTTCTTTGAATACTTGTAGTCGAGCTCTAATGCGCTCACGTTTTGCGAGGTCAGTGTCTGTAGCTCGGTCGGTTCGGATAAGCCGTCGTGATTGGTGTCTCGCCAAAGTCGCAGTTTTGGAAAGACGGAGTCGCCGCTCTCAATTTGACCATTAGCATTGCCACCATTTGATATTTTGTCGTACTCAGCCAACGCACGGAATCCGTTCTTCTTTTCACCAGCGGGCGGATTAGGCTGCGCCGTGAGGTCACCAAACAGTTCAGTACCATCGTCAATCGTCCCGTTCCCATTTCGATCCATCACCAACCACGCATCATCAGAATTAGCGCTGGTCCACCCAAGCTTTTCTTTTCCACCAATGTTGTTGAGGTTGAACGATACGCCGTTGTCCGCATTAGTCAGGTCAAATCCATTGCCGTTGAGGTCTACCAGGATCGGGGTGTTGTAAGGAACACAGCCACACCATTGGAAACTCCAGATACCGTTTTCGCAAACCTCCGGGAACAGGTTGCACTCAGGCGGGGCATCTTCTTGACAGGAGTCGCTAAACGGATTCCAAAACCAGCTTATAGATTCACAGTCGTCCTGGTTGGTTGGCGTTGGTTTTAGACACTTACCTGAGTTCGTAGGCTCTCGAAAAGTCAGAGTCGTGGAAGTATCGCAATATGGCTCTTCGAACTCCGGATATACCACCACCTTTTCATCGACCTTAGCAACCCACTGCCGATAATAATTTGTGGCGTCTTGGCCAGTGTCTTCGGAGAATGGTTGTCGAAAACCCGGCCAGCACTGAAGACCTCCACCGCATTGACCTCGCCCATTCGTATGCGGTTCCATTTCCGACGGATCGTAAAAAGATACAAACGTCTTCTGCTCTTTATAAAGATTTGAACATCCTCTTGTTTCAACGAGGATGCCATCGCCCCAGCTTGGACAACCTGACTGGTTTAACGAAAAGAAGGCAAGTACAAAGTAAGCGCAGAAGGTAATCACACTGACCATTTTCGACTCCTGATACGCTTTTTACATTGAGGCTTCATAGACCAGCGATCCGACGTTCAATCCGCTCTTTTAACTCCCGAATCAACTCATGCTGGTTGAGATGCGCATTCCGCTCCAGTCTATGTCGCATGACCTCAAGGACATTAGCGAAATCACCTTTGGCCACTCGCAGCGCGTTCGCTTGGGCTGTTTCTCTGTCAGGGACCGTCGATGCAAGCTTCGACATAGCTGATTCAAGTCGGTCGAATGCTCCTGGGGTGTCGGCGTCGCGGGACTGAGCCTCCGCAACGACCAATCCAAGCATACGTCTCAACTCCGCCTTCAAAGCAGAGCGCCTGTCTCGGAGTTCTGCAACCGTAATTTGGTCACCCTCCAGACTCCCATCTGCGTACATCACTGCCAATATTGTTATAGTTGGCAATGGCCCAGGGATCTCAATATCCTGAACCTCGCCCGGCTTGATCACACGGTCTCCCGTAGTGGTATCTATTTCTATTTGCCGCAGGTTCGGCAAGCCCAAGACAAAGCCGTTCACATCTTTGGCAGAAATATTTTTGAACTGTAGCCGTGTCCTGCCGTCGACCACTTCTTGCGCTACCAGTGCGAGCGCTCCAGTGTCATTGACTAGATGGATTTGCGTTGTTCTAGATCTGAATGTCGAAGAACTTACTGCGGCGAGTACCACCGCTATGCAAGCCAGGACGGCAGCGCACGCAAGTATTGTCCATTTTCGAGTGTGTGGAGTTGGTGTGCTGTTAGTCATTGAAACTTTGGACTCTCGAAGTCGTTGTGGAAAGCTTAGAACTGCGAGAAATCGGCGTGACATGAGAGGACTCCTATTCAGAGAGATTCAGTTTCTTTCTCTGTCTCAAGTCTCTTGAAGACCTTGATAGTGAGACCGTTTCTAATGCCCTTATATGTCTCTCAATTGGTCTAAGTCAATACCGAGGTGTGGAAGAAACTGAAGCCGCAGTCTTTGAATCTTTAAGGGTTGGTGAACTGAGAGCTGAAGATGTAAACATTGCTTTGAAATTCTCAACGTGCATCCATGATCCTCGCGATCATTTCTTGAAATGCGCGAAAAGAAACAAGGACCGAGTGAATTGCTGCCTGCAACTTGAGAATCATGAACTGAACTCTGGTGCTTTCGTCACTAATTCGCGGGATTCACATCTGAACTCCGGAAATCATTCCTTGAATATCGTGCGACCAAGAGATCGTTCGGCGCGTTCAGGTTTCGTTCTGCAAGACTGCAATTGCAATTTGCTGACGACAAAGAATGATTTTCCAGCATCTAGTCAAGTCGTCGTCGATTGCAAAAGAGTCTTTCGAAACACTATTTGCAGTTTCTCATTCGTTATCAATTATCAACGCGTTATTAGAGAGGAGGCCGAGAGCCCTGCGGCGCGAGTACGTTTTTCACCAGGGCTCTCGGTTTGTTCGATCGAATCACGAGACAGCAGAGCTGGCCTTTAACACTTGCGCGTGATTATTTATTCGCTGGATTGTTGCTTGGGATATCTTGCAAATCCATGAGCGTTGAGTATCAGGTGATCATATCCTTAGTTTCCGCGTCCTCTTGATCATCTGAGCCTTCTTCTCACCGGTTGAAATGAACCACGTCATTTTCTCACGACGTTAAAGGTGTAATCGCCGATCTTGCGGAAGGTGCCGTCAGGCTGATGGGCCTGTAACGTGATGACGTAAATGCCGGACGGAAGCTGCGAAGCCGGCACCCGCGGGAGGTTAATGATGTTCTCTGAGGTGGGTTTGAGTGAAGCAAACGTCTTTACTACAGCACCGTCGGCGGTTTCGATGGAGGCGCGATAGCTTTCCGCCGCTGCAGGATTCTCAACTACAACCCTCAAAGAGATCGATCGTTGAGCTTTCGCGATCGTGAAACGATTTCCACTAGCGCCCGAACCTCGAACGCCTCCCGGATAAACGGTGAACTCAGGAACGCGATTCTGCGCAATCGTGTCGCGGAACCGGGGTTCATTCTGTGCCGGACCAACGTTCTGTTCCGGACTGACGTTCGTTTTGTCAGGAGATTTACCAGGCGATCCTTGCGAGTGGCCTTCGTTTACTTGCGCTAACTGTTCCTGCAAGCTCTTCACTTGCGCGGCCGACTCATTATTACGAGTCTGTTCAGACTCGATCGTTTTCTGTAAAGCTGCCGCCTGTTGGCTGAGCCTGTCGCGGTGGTCGCGCAGCGCCTCCATCTCGTTTCGCATGTTTCTGCGTTCGACGAGGAGCGCTGTATTGCCGCCAATCAAAAGAACCACCAGCATTACGACGGCGAAACTCAACGCCGGACTTCGACTCCACAACGTCGCCCAAAATCCAGGTTGCGAGTTAGCACTCAACACGGGCTGAGTCGAAACCACGGGTTGGCTGGCGACCGCCGCCGGCGCCTCGCCAACTGCTTCCGCCAGTGTGCGCGCGAACCGCAGTCGTTCGCATCCATCGGCCGAACTCAAAAACTGCTTTTCAAACAATCGCCGCTGTTCCGTCGAAAGTTCCCCGCGAGCATAAGCATCGATCAAATCATCTTCGGCGCTCAGCATTTTCTGAAACGCTTCGTCGTCAGAAAAATACTCCGCCTCCAAGAGCTCCCGCTCGCTGCCGGAAACGTCGCCCAACAGATACAGGGCTAACCGCATCTCTGCTTCCGTTTTACCAGACAAATTAGATCACTCCCCCCAATATGTGTGGCGCGAGGTGTAAATAGGTTTCACTAGCATTGGCCGAGGCACTCTCGCACGCATGCTTCGAGACTCATTCGAGTGCGATGGGCACTGATCCGCAGCGCGTTGACCGTGATGCCCTGCGTCGCCGCAAGTTCTTTACGGTGTTTGATTTTCTCCTTTTTCTCGTAACGGTAGTACTCGATGATGATCACCCGATTCTGGTCCGGTAGGCGCCGCAAACATTTGTCAAAACAGCTTTGACGCTCAGTCGCGTCGAGGTCGTCTGCTTCCGGAACCGGCGCTTCGATCTCCTTGTCGTCTTCTGATATCTGCTGGTTGCGATTCTGTTTCTTTATCCACTCAGCACAGACAAGCTTCGCCACACCGTAGATGTAGGCGTTGAGGTTGTAGACGTTTTCGCCTTGCTGAAGCTTGCGAGCGACGCGGTTGATTGTCTCGTCAGCCGCTTCTTCCGCCGCCACCAACCGTCCCCACTGAAAATACTTAACGAGCTTTAGACGTATCACTTCATACTTCTGCCCCGCGCGATCCTCATCAGGATCCAGCCTCGCAAGAAAGACATCAAGTGACTCCTTCGTAAGGACCCACTGTTTTTTAAGGGAGATCGGGGAATCCACTGGTCAAGAAGCTCCGTCCGCAATCCACAACTAAGATGTTGCCTGGGAAGGTCGAGGTGAAACGAGCTATGATCCGCGGACGTATTCTCGCTGTTTTCGATTTGAAAGGAAAGTCTACTCAACCTCGGTGAGAGGTTGCTAACACGAACACTGTGGTGATTCACCGCAGTTCATCTCCATTCGCCCTGGAGCGTGAAAGCCGCCCAATAATATGGCGAGAGTTCCTGATCGTTGCTCCAGGTTCGCATCTGAGCGGCGCGTAATGCTTCCGCCGGCCGCATACCTTCGACCAGCATGGCTTTGTAGAACTCACGCATGAGATTCGCCGTTGCGGCGTCGTCCACCTGCCACAAACTTGCAACCACGCGCGGCGCTCCAGCATGCATGAAACCACGTGTCAGCCCGATTAGTCCCTCGCCTTTGATCTCTCTTCCGAGCGCGGTTTGACAGGCACTCAGCACAACGAGATCTGCTGCGAGCTTGAGTTTGTAGATCTCACCGAGATCAAGGAAGCCGGCTTGCTCGCGTCCATTCTGATCGACAAGAGAAAGCACGATGCCCGAGAGTTCCGGATAGTCGCTATTGAGAAGGCCATGAGTTGCCAGATGAATGATGCGATATTGAGCCAGCGAGGCACTCGTCACACTTGCGCGGCTAGCGGCAAAGTCCATTACTAACGTTGCCTCGCCGGCCGGAGCCATGTCGACGATGGCCTTCCCCTCCCGTCGCGAGAACGGAAGACGCTCGAATGGCTGCCCACCGCCATCCGCAAAGCTTCGCAGTGCGCGCCGCGCAACGAAATCCGACTCGATACCCGGTTTCTCGCCGCCAGGTTTGCGACGTCGATTCGCAACGTTCGACTCAACGCGAGCGTCAATCTTGTTGAAAACGGGATCGGCAAAAACCGCGACAGTCTTCGGCGCCTTTGGGCGTTCGCGTAATTGATCGCGCATTCGCGCCAAGGTTGATGCCGACGCCAAACTCACGACTTCGTGGTTGACGATCAGCGGCGGTTGTTTCTGAGCGGTTGACGACGACGCCGAAGGATCCGGAAGAGCGGCGAACGGTATGTAATGAAGTGCCCCATCGGCGACGATCACAAGACGTTTTGCACGGAGTTCGTCGAGTGCCGGAAACAGAATCATCCGGCTCAGCTTGTCAGCCGACTTTTTGAATTCGACATCGGCGGCGGCAAAGCGCGCCGTCCGTTCTTTGATTGTTTCACCGGGAACAGCTCGATTGCGCTCGGTAAGTGAACCGTAGACTCGCCGCACGTCGCTTTCGATCTTATTTCGCGGCGGGAGTGGAAAGGCTTTCAACGAATTTGGCGTAACGACCCAAAGCCAACTACGTTCGTCTCCAAGCAAGTATTCGAGCAGAACAGTTTGTGAATCGAGTACGTCCCGCTGAATCGCCGTGGCGGTCAATGGCAACGACTGCGCCAGCGCCTCGTAACGTGGGCTGGTAGCCCTGATCTGCCCCTGCACTTGCTGATACTGCATGGTTAGTGCTTCAACATCTTTCTCGATCGCGGCTGCTTCGCCGGGGGAAGAGTTTGAGGCCAGGAGCTGAATGCGTTTTTCGGTCTTTGTGCTGATTTGCTGTAGCAACTCCCGCTCGCTCTTCAGTAACGTCTCGTCCACGCCCTGGCGAATGTCGATGTTTGATTCCGACAACGTCTCGAGCAGTGAACGTGCCCGCGCTCGTTCACTCACTTCGAACGCAACGACGTCGAAACCACGAGACGGAAGTTTTTCATGCAGCATCATCAGCAACTCGGTGTAGAGCTCAAACTGCTCGCGTACCGAAGCGAAATACGACGCTCGCAAATCCTGGCTAGCCACCTTCGCCCGTGACGTTTCGCTGATCTTCAACGCTTCCTCGATGTAGGTGCGCGCCGTTTCAAGCTGATTAAGCTGCTTGTGAATTCGCGCCAGGCTCACGAGTATCAGCGCCTGGCCGTAGGGATCCCGGACTTCACGATTGAGCTTTAAAGCCTCTCCGTAATACTCCAGCGCTTTCTGCTTGTCGCCCTTACGTTCGTGAATGCGTGCAATGTAGTTGAAGGTGTAGGCAGCTTCGT
>DATANW010000217.1:0-1736 GCA_036266055.1 Pyrinomonadaceae bacterium | reverse complement strand
ATCTAGCCGATGGCTTCGTGAACCATGCCGAAGAACCGGTGCTATTGATTGCCCACCGCGACAAGTATCTCGTCGAAGAGGCGCGGCGGAATGTTCGGGTGGAGATTGAAGAGCAGCCGGCCGTGTTTACACTCGAGGAGTCGCTCGCGAAGAAAACAATCGTTTGGGGCGAAGATAACGTCTTCAAGAAGTTTCTGGTCGACAAAGGGAACGTCGACGATGCGTGGGCGGCGGCGGATTTCATCGTCGAAGGCGAGTACGCAACGGGCGCGCAGGAACAACTCTACATCGAGAACAACGGCGCGATTGCCGTTGCCAACCCGGGTGAAGGCGTTACAGTTTGGGGCTCGATGCAGTGTCCTTACTACGTTCACAAAGCGCTCGTGAAGTTGTTCGACTTGCCCGAAGCGAAGATTCGCATCATTCAAACGGAGACGGGTGGCGGGTTTGGCGGCAAGGAAGAGTATCCGTCGCTAATCGTCGGACACGCTGCGCTGTTAGCGTGGAAATCGGGTAAGCCGGTGAAGATCATTTACGATCGCGCGGAAGATATGGTCGCGACGACGAAGCGACATCCGTCGCGCACTCGTCACAAGACCGCCGTGTCAAAAGACGGCAAGCTGCTCGCGATGGAGATCGACTTCACGATCGACGGCGGCGCTTATTGCACGCTGTCGCCGGTCGTGCTTTCGCGCGGAACGATTCATGCCGGTGGACCATACTCCTGTCCGAACGTGCGTGTTCACAGCCGTGCGGTCGCGACGAACGTGCCGCCCCATGGTGCGTTTCGCGGTTTTGGAGCGCCGCAAAGCATTTTCGCGCTCGAGCGCCACATGGATAAGGTTGCTCGCGTTGTTGACTTGACGCCGGAAGAGTTTCGTCGCCGTAACTTCATACGTGAAGGTGAGACGACCGCGACGAGTCAGGTAATTCGCGAACGCGTCGACATGACCGGGTTGTTGGATCGCGCGCTCCATTTGAGCGACTACCACGCGAAGCGCGAACGTTTCGCCCGTGAGAATTCTATCAACGGTGACTCGGGTTTCGGAGTGAAACGCGGCGTAGGCTTCGCGACGTTCATGCACGGCGCGGGGTTTACCGGATCGGGTGAAGTTTATTTGCAATCCGTCGTCTCCGCTGAAGCGACGATCGAAGGGCAAGTGCAGATACTCGCGGCGAGCACCGAGATCGGGCAGGGCACGAATACGATCTTCTCGCAGATCGCTTCCGAAGCGCTTGGCGTCGACTTCGAAATGATCGAAATCGTCCAGCCTGACACCGGTCGCGTGCCGAACAGTGGGCCAACCGTCGCGTCGCGCACGTCGATGGTTGTCGGTAAGCTCGTCGAATCCGCTGTCACCGCATTGAAGCAAACGTTGTTAGGCGCTGGGCTGTTGAGCGATCGTTACACCTCGTCAGACTTTCGCGCTGCGTGTCGTGAGTACGTCACGCGGTTTGGTCCATTGAAAGCGTCCGCGACCTACCAACCGCCGCCGAACGTTTACTGGGACGACGAGAAGTACCAGGGCGATGCCTACGGCGCTTACGCGTGGGCCGTTTACGTGGCGGAGGTTTCATACGACGAGTTGACTTACGAAGCGCGCGTCGAGGATTTCGTCGCGTTACAGGAGGTTGGGCGTGTTATCAATCCGGTGCTCGCGGCCGGACAGATCGAAGGTGGTGTGGCGCAAGCCATCGGGTTCACCTTGTTTGAAAACGTGGTGTGGAAAGACGGG
>DATANW010000216.1:0-15937 GCA_036266055.1 Pyrinomonadaceae bacterium | reverse complement strand
CGTCGTGCACTATTTCCTTTTCGAATCACCTTCGATCCAGCAGCACGTCTGATTGCTTTCGAGCCTGCCGAACGAGATTGACTTTTTTGATCGGCAGTCATATCGTGCATCCACTCTTGTTAAGACGGTGAACTCCCACGAGCCTCGACCGTCTCGCATTCTGGCCAAGTCCGGCCTGAGACCAACGATCAGCGACACTTAGGTTTCGTGGGTTGTCGTTTTCTTTCGGAGGACGCAATGAAAAACTCACTCATCGCTCACTACCCCGGCGTTGCCGTTCACACATCGCAGTCACGTTTTGCCAAGACGGTCGGTCAACTAGTCTCGACATTGATTCTCGTTATGCTGGTGCAAGCGAATTCGCCGGTGTTTGCTCAAATAGAGACCGCACGTTTGCCGAGACTCGAAGTTGATACACCTACTGAGCACCGGCCGACCGATGCTGAACACAACGTCTTCCAAATAGAAGTGACTGACGGTGAGTATCTGCGAATTAGTGTTACGCAGCGTGACGTTCCTCTCGTTGTCGGATTGCTGGCGCCGGACGGTCGAGTGCTTGTAAGGATCGACAATGCGAACGGGAAATTGGAGCGAATGGTCTTCTCCGTTCTAGCAGACCAAGCTGGTTCTTACTATCTCGTTCTGGACAATCCGAAGCGGCCTGTGTACAAGACTTTCACCATCAAGATTGAAGAGAAGCGCGGAGCGACGCCCGAGGACAAACAGCGCGTCGCAACGGAGCGTATCTTTCTCGAAGCTGAGCGACTTCGAGTCGAAGGCTCGACTGAATCCACTCTAAAGGCCATCCAAACGTGCGAATCGATTTTAACCCTACGACCTCAAGTTGGCCCTCGCGATGAAGCGCAGGCATTGACGACGCTCGGTCAACTTCATGCAGCGATAGACCAAAAGGACAAAGCGCTCCTCTACTTCACGCGGGCGCTGCCGGTTTGGAAGAGCTTGGGCGACGTCTCTGAAACAGCTTCCACGCTCAGCGACATGGGTGTTGTTTATAACCGGCAGAATCAGAGGCTCAAGGCGCTCGACATGTTTCAGGAGTCATTGGCGATCTATAGAGCGCTTGGCAATCGGTCCGGTGAAGCTTATGTCTCGCAAAGCCTGGGACACACCTATGCGACTTTCGGCGATACGCGTAAGGCGCTCGATCAGTACGGTCGCGCGCTAAAAATCTGGGAAGAATCGGGTAACAGCGAAGGAAGAGCTTTTACTTACGCCGCGATGGGTCGCCTGTTTGAATCGCCGCTCGACTCCACGAAGGCTTTGACCTATTACGCGTCAGCCTTTCGACTGTGGGATGCAGAAGACAGCCATTTTGGCGAAGAATACCTGATGCAAAAGTTCGGTCCGTCCTTTAGTCCAACAATGACTGGATCCGCTGTGGCCGAGCGCCAAACAGGGGCAGCAAGAACAGGTAATCGAACTTCGGAAAGTAAAACATCTAGCCGCGGTAATGGTCGATCATCCGGTCAGGCAACAGCCGGCGCGGGCCGCGACATCGCCGGCGGGCGTCCGGTACGCAAGACGCTTGACGCAGCTACCGAAGAGGCGCTCTGGAAACAATTAGACTCGTTTAATGATCCCGCCGCCTTTTCGGCTTACCTTACCAGTTTTCCGAGCGGGAGGTTTGCCGACGCGGCAAAAGCTCGCGTGAAGGATCGTGAAGCCTCCAGATTTGGCGTTGCACCTGATCCTGAGCGGTTCGCCAAACACCGGGAGAACAACAATCGCGTCGAGTTTTGGCGATTCGGATACGACGAATCCGTTCAACGCAAAGTTCGCATAGAACGCAAACCCCGACTTGACGTTCCGGATCCTATCGTCGGGTCGAAAGAGTTCGACGTACTCGTTTGGCTGACTGACGGCAGTGGCGTTAAGACGCCTGACGCGAAGGGCACGCCAGATAACGCGAAAGCACCAGGCCAACTCCCGCTTCAGCTTCCGGATGAGAATGGTTGGAACGTAGACGTGTTGTTAGTTGCGCCGGGGTTTGTCTTACCCGAAGGAGCCCGGGCAAAGCTATTCCTGCCCAAGACGGGCGACTCCACACCGGCCCGATTCAAGTTGCGTCCAAGCGCTTTACGCGGACCACAGCAGACGTTAAGCATGTCAGCAACCTTCTGGTACAAGAACAGCTACCTCGGCCTTATAGAACGGGACGTCACTATTATTCGTGCCGACTCTCCTCAGGTCGAAGCCGCTCCGAAACCATCGTTAGGTACGCGGGGACTCGCTGCGCCCCCCAGAGCCGCAGCCACGACGCCGCCTAAAGTTACAGACGGGGAAAGTAAGGTCGTTGTTGAACCCGCGAAGCGGATTCCCGATCTCACCATACGGACTTTCCAGGTCCCACATTCGGAAGACCGAATGGTCCAGATCGAGTCGCAATATCTCGAAAGCACCAACCCGCAGATCTATTCACAGAAAGATCTCTCGCGCTGGTTGATTGTGCAATACGCGGAGTTGACCAAGAAGAGCAGCTTACTGGCCGAACTCAATGGCGCCGGCGATGCACAGAGTCGAGCAGAAGCATCCGCGCAGGCTAAAGAGTTTATGCGAACGTTTAGTGGCTATCTTTACCTGAGGTTCTGTCCACCTTCCGTCAAGAGTGCGTTTTGGGAGTTGTCGAAAAGATTGGGAGAGAACTTCAAGACGATTCAGATTTATTCGGACGATTTTGATTTGCCGTGGGAGCTGATGCGACCCGTCAACACTGACGGCGAAGAGCGTGGCCTGTTGGGGACTGAATTTGAGATCGGGCGGTGGCACCTGAAGCCCGATTACTCCGGTTCACCACTGCCATTGCAACAGGTGTCGATAAACAAGCTGATCGTGATCGCGCCACAGTACCAGGAAGCGCTGATGCAGGGTCAGCAGCGAGAGCTCGATACGCTGAAGGCGATGAACGGATACGAAGCGTGGCCCGGCAAAATAAGTGAAGTAAGAAAGCTGTTTCAGGACCTGCCGCTCGCGATCATATATTTCGCCGGCCATGGCTCTATGAGTGCCACCGAGGGAGATTTGTATCAATACTCGATTCAAATGGAAGATGGGGCCCTCGACGTGATGACCTGGCGCGGAATGATAACGTCGACGATCAAGAACCGCCCGCTGTTTTTCTTCAATGCTTGTTCAGTCGGTCAAACACAAAACGTCGCCAACTTCGTCGACGGCTGGGCGACGGCGGTCCTGGACGCAGGAGCAAGCGGCTATGTCGGATCACTGTGGCCGGTCAGCCAAACTGGCGCCGCCGATTTCGGGGCTACGTTCTACAGTCAATTTGATCGGCGACTAAAGGAGGGGCCAGCGTCGGTGGCGAAGACCTTGATGGAGACGCGACGAAAGTTTCTCGAGAATGGAGATCCGACGTTTCTGGCGTACATCTATTTTGGCGATGCCGACCTCGAGTTGCTGAGGGAGCCAAAATAAACAGTGCTGCACCGGCTATCGTTTTGTAGCGGGTTTGGTTTCCGATTCGTGATGTTCAGGCTGCAGCTCGTGAAGGTATTTATGCTGGATGTAATGCGCTTGCTCGTAAAGTTGATGGATCAAGAGCGCAATCAGGATCACGGCGAAATAACCCACGAACGACATTGAGCCGAATGCGATCCAGCTCCAGAGTGGTGCAATTAGGATCATGGCTAAGAGACTCAGCAGGCATCCCCTGCCCACCCCGAAACGAATGAACAACAGCAGGATAACGATTCCACCTGCCAGGTTCAGAGCGAGGATCGTGTACTCACTCGGCTTTTGAAACGGGCCGTGCAACTCAGATTGAATTGCGTGAGCAGTTAGCTCGACTCCAAACATCCGGCCCAGGGGCGTGGTGTATTCGTCGCGGCCCGCTGAAAACGTTCCGCCGAGCAGGACGGCGCGCCCCGCTAGTTTGTCGAGTGTTTCAGCTCGTTTCCACTGGACGGCGTCAAGGAGTTCTCGGACTGAGACGTGCTGAAATCTGTCCTTACCTCCGAGCAAGTCCAAAGTAAGTTCTTTCTCGTTTGCTGCATCATCTTTCGTTTCGCGAATCACCTGGCAGCGCTCTAACACTTTCGAATCGGGTTGCTTCGTCGTCGGTTGCCCTATTTGGCCGCAATAGGTTTTTGCGACGACCCAGCCAAAAGCGTCATGCGAGTGATGCCGTCGCAAATATGATCTTACGACTCCATCACTCTCCATCCACATTATCGCAATACCAGTGAGCGTCGACGGTGATTTAGCGCCGCCGAGCGCGGGCGACACAGTCGTGACGGCTGAATGTTTCGATTCGTTCGACGCTTCTTCGGCCCAAACAATCGGCACGTTTGGAGGATACTTCAGTTGCGCGAACTCTTCGTCAGCCGTAACGATGTCGACGCCAATCAATGCAGGCTTCGCTGAGACGATTGCCGCAAGTATCTGTTCTATTCCTGCGGTATTCAGCGGACTCTTTCGCTGGAAGATGTCTGCATAGTCTTCGTCGGTGATGTCAACGATCACGATTTCCTTTGACGGGGCGGCCGGCCACAACTCGAAATTCGCGCGCAGCCATGCGTCCATCGCAGCCCGCTCGAAGCCGTGCAACCACCCGGCGTGCTCGAGCAAGACCGTAATGAACGTGACGGAAGCAATCACCAGGATCACCTGCGTGATCAGAAATACTCTCCGGCCGTACTTCAGATACAGCCGAGTCAATAGACGATGTGCCAGCCCGGGTTTCTTCTTCTTCTTTGACATCGATCTTGCGTGGGTGAGCCGCGCGTCATGCGGTCTCAGTTTGGAGACTCTGTACTGCCTTTTGCGAGTGTCGCGAGAAACGCCCGCAGGAACATGCGAGAGTCTGCTGGATCAACCTCCCTGGACCACTCGCTGCTCAATTTCAACGCGCTCGCAAAAGAGTTGCTGGCTTCGCGGTATTTATTATCCGTGGTTACCAGGACCCAGGATTCAAGTTTTTGAAGTCCCAATAATTGATACAGACCGGGTTCCAACGCCGCCTGTGCCTTTGCGGGCTGTTGTGAATCCCAGTCGACGTTCAGCGACACGGTTGCGGTGAAAACATCGGGCTGATCCGCATTCAGCTTCTTCGCCACGAGCCTGTAGCGTCCCTTTGGCAGATCCTTGAATACCGGCGCCATTGCCACCTGGCCGGAGCTGTTCTCCAGTACAGCCTCGCGGAGGTCGGCTGTGGCATTGTCTCTGACAAAGACGGGGACGATGTAAGGTTCGTGACCATGAAAAAGACTCCAAAACGCTGCGGCAACTCTATCTGTCAGCGAAGGCTGTTGCGTCCTTTCCGCCGTTCCCGGCTGAGCTTGCGTCTTCTTGGGAGGAGAGCCACCGGCAGCGTGAGTTGTATCCGTCGTCTTGCGGTTGACAGTCGGAATGACGAGCGATTGACCGCAACTGCCTTGTCTGCAGCGAACGCGAATCGTATCGCCATTGAAGAGAGCGATCGCGATGAAGTGGTCCTGCTTGATCGGTTTTACAGGAAACACCCTTGCCTGGCTTGGTAATGTTTGAAACTGCTTGAGAGGGGTTCTCGAACTTGTTGATCTCCAGTCGCCACTGATCGAGAGGACATATCCTGCCTCCTTCGGGGTTTGAGCGCCGAGTTCTACCGATGCGAAGACCAAGAAGAGACTCGTACTTGCTACGCGAACGCAGAGTCTCAGCAGTTGTCTGTAGTCATGTCGGCAAGGTTTCCGATGTAGTGAGAGGTTTGCCATAACTGAACGAGTCGACGATGGGTGGCACGCATCCAGTAACGATGGGTTCTGAGAAGTGCTCAGATGACGTGCGTAGCATCCAGTTTTTAACTTGGACGCGGATTATACCACCATCGTTCATACACAATGGTGTTTTCGCGCGAGGTGCTACAACGGAATGTTGCCGTGCTTCTTGGGCGGGTTGGTATCGCGTTTATTTTCGAGGAGCGACAAGGCGCGGATTAGTTTCGGGCGTGTTTGGGCGGGCTCGATAACTTCATCGACGAAGCCGCGCTCGGCAGCGACGTAAGGGCTGGCGAACTTCTCTTCAAGCTCTGTGATCTTTGCTCGACGCGCACCTTCCTTGTCCTGCGCTTCATTCAACTCGCGGCGATAGAGAATACCAACAGCGCCCTCCGCACCCATGACAGCAATCTCCGCCGACGGCCACGCAAAGTTCACGTCCGTTCGAATGTGTTTAGAAGACATGACGCAGTAAGCGCCACCGTAAGCCTTGCGAGTGATCACGGTGACCTTCGGGACGGTCGCTTCGGCAAACGCGAAAAGCAGTTTCGCTCCGTGAGTGATGATGCCGCCGTGCTCCTGCGAGACGCCAGGCAGAAAACCAGGCACGTCTTCAAATGTCACCAGCGGGATGTTGAAGCAGTCACAGAAGCGAACAAAACGCGCGCCCTTCACGGACGCGGAGATATCAAGCACACCGGCAAGAAACGCAGGTTGGTTCGCGACAATTCCGACGGCACGTCCGCCCAGGCGCGCAAAGCCGACGACGATATTCGGCGCAAACAGTTGTTGCACTTCGAAGAAGTAGCCATCGTCGACGACGTAATTGATGACGTCGCGCATGTCGTAAGGTTGGTTCGACGCCTCCGGAACGATCTCGTTCAACTTCGGCTCGGCGCGATCGATCGGATCACTCGCGGTCAAGCGCGGCGGGTCTTCGACGTTGTTCGACGGAATGAACGAAAACAATTCTCGCACGATACGCAACGCATGTTCGTCTGACTCGGCGGCGAAGTGGGCCACACCGGAAATCGAATTGTGCGTGATTGCACCGCCGAGAGTTTCTTTTGTGACTTCCTGATGCGTCACGGTCTTGATCACGTCTGGTCCAGTGATGAACATGTACGACGTGTCTTTAACCATGATGTTGAAGTCGGTGATCGCTGGGCTGTAAACGGCGCCGCCCGCGCACGGACCCATGATGCAACTGATCTGCGGCACCACCCCGCTCGCCAGAGTGTTGCGCAGGAAAATGTCTGAATAGCCGCCGAGACTCACGACGCCTTCCTGAATACGCGCGCCACCCGAATCGTTCAAGCCTATGATCGGCGCCCCGACTTTCATTGCGAGGTCCATCACCTTGCAGATCTTTTCCGCGTGAGTCTCGGAAAGGGAACCGCCGAATACCGTGAAGTCCTGCGCGAAGACAAACACGGCGCGGCCATCGATCAATCCATGTCCGGTAATAACGCCATCGCCGGGGTAGAGCTGTTTATCGAGACCAAAATCTTTCAATCGATGTACGACTAACTTGTCAAACTCTTCAAACGAACCTTCGTCGAGGAGAAACTGGATCCGTTCCCGCGCCGTCATCTTTCCGGCCGCGTGTTGCTTCTCGACGCGCGCAGCGCCGCCACCCTCTTCAGCCTGAGCGCTGCGCTCGCGCAACGTGTCCAACTTCGATTTCGACTGTTTCGTCTGTTGTTTAGAAGCCATAGTTATTCGTCGAACGGAAACGATCGCGTCTCGATCAACCGGATCAGCTCTGCGAGCGCGGCGTGCGCATTCTCTCGAACATCGAGAGGATAATCGTAACGGCGCGCATTTTCTTCAAAATCTTCGAGGTCGAGAACCTGGTAGGAGAAGTCAGGTTTGACCAACACGTCGATGTCGAGGTCGATATAGCTCAGAACGTAACCGTCAAAATTCGGCGGCATATTGACATTGCAGTAGAAGCTCTGCAACGCACCGTTCTGATCGCTGAAGCGAAATACGTTGTACCACCGATTGAACCAATAGTACTCAGTGCTGATAGTTCCCGAGACTATCGTGCCGATTAGATCGTGCTCAATCTCATCGTCGAAAACCGCATCGAGTATTAGTAGTAGGTCGGTTTGTTCGACGACGCGGGCCGCCCAGCTTCTATGTTCGGTTCCGTCGTATTTCTGCGCGCGAACGACGATGCTTTTACTTTCGTCCACTCTTGGCCCAATCCGCGAGGAACTGCGCCTGTCCCTTATCGGTCAGCGGATGATTGAAAAGTTGATCTATAACCTTAAAAGGTATGGTTGCGATGTCGGCACCCAGACGTGCCGCTTCGATCACATGGATCGGGTGGCGCAAACTCGCTGCCAGCACCTCCGTCTTCCACGGATAGTTTTGATAGATCTCGATGATGCTTTGGAGCAAGTACATTCCGTTCTCGCCGATGTCGTCGAGCCGGCCCAGGAACGGACTAATAAACGCCGCTCCCGCTTTTGCCGCGAGAATCGCCTGCGCCGCCGAGAAGCACAACGTCACGTTTACGCGAATGCCTTGATCGGTAAGTTGACGCGTCGCTTTAAGTCCTTCTCTCGTCAGCGGGCACTTGATCACGACGTTCGGAGCGATCTTCGCGTACTCCAGGCCTTCGCGAATCATTCCGTCTTTGTCCTGGCTCGTCACTTCAGCGGAGACGGGACCCTGCACGATCTCGCAGATCGCTGCGATGTGCTGTTTGAAATCGACGTCGCCTTCTTTCGCGATGAGCGATGGGTTGGTGGTGACTCCGTCGGCGAACCCGTATGTCGCAGCTTCGCGGATCTCGTTGAGATTCGCGGTATCAAGAAAAAACTTCATATTAGAACTCCTGTTTAATTGTCTTGCCTTGGATCGTACACCTGATTCCTCAGAATACCGACTCCACCCACCTCAACTTCCACCGTGTCGCCGTGCTTCATGCGCGAAACGCCGGCCGGGGTTCCGGTGGCGATCAGATCGCCGGGATACAGGGTCATGATCGCAGAGATGTACCGGATTAGAAAAGCTACGTCGAAAGCCATGTCACGAGTATTACCGTTTTGTTTTACTTCACCGTTGAGGCGTGTCGTGACGGTGACACTCGTGGGATCAAACTCGGGAACAATCCAGGGGCCGACGGGGCAAAAGGTGTCGAAAGACTTGCCACGCGTGAACTGCACGTCTTTTCTTTGCAGGTCTCGCGCGGTCACGTCGTTGACGCAGGTGTAGCCCAGAACGTAATCAAGTGCATCTTCCGAGTCGCTGACACGTCGCGCGGTCCGGCTGATGACGACGCCAAGCTCACCTTCATGTTCGACTTGTTGCGAGGCGCTCGGCAGCTCGATGAAGTTGTCAGGACCGATAACGGCCGACGGTGCCTTGAGGAAGAGCAACGGCTCGTCAGGCATCTTGTTCCCCAACTCAGCGGCGTGCTCGCGATAGTTTCGGCCGACGCAAACGATCTTCGACGGCTCGACCGGCGCGAGCAGTTTCACCTCTGCGGGTGAAAACACTGGCTGGCCCGCTTTTGGCATGCCGAGGTTGTAGAAGTTCTCGTCCGGCGCTAAGGCATAAACGCGTTCGTCGAGAATGATGGCGTACCGCGGACCTTCAAGTGATTCATGAGCTATGCGGCACAGTTGCATAGTTAAGGTACTTTCTCAGATGCGACTTCAGATGGCGGACTCACATTTCCCGCCTGGTCGACCGCCGTCAGATAGTAGTAGTAAGTCTTGCCTGACTCGACGCGCTCATCCTGGAAACTGGTGCGCGTCAGAAGCGACTGGTTGAGCTTCGTCCATTGGTTCTTCGGAAGATTCGGATCAGTTGAGCGATAGAGGTTGTACCCGGCGATGTCCGTCTCCTTGTTCGCGGCGAAGAAGATCGCCAACCGGCCGAATTGCGGATCCGGTGCGATGCTCGGGCGGTCCGGCGCCGCCGGCGGAAAGACGTCGCGAGCGGCAACGGCAACCGCGTTGGAGTTCAAGCTCTCGACCTGACCGCCGCCTGTGCCGAGTGATACGGCGCGAACGATGTACCGATAGTTGTTACCAAAGTGGAAGCTCTTGTCCGCATACTCCGTTCCCGAAACAAGATCGGAGTTGATCGGAACCTGGTTTGGTTCGCTCTGCGATTCGTCCAGGCGATACACGTTGTAGCCGAGTAGATTCACCGGGGTTGAGCCGTCGATATTCGCCGTGGGCGGTTGCCACGTGATCGTGATCGCGTCTTCGGTGAGTTTTGGTTCAGACGATAGTGTTGGGGCCTGAGCGATCCGTGCAGCCGGCTCGATGGTGAGGAAGTTTGAGAATGCTGCGCGTTGGCCCGAGGCGTTTACGTAACGAAGCGCGTAACGAAGTCGGGTTGGTTGACCGGCGAGCTCGAGCGCGTCGCGATACGTCAATGTGTCGCCTGCGGTCTGGATTTGTTCGAAGGTAACGGAGCCCACGAGCGTCGAACGTGCGGCAAACTCTTCTTCGGTGAGCGCGAGTGGCGCGCCTGGTTTTTCAGCGAGGCGATAGACGTCGATACGACGGATGCTTTGCACGCTGCTGTCGGGCGCGTTTCGCGGTGGCGCGGGCCAACTGAGGATTACTTCGTTTCCTTGTTGCGCACCGGAGAGCAGTTCAGTGCGTTGCTGGACGCGTTCGATCGGCGGCAAGGGAGGTCGCCGCTTTCCGCACCCGGAAAGTGCCGAAAAACCGATCAAACAAAAAATAGTGAATAAGATCCGTGGTTTGAGAAGACGTCTCACAGAATGTAACGACTCAAATCCTGATCCTTAACAGTCTCGGAGAGCATGCGTTCTACGTAAGCGGCATCGATGCGCTGTTGCTTGGGTTCGAGGTCGGGACCTTCAAAACTGATGTCCTCGAGCAGTTTTTCCATGATCGTCTGCAGCCGGCGCGCGCCGATGTCTTCGGTTTGCTGATTGACCTGCGCCGCGAAGTTCGCAATCGAGTCAATCGCGTCGGGCGTGAAATCGATCGTCACGCCTTCGGTGTCCATCATCGCCTGATACTGCTTGATGAGCGCGTTGCGTGGTTCGGTCAGAATCCGCTTGAAGTCTTCGATGGTGAGCGACTCCAGCTCCACGCGAATCGGGAAACGTCCTTGCAATTCCGGAATTAAGTCAGACGGTTTCGAAACGTGAAACGCGCCGGCGGCGATGAACAGAATATGATCCGTGCGCACCATGCCGTAACGACTGTTGACTGTCGTGCCTTCGACGATCGGCAGGATGTCGCGCTGTACGCCTTCGCGCGAGACGTCCGGACCATGACCTGATTCTCGTCCGGCAATCTTGTCGATCTCGTCGAGGAAGATGATGCCGGAGTTCTCGACGCGTTCGATCGCGCCGCGGGCCACCTGGTCCATGTCGATCAATCGCTCTTCCTCTTCCTGCATCAAGTACTCCATCGCCTCGTCGACGCGCATCTTCCGGCGCTTGGTGCGTCCCTGAAACAGGTTTCCCAACATGTCTTTCATGTTGATGCCCATCTCTTCGACGCCTTGCGGTCCGGCTAGTTCGATCACCGGGAAATTCTTCTCGCGCACTTCGAGTTCGACGAGACGATTGTCGAGTTTCCCGCTGCGAAGTTGCGTGCGGAGTTTTTCCCGCGTGCGTTGAGCCTGTTCATCCTGTGCGGGTGTGTCGAGTTCAGTTGAAGCCGTCTCCTCGGCGGAATCCGAGTCGAAGTCGTAAAAACCTACCGTGCTGCGTCGCGGCGGCAGTAGTAGATCGAGTATTCGTTCTTCGACGTTGAGCTCCGCTTTCTCGGCGATCTCCTCGCTCTTCTCCTGTCGCGTCATCTCGACCGAGATCTCGGTGAGATCGCGAATCATGCTTTCGACGTCGCGTCCGACGTAACCGACTTCCGTAAACTTCGAAGCTTCGACTTTTAGAAACGGTGAGTTAGACATGCGCGCCAACCGGCGGGCGATCTCAGTTTTACCGACGCCCGTCGATCCGATCATGATGATGTTCTTGGGCATGACGTCGACCGCCATTTCGGGAGGTAACTTTTGGCGTCTCACCCTATTTCTCAACGCGATCGCCACTGCACGTTTTGCATTGCGTTGTCCGACGACGTGCTTATCGAGCTCGGTCACGATCTGGCGAGGCGACATTTCGTCGAGCCGAGCTTCTTCGTCAACTTCTCCGGCCAAATAAATAACCATTACTTTATAACTCTTCTACTACGATGTTTTGATTTGAATAAATGCAGATCTCGCCGGCAATGCGCAGCGCTTCGACTGCGATGTCGCGGGCTGGTAGATCAGTATGTTTGATTAACGCGCGCGCGGCAGCCAGCGCGTAAGAGCCACCTGAGCCGATCGCCAGTATGCCTTCGTCGGGCGCGATCACGTCACCATTGCCCGACAAAAGAAACGACGACTTCTTGTCGGCGACGACGAGGAGCGCCTCGAGGTGGCGGAGCATCTTGTCAGTGCGCCACTCTTTGCTCAATTCAATCGCCGCGCGTTCCAGATTGCCGTGATACTGTTCGAGCTTCGCTTCGAAGCGCGTGAGCAGCGAAAAAGCGTCGCCTGTCGCTCCTGCAAAACCGGCCACAATCTGATCGTTGTAGAGTCGCCTGACTTTTTTGGCGCTGGCTTTCATGACAGTCTCGCCGAGCGTCACCTGCCCGTCTCCAGCGAGTGCGACGTGAGCGTCTTTCCTAACAAGAAGGACAGTAGTGCTACGCACCCTATTATTTTCTTTCCGCATGTTTAGATAGGAGCACTATAGGAACTCGTTTGAACGTAAGTCAAGGACGCTACATTGCGGTAAACGCAATCGGTTAAAGATGGGTTATCATACGTTCATGCAAAGGCGACCACGCATCGGGATCCCGATGCGCATTGACTATCCTACCGAGCGTTTTTACCTGGCGAGACATTACAGTGAGGCCGTCGAAGCGGCCGGTGGAGCACCGGTGCACGTTAGCCTGATTCCGCGCCCGGAGTACATCGACTCGGTGGTCGACGGGTTAGACGGCATTCTGTTGCCAGGCAGCGATTCCGACGTCGATCCGTTGCGTTACGGTCAACAACCGCATCCCGCGTTGGGTTCAGTTCACAAGATCAAAGACGAGACGGATCTGCTGATCATCGATGCCGCCGAACGGAAACAACTTCCGTTGTTCGCGATCTGCTTCGGGATGCAGGTGTTGAATGTCTCGCGCGGCGGGACGTTGATCCAGGACATCAGATCTCAGGTACCGCAGGCGATCAAACACGAGCAGGGCACACCTCGCGAACGTCCGTCGCATAACGTGAGCGTGCTCTCCGGCTCAAAGCTAAACCAAATCATTAACACTGAAGACCTGCTGGTCAACAGTCATCACCATCAGGCGATCGAAACGCTGGGCGCTGATCTCGTCGCGACAGCCTGGAGCACTGACGGCGTCATCGAAGCGTTTGAAGATCCACGTCCCGATCGGTTTGTGATCGCGGTCCAGTGGCATCCGGAGATGGGTTGGCAGAACGATCAGTTTTCACAGCGACTCTTTGACTCCTTCGTGGCGCATGCGCGGGAGACAGTTGACGACCTTTCTGCTGCGCGCGTGTGAGTTCAGTTGCAAGAGAAGGGAAGGCAAACGTGAGCGGCGACGAGCTGCGGTTGGCCGATCGAGTGGCGCTCGTGACCGGTGGATCGCGCGGCATCGGAAAAGCGGTGGTGATGTTGCTCGCTTCACATGGCGCGAAGGTCGTCGTCAATTACGTGAGCGATGAACAAGCGGCGGCCGAGACTGTCGCTGAGGCGTGTGCGGTTGGCGGGGACGTGGTTGCGATTCAAGCCGATGTTTCCAAAGTCGCCCAAGGCGAGCGTTTGGTTAAGGAAACAGTCGAGCGTTTCGAGCGGCTCGATTTTCTGATTTGTAATGCCGGCATCTGGCTGGGTTCTGCCGTTGACTCAATGTCGGAAGAGCTTTGGGACCGCACGATGGACATCAATCTGAAAGGCACGTGGTCCGTGTGTCGTGCCGCCGCGCCGGTGATGAAACAGCAACGCTTCGGCCGGATCGTGATTGTGAGCTCGACAGCAGGGCAGCGCGGCGAAGAGCTTTATTCGAACTACGCCGCATCAAAGGGTGGTCAGATCGCGTTTACCAAGTCGCTTTCATCGGAACTCGCCCCGTCGGGGATCAATGTCAATTCGGTCGCGCCCGGCTGGGTTATCACTGACATGACGGCGGACGTTTTTCAAGACGCTGCGAGTCGGGAGTCAATTGGTATGACGATCCCGCGAGGAAAGGTCGCTACTGCGGAGGAGATTGCGGGGCCGATAGTTTTTCTATGTTCGAAGTGGGCGGACAACATTACGGGTGAAATCGTGAACGTTAACGGCGGATCGGTTTTGTGCGGCTAGTTTTCTACTTAGCGGAGCTTCAAGTATGACTTTAACTATCGAACAAGAGCGTGAGGCGGAAATTCTGAAAGGCCTGCGACAGCCAGTCCAGGTGGGACTTGAGGTGTTACTTCAAGATGTACCTCAGGTCATGCGTGGCAAGCGCGTCGGATTGATCTGCAACCAATCGTCAGTGAACCACACATTCGAGCATGCAGCCGACCTCCTGCACGAGCATTCGGGGTTTAAGTTGACCACACTCTTCGGACCGCAACACGGCATTCGCGGCGACGTTCAAGACAACATGATCGAGACTGCGCATGGTACCGATCGCAAAACGGGACTGCCGGTGCATTCGCTGTATAGCGAGACCAGGGAGCCGACCGAGAAGATGCTCGAAGACCTCGACGTGCTGGTTTTCGATATGCAGGACGTCGGCTGTCGCATCTACACGTTTGTTTACACCCTGGCCAACTGTATGCGGATCGCGGGCCGGTTAGGCAAGCCGGTAGTTGTTTGCGATCGGCCGAATCCGATCAATGGCCTCGATATTTCCGGCAATATTCTCGAGCCGGAGTACGCTTCGTTTGTTGGGCTGTTTCCGCTGCCTACGCGGCACGGGATGACGGTCGGTGAGTTGGCGCAGATGTTTCGCGATCGGTTCGACGTTCAATGCGATCTGCATATCGTGCCGATGGTTGGGTGGAAGCGACAGTTTTGGCTGGACGAGACCGACGCGCCATGGGTGCTGCCTTCACCAAACATGCCGACGCTCGACACCGCGACCGTGTTTCCCGGCGCAGTGCATTTCGAAGGTACGCAGATATCGGAGGGGCGAGGAACAACGAAGCCATTCGAGCTGATCGGCGCACCGTATATCGATCCGGATGCTTATGCGGACAAGTTGACGCAGCTTTCATTGCCGGGTGTTATTTTCAGGAGTTGTGCGTTTCAGCCGACTTTTCAAAAGCATGCGAAGGTGACGTGTGGCGGCGTGCAGATTCATGTCGTCGATCGTGATCGCTTTGATTCGGTGCTGGCGGGAATCGCGATGGTTAAAGTGGCACATGACATGTATCCGGGCGAGTTTCGCTGGAAGGAACCGCCGTACGAGTACGTGTTCGACAAGAATCCCTTCGACGTGATCAGCGGCACGAACAAGATCCGCGAAGCGTTCGAGCAGGGCGTCGATCTCGACACGATCAGGCAAGGTTGGCAGGCGCCGCTCGCAGAGTTTGAAACCTTTCGAGCGCCACACCTGTTATATCGTTAAGGTTTAGCGTTAAAGGTCTGCGCGCCGACGGTTCAAGTCGAGTGTTAAGAACGCAGGGCGCCGGGTTTGAACGGCGAAACGGATTAAGGTAAAACTTTAATCGAGAGAATGGCGATAAGGGAGAAAGATTTTGGTCAAGTCTGAACGTTTAGCGGAGCCGGGTGAGTCGACGCCGGGAATGGCCTGGCTGATCGGTCTCGCCGCGTGGTTTATTCCCGGCAGTGGACACCTGCTGCTCAAAAAATGGGGTCGCGCGGCAATGATGGGCGGGGCCGTCTGGCTTAGTTTTATCATCGGGCTTGCGATGGGCGGCCACATGTTCGATCTTTCCCCTGACGGCGCCACAGCGACGTCGATGTTTGATTGGGCAGTGCTGATTCAGGTGCCGCCGATGATCGCGGACATCGGAAGCGGCATCGCTTACGTGATTTGCTGGTTGCTCGATGTCAGCTTCCGAGAAGATCCGGTGCAAGCGGCGCGGACAACGTACGAGTACGGCACGAACTTTCTGCTTATCGCTGGCCTGATGAATTATTTGACGATGCTGGACGCTTTTGACGTGGCAACAGGGAGGAAATCATGAAG
>DATANW010000215.1:0-2592 GCA_036266055.1 Pyrinomonadaceae bacterium | reverse complement strand
GGATAGTAGCCCTGGCGCGCTCGCACGCGAAGATCTGCACGCGCCGGAATCGTCACCTGGATGCGCCGGAATTGACCAGCCGGCGCTTCGGACGTTCCGTAGTACTGAAGCAGGTACTGCCCTCTTAACTCGGCTGCAACTTGACGAAAAACTCGCTCGAGATCTTTCTCCCCATCGGGAATGAACGCCGTCCCGCCGGTTGCTTCCGCCATCGCTTCCATGCCGGTCTCCGCGCGCATCGCGATCTGGTTCAAACGCACTGACGGACCACCCGGGTTGACGGAGTAGAAGATCGCGTCTGCTTTTTGCGCTGCCTGCTGAACGTCGGACACCGCCAAACGATGTTGCGCCTGCGCTCCTGCCAGGGCTTGCGCCGCTCTAGTTTCTCCATTCGTGCCGGCACTTTCTCGGACGCTGAGAATTCGGCGGCTGTTGTTGTCGTCGCCATCAGAAAGCACGATGATCACGCGCCGGTATTGGCTGGGCGCGGTTTCGAGATATTTCGCCGCGGCAGTCACAGTGTCGTAAAAGGCCGTGGCGACAGACGAAGTTGCCGGTGGAATCGTCAACACCTTGGCCGCCGCTTCCTGCGAAGTGCTTAACGGCTGGACCATGCTCGGCTGCGAAGCGATCGTGAAGATCGCGGCGCGGTCGTTAGGTTTCATCACCTGTTTCAAGAAAGCCGCCGCTGCGTTTTGCTGAAACTGGAAAAAACCCTTCTGACTGACGCTGCTTGAGATGTCGAACAATAGGGCGATCGCCAACGGAACTTCTTCAGGGTTGCCGATGCCGGTGATCTCCTCCTGCTTTCCTTCCTCCTGCAGCCGAAAATCCTCTTTCGTTAGACCCTGAACTGCCTGTCCGTCGCGGTCGACTACCGAAACGGGGACCATCACCAGATTTGAAGTGGTCCGAATGACCTCAATCTGCTCGGGTGGCGGCGGTGTAGGAGTCGGAGTTGGTTTCGCTTTCCAGAGTGGCGGAGGGGGTGGCAGATCTTTCACCCGTTTCTGCGCGTGGACCACGAGGACGGGTAGAGACAGAAAAGCGGCCAGCACTCCCATCAGGAATGCCGGCCGCAAAAGTCTTTTCTCAACCCCCAACATCATCGCTGACACCTTCGAGTCCGTCTATCATGCCGCAATCTTGCGGCGTGAATGTTTGCTTATCCTACCGTTTTTGTGACGGCATGATCCAACCGACTCTTTGGTGCCATCAAGCGAACGCGGAGTTGCACTCGAAAGTGAAACTCCGCGGACCAGCTTATTTGCGTTAGTTACCGGTGCCCGAAGTGCCCGGGTTCATCGTGGGCGCTGGCGCTGTGATGCCCTTGTTGACAAGGAGCTTGATCTCGACGCGTCGGTTCTGAGCGCGGCCCTCGCGGGTCTCGTTCTCAGCCACTGGATTCATTTCACCGTAGCCATACGGCGTCACGATCCGACGCAGCGGGATGTTGTGGCTTTCGACGAGGTAACGAATGACCGCGTCCGCGCGACGTTGACTCAACTCGCGATTGCGGTTCACTGAACCTCTCGAATCCGCAAAACCCGAAACTTCGAGCACGTACGCTTTGGAGTTCATCGCCTTGCCGGCAATGTCGTCCAAGGTCGTTTTCGATTCGGGCGAGAGCACGGCGCTGCCGGTTTTGAAGTTCACGGCGGCTGTGGTCTGCGGCGTGTAATCGTCGAGAGCCGAGATGCGCTCGTTGGTCGCCGTTACACCTGCCACGGCGGCGTCAGCGGTCGCTTGCGCTGCTTTCGCACCACCGCGAGCGGCGTTTGAAACGGCAGCGAGTTCATCCAACTGGCCCGACAGGCGTTGCGCATTGGCTTCAACCTGACTGAGCTTGGTTTCGGTGTCGCTGGCCCGTTCCTCGAGCGGCGCCGCGCGTGATTCAACTGCGCGTGCAACGCGCATGTCTGATTCGTTGAAGCGAATCTTCTCTGCCAGTAATTCACCGGAGCCATTGCCTCGTCCTTCGATCTCGAGGTTCAGGCCACGGAGGATGCTGGTCTGTGCATAGTTGTTGCCACTACGCAGGAACCCACCTTTAGTCTTTACGCTGGTCTTGTCGTCCAGGCGCACAACCGTATCCACACCATTCATGTCACGCACGGTGAAAGTATCCGCATCACGTCGGGTGACCACACCTTTGAGTTTCATTTTCTGGCCGCTGGTCACAGTGCGTGAGCCGGCGGGGTTGGTTGTATCTTGAGCCAGGATTGGGGAGGCTGAGAAGACTAACAGGCAGGTAGTAAGCACTGCCGGGGCAAACATTTTATGTTTAGTGAATACCATCGATTTATCTCCTTAGAAGCTAAGTAACCATTTGAACGCGTGCCTTACCGCGCGTTCGTCTCTCGCTAACACGGCGAGTCTCGCCTCGCCTCCCGCTCACAAATTTTTGCGGATGCACTCTCTTAAAACTTCAATGGGGAGCAAGTCAATAGCGTTCGGGATTCTTCATCGAATCACCACTGTATCGCAATAACAAAGGCCACAGATTATCACGGATCATTACGGATTCTTTGCAATCCGGTTGAAATCCGTCTCAAATCTGTGGCTTTAATTGACTAAAGTTAGACCGAGAAG
>DATANW010000214.1:0-2303 GCA_036266055.1 Pyrinomonadaceae bacterium | reverse complement strand
GCCTGGCTTCATTCGTTCGAGTACGACGAAGCGGAAAAGGCCTTCACGGAAGTCGCCGTGGCTGATCCGCAGTGCGGCATGGCGTACTGGGGAATCGCGATGAGCAACTACCACCCGCTCTGGGCGCCGCCAGGTGCTGCGGAGTTGAAGAAAGGTTGGGACGCTGTCGAAAAAGGAAAGACCGCCGGGGCGCAGACTGCACGCGAGCAGGGTTACCTTGCGGCGATCGAAGTTTTTTACAAAGACTACGACAAACTCGATCATCGACAGCGCGCGTTCGCTTATAGCGATGCGATGAAAAAAGTTTCAGCGAGCAACGCAAAAGACGACGAAGCCGCTGTGTTTTACGCCCTGACGTTGATTGCTACCGGCATGATATCGCCCGATAAAACTTACGCGCGGGAAAAGCAGGCGGCTGCGATTCTGAATCGTGTTTTGGCGCGCGAGCCGCGCCATCCGGGAGTTGCACATTACCTCATTCACAGTTACGACTACCCTGCGTTGGCCCAACTGGCCCTGCCGGCCGCACGCAGTTACGCGAAGATCGCGCCGGCGTCAGCGCATGCGCAGCACATGCCTTCGCACATCTTTACGCGTCTCGGTTTGTGGGCCGACGCCATTCGCTCCAATCTCGATGCTCATAGCTCGGCGAAGAATTTCGCTATGCGAAACCACATGTCGGGCGCGTGGGATGAACAATTTCACGCGATGGATTATCTCGAGTATGCATACCTCCAGCGCGCGCAGGACAAACACGCAGCCGGCGTACTTGATGAGTTGTATAAGATTCAAAAAGCGGATCCGCCAAACTTCAAAGTGGCTTATGCATACACGGCTATTCCCGCGCGTTATGCGCTCGAGCGACGTCAGTGGACCGAAGCGGCTAAGCTCGCGCTTCCTGACGGACAGTTGAGCAGCTTGTTGTTGCAGCGCTTTCCGTGGGCCAAAGCCCACATTCATTACGCGCGTGCGATCGGAGCAGCGCGCAGTGGCGACACCGTGTCGGCGCGGCGCGAGGTCGATGAGTTGAGTAAGATCAAACAAGCGCTCACGGAAGTGAAGGGTGATTACGATTGGGCGAAACAGGTTGAGATCGAGCGTCAGGTTGGGTCTGCATGGTTGGCGTTTGCGGAAGGTAAGACTGAGGAGTCGTTGCGATTGCTGCGAGCGGCAGCGGATCTGGATGATGCTACTGACAAACACCCGGTGACGCCGGGAGCACTGCTACCGGCTCGCGAGCAGCTCGCGGACTTATTGCTGGAGCTCAAGCAACCGGGCGCGGCATTGCAGGAGTTTGAAGTTTCTTTTCGCAGCACGCCGAATCGTTTCAACGCCGTCTACGGCGCCGCCCGCGCTGCGCGTCTTGCCGGCAACAACAAATCCGCGCGCCTGTACTACGAACGACTTCTCAACCTCTCCCGCGACGCCGACACCCCCCGACCAGAGATGACCGAGGCAAAACAATTCCTGGCGAACCGTAAGAGATGATCCAGACGTGACAGATGCGTGAAAGTGTCTGTTGAAAAGAATTTGGTCTAACGCTAAACTCGCGGCATGAGCTTATCTCAGGTTCTTCAGGCGCTCCCCGGTTTCACGTTCGAAGAACGTCAGCTGCTCATTCGCCGCGTCATTGAATTGGATGATCCTCCGATGTCCCCTGCGGAGGAGAGTCTTGTGGAATCGCGGCTCGCCGCCCACCATTCTGATCCAACGTCATCATTGCCCGTGACAACAGTAAAGAAACGTCTGAGATCACGAACGAAGTAATGACCTGGCAGGTTGTCTCACGACCTGAAGCAGAAAATGATGTTATCGAGATCGCCGCCTGGTATGACGACCACAGCCAGGGCCTTGGTGACCGATTCATCGAAGAATTTCTGACCGTCTTAGACGAACTCACGGTCAACCCTTTGCTACATTGCCGCCGGCATCCGCGTAAGAACATTCGCTGGCGCTATCCGAAGAGCTTTCCTTACCGAGTCATCTACGAAGTCATACACAAACAGAATATTGTGGTCGTTGCAGCCGTGCTGCATGCTGCGCGGCACGATCGACGATGGAAGCGACGAGTCTAAGAAGGCTTCAACTCTTCTTCGACATTGCGGCGAGGCGTGATTTCATTTCGTCGAACGCGGGGCTAGCATAGTGTGAGTCTTTCTTCGGCATCTTCACGAAGTTGGATTCCCAGGCGAAGGCCAGCGAACGCTGTTCGGTCGGTGGATGGGAGCCGAAGAGCAGGGTCAGCAATTCAACCGCAAGGTAATCATCCTTCCACTCGTCTTTCTCCTGCTTCAACATGCGCA
>DATANW010000213.1:0-11339 GCA_036266055.1 Pyrinomonadaceae bacterium | reverse complement strand
ATGATTCAGCAAACTCTCGATATCTGCGGCTTGTGAACGCTCCAGACGCCATCTGAGATTGCCCTGCCAATGCGGATCGATAAAAGTAAACGCCAGCTTTCCGCCGGGCACAAGCTGCGCGCGCAATTGCGAAACCAGATCGAGCATCTCCTCCAGCGTCGTGTGCGTGAAAACGGAGTACGCCAGAATGATGTCGAATTCGGTCCCCAAATCCGGAATCGCGAGATCGACGACGCCGTCCGGATTGAATGAGCAGTTGTAGCGATCGTAGTGCGCCCAGTGTGCCGCGGGAAACATGCGGCGTCCCTCTTCGACGGCGTCTTTGACTACGTCCACGCAATAGTAATCGCCCTGCCGGATCTGACAAGCGGGATTCAGCAGGATGTTTCCCCGATTGCCGCCGAAGTCGAGCACCAACTTGTCGCGCCAGTCAGGATGGTCCAGTTGCTCGTCGAAATAAGCGAACTGACCGGACTTGATCGCCTGCGCGCGCAGTGCGCGTTGCTCCGGTGTGCCGCGCCAAACGTGAACTTCCTCGATATTCATCCGCCTTATCCGTGTAATTCAGAAAGCCTGGTAGCCGTTTCCGCCCGAAAGCGGTCGAGCTCCGTTGCGAGTGGCCACTGAAGATCTTTTAACCACGTCGCGCGTTGCATCACCGTCAGCCGATCGCGCAACAGGATCAGCTCCTGATCTTTCGTGGTGGTACGTCCCGGAATGCCGCGACCGTTGCGCGAGTCATCATCAAACCGCCGGACATGTGCCAGTATCTTCGGCAGCACGACGACGCGGCACAGATGACAAACGCGCATCTGAAACTCCCAATCTTCACAACAATCGAGATCCTCCGCAAACAACTTCGCGCCTATTCGGCTCAACGACTCACGGCGGACGGTGATCGAGCAAGTGTGAACAGTGTTCGTGCTGTTGGTCCACAACCAGTCACACTCGTTGGCCCAACGCACCTCACCGCCAGTCGCGGCCAGCAAACCGTTCTGCGCAAACCGGCTTTCGCCGTCCGGCTGGTGCTCGAAGAAGTTCTGACTGTCTGACAAAACCGCCTCCGCATCCGGGAATCGCTCGAACACGCGCAACTCAGCATCGAGCTTTCCCGGCAACCACACGTCGTCAGAATCCAAAAAAGCGAGCAGTTCGCCGCGCGCGATCGCAACACCGGCATTGCGCGCGGCGCCCGCGCCTCCAGGTTTACTCAACCTCAACAATCGAACCGATTCCCCATAAGTCCGTGTTATCAACCCCGCTGTGTCGTCGGTTGATGCATCATCAACAACAATCACTTCGACCGCACAGGGTCGCTGATTCAACGCGCTGTTAATCGCTTCGCACACAAGATGCGCCCGGTTCCAGGTTGGTATAACGACACTTAGAATCATCACATCACATGGTGAGCATCTGGTGATTGCCCGCGCGATACGCGGCGATCGCATCTGCCAGCGAACGTTCCGGCGGCTCGTCAACGATCGTAAAGCGGTCCCTTGGTCCATCGCCGCGCACCCACGCGACCGCCGTTCTGCTGGCCGTCAACGCCGGCGTCGAATACGTTGCGGAAAAACCGACGCGCGACTCTTCGGATTGATTCGGATTCGAGGCGTGCAGGATCAACGGATGATGCAGACTCATCTCGCCTTCGCGCATCACGATATCGTGCGGCGAATCGATCTCCACCTGCGCTGTCAGACCCTGCGTAGTGAGGTTGTTCGGATTGGGACGATCGGCGTGCGGCACGAGACCGAGTCGATGCGATCGCGGCACCACGCGCAAACAGCCGTTCTCCGCGGTAGCCTCAGTCAGTCCCAACCAGATCGCCGGCACGAACGCCTCTTGGACGCGCTCGGTGATGCCGTCCTGATGCCAACCGACGAATGAAGCGCTTTGACCAAACTTGTAAAATAGACGGGTCGACTTGAGCAGAATGTTTGGACCGATGAGTTGTTCCATGCAGTCGAGCACGCGCGGGTGAGTGCTCAACGCCCACGCCCAGCGAAAGTAAAGATGTGGACCATCGAGTCGGGTCACGCGGCCGCCGATCGCCGCGCACGTCTGCTCGACCGCGGCGCGAAACGCATGCACTTCGTCGGCCGAGAGAATCGGGATCGAGTGCAGGAACCCGAACTCCTCGTAGTCAGCCAGTTGTGCGTGAGTGAGAACGGAGACCATCTTTTCGTCCGTGCAGTGAGTTGGGGAGCAGTTTAGAAGACGGTTCCCCAAGCGTCAATAAAATCGTTACAATCCGTGTAATCCGTGCAACCCGTGTTTCCATTAAAGGTATGCATTAACCTCGATCGACGACCTGAGCGATGGCAGCGAATGCAGCGCGCCTTCGCGGCCCACGACATACGTGACGTTCAGCGCGTGTCCGCGATCGATGGAAATATGACGCCGCTGCCTCATGACTGGATTCACACGCGCGGCGCGTATGGCTGTCTGCAAAGTCACGTGCGTGCCGTTCGCGAAGCTCGCGATGCGGGCGCTCCCAGCGTGCTGATCTTCGAGGACGACGCGATGTTCGATCCTCAGTTCAAAGAAAAGTTTGCGACGTTCATCGAGGAGGTGCCCCCTGATTGGGACATGCTTTTCCTCGGCGCGCTGCACAAAGACGAACCTGTCAGGGTTACTGAACACATCGCTCGCGTCACAAAAGCGAATTCGACCTTTGCTTACGCCATCAGAAACACCGTGTTCGACGCGTTCATCGAGCTGAACAGCCGGACCGAGCACGTGCTCGACATGAACAACTACGCGCTCCAGGAACGGTTCAATTGTTACTGCTTCGTGCCAAATCTCGTTTGGGTCGAATCGGAGTATTCAGACGTCCAGCAGCGATTCGAGAATCATTGGTATCTCGAGAAATCGCTGGTCCTCTTTGGTGCTCACATCGACCACCTGTTGAGCCAAACTGAAATCGTCATCGCTCCCGGTTCTAAAAACCTGGACTTCCTCGTCGACTACTATCGCGAATACTTTGCGCCACTCGCTTCAATCAATATAGGTAACACGCTTTCTGAGAAAGAGTTCCGCCTCGTTTTGGACGACGACGTCTATCTCGAGGCGATGGATATCCGCGCGAACTTACTCATGTGCGAAGAGTACGACGCTGCCACCGGCTTCTCGAAAGTGATTGAACTCACACCTGAACAGACAGACGCGCTACGCCGAAGTCGCATCACGAGGGGCATCAATATCCTTGAGAATCGCTTTTCAAAGAACGAGCGGTATCACTTGTTTACGCGTCGACCAGTAAAAAACATATTTCACTCACCGAATCACGCGCTGCGACTCTCAGGCGGCTGAACCAATCGCAGGTGACTACAATCCGCGTGTCCCCGCACTCGCATCACGGGACGATCGCGATTCGTGCTCAGGTTAGTGACGAAACGCACGATGAATCCGATGCGTGGCCCGTCGGAGGTATTGGGATTCGATCCGTGAACGATGTTCGTGTGATGCAGCGACATCTCACCCGGCTTCAGCACGACGTCGACCGCCTGCGACTCGTCGACGTCCATTCGCAAACGTTCGCCACGTTTGTTGAGCAGATTCGGATCCTGCACGTTGTCGTGTTCGAGCACTCCCTGTTTGTGCGTGCCCGGAATCACGCGCATGCACCCATTCGCCGGCTCACTAACCGTCAGCGCAATCCAAGCGGAAACCGACGGCGTCAAATGCCATCCTGAATAGACACTGTCCTGATGCCATGACGCATAACCCGCATCATGCGGTGGTTTGTAAAAGACGAGATTCCCGTCGATCAGAATGTCCGGCCCAATCAGACTCTCCACCGCATCCAAGACCCTCTCATGACTCGCCAACCGGCACGCCCACGGATACGACAGGTGCAAATTCTCCAACCGGCGCTGATTCTCTTGCGCAATCGCAACAAGTTCCGACCGAAACGCGATTACTTCCGACTCGGAGAGCACACGGATTGGAAACACAATTCCATGCTGTTCGTATGAATCGATCATTGCATGTAAAGGAACGCGTTGCGTTCGAGGAAGCCGCGGTATTTATCGCAAGCTTCCGTGTAGTAATCGAAAGCGTCCGCTTCGTAGTCTTTCGCGGCGAACATGCGCTTCATCTCTTTCTTCCACGCCGACCGATGGTGATCGCCACGCAGGTAGCCGGCCGCAAAGTTGTCCCAATCCAGGAGCCGGCTCACAAAGACGTCGCTCACAAACGCGCGCAGCTTGCGATCGGTCATCACAGCGTGTTGAGTCTTCTTGTAAGCCGCGCGCAGTTCGGTCTCGGCGATAGATTGAGCTTCAGCCGCCAGAGCGGCATCGATGCGGTAAATACCGATCAAGTACCCGACCAGGCTCGTCGGAAACAGCGCCGGATTCGCCTTGCCCCAGATGTGACGCTCATCGAGCAACATTCCCGGCAGCGCGTTCTGCGCAAAGAAGTGTCCTATCTCGTCGTCCGGCAGCGTCAACGCATCGTGGTCCATGAAGATCAACTTCACTCGCCACCGTCCATCAACCCAGACACTGCGCAACCCAACATTCCGTCCGACAAACGATTCGCCGCGTGACTGCCCGCGAATCCCCATCACCGTACCCCAGAGCTCCGCGATCTGCCGCACCAGCGACAAGAAGATCTTATTCGCGCGCTCGCGATTTACCGGCATTGCGAACGCGCTATCGACGTAACGTCCGTAGCTCTTGAAAGCACCAGACGGCGGCACGTAAACACCCAACACTTCGTCCAACAACTCGTCCGCAAATCGACGCGCTTCGTCCGCGGAATACGACAACTCCTGATACTCGCGGAAGTATTTCTCCGCACCTTCACTCGACAAATAACCGGCAACCTTGTCGATCCGGAACGAACTGGTCCCACACAAAATCGACTGCGCCGGCGCGACGTGACTCAGAAACTCTGCCGTCATCCCCATGTCACCACCGACGGCGGGCAGGTTCTCACCCTCATCACGTTCGTAAACCTTCACCGCTTCCTTCATCGCCGCGCGCATCGCCGGAAACCGACCGTCACCGAATACATGCGGCTCGGTGAAGTATCTGAACGCGGGCGCCGATCCCAACGTCCCGTTTCGCGTGGGAATCGAATACACGGTGTTGCGCGCAATGTAACCCGGCAGCGGCGCGTCAACCCGATGGACCAATCGAAAGATCGAACTCATCTTCGATCCGCTCCGCGCCTCATACCGCAACAACCACTGCATGCTGCCACCGTCCAAGCGGTGGGACGAAGGAACGTTGCGTCCATTGCGCTTAAAAACCACGCCTAACGCATTAGCGCCCTTGCGCCCGGCGCGTTTCAACTCAAACTCAACTTCGCTGCCCGGCGGCTTAATCACCAGCACGACCGTCGAGAGCGGATACTCAACCAGCGAATTGATCGCGGAACTGGTACCAGGCGCAACCCAATAAACCTTCGACCCGGCACAGAGACGTCGGAGGATGCCTGCTTCATACTCCGGCAACATCGCGACGTTGTGCTTGATTTCAGCGTCGATAAATCGCGGTTGCGAAACGTCGACGTCGCGCACGCCATCAGTCACGATCACATGCCGCAGCACTTCGCGAATAACGTCGTCGGGCGTGAACAGGTAACGAGCGAGCGTCAGTTTGCAGTCGCGCCCCGAGTGTTCAATAAACTCACGAACTGCATCTTCGCTCGCCTTCTTTCGCAGACCACTCCGAACGCCATCAACTCTCCGGTGCACGCGATCGTTACGCGCGAGCCGCCGCAAAAACTCGACGACAAACGCGCGAAACTCAGTCGTCGAGTAACCTTCTCGCAACACCGAAGCCGCGATCGGGTGCTGCAAACCGCGCCGCTTCAGACGCAACTCACAAAGCACGCCGTCAAACTCGTTGAGCTGGTCCGGCTGAAGCTTCAGAATCTGGTGCTCGGCCATGAGCGTCGCCAGCCGGCGAACCTCCCACGACACTGACGGGTTCTTACCCAGCTCGAAGAGCTTCAGACAAAACGCGTGTTGGTAGGTGCGATGAGCGAGGAATTCGTCAACGAGATCGATAGTGAATCTGTGTCCTCCATCAGAGAACACAGATGACACGGATTTCATCAAGATTGTTTCGCCCGGGCTCGCTAAGTCTTACCTTGTTTGCCCTTGTCCTTACCCTGATCCTTGCCTTTGTCTTTGCCCTTATCTTTCCCCTTATCTTTGCCTTTATCTTTGCCTTTGTCTTTCTTATCTTTCTTCTTGTCCTTCTTTTTCTTCTTCTTCGGGGTGGGCAACGTGCCTAAGGCAACAACAAGCGCGGCGTACAGGGCTTCGGCGCAATCTCGTTTGAGGATGATGGCGACGGTGTCGGACCAGTAGTGATCACCTTTGTCCTTGCCCTTACTCTTCTTGTCTTTCTTGTCAGGCTTGCCTTTCTTGTCTTTGCCTTCCTTACCTTTGCCGTACTTGCCGTAGCCGTACTGGTCGCCTTTTCCTTCCTTTCCGTCTTTGCCGCCAGTGCCGCCTTTGTCACCTTTGCCATCAGGCTTAGGTTTGTCCTTGGCTTGTGGGGAGCCCCCTCTTGGGCCCCCTTTGGCTTTTGTCTTGCCGGCCATAACTTCCTCCTTAGGGTGAGAGATATCAATTAGTCGCCCGCGCGGGCGCGCCGTAAGCGGGGTGCGCTTATTGCCGACCACTCGGGTTAAGCGGTGCACGGCGGAAACGTTGGTCCAGGTTCAGAACCGGCGGACGCGGCGCTGCTGCCGGCGCCGTCTTCTGTTGATCCGAGCAAACCGCATTCGGTGCCTGGCTTACGGGAAGTGGGTTGCGAACAAACCGCGGGTTCCCGGGCGTCGGGGGATCCACAACTCGGAAGAGGCCCCATGCGCCAAGCAAAGCCTGGTCGGGCAGGTAGGCGGTGTACAGATAATCGCCTTTCTTCCCGAACTGGCCTCCGGCTTTGTCGATCACGAGATCGAAGTGATCACTCGAGCCGTGGTTATCGCGCGATCCAAGCCATTGCGAAAGATTGTTGCTGCCGATGATTGTCGAGTTGTTCTGATAAGGATTTCGCTGCCACTGGTGACCGTGAATCGTGAACACTTGCGAGTCGCCCGTGCCCATCGGGTGCGTCATGCGGAACCGCACGTGGTCGCCGATGGACGCGGTAAAGATCGGCGTCCTGGGTTCACCAATCGCGACGGACGGACTCGAACCCGGTTGGGCCAACAAGTCCGACGTCATGCACGAGAAGTCTTTGGCTGAGTTCAGGTAGCGTTGACTCTTCGGCTCCGTGCGATAGTTGATCGCGCTGGAAGTCGACGAGGTAATCAACGCGTCGCTGATCATCACCGAGAACTCGCGGAAGCTGGTGTTTCCAACGGTGATCGTCGCCGAGGCACGTGAGGTTGGTTTATCAGCCGGATCGCACCCCACATTGCTGCCGATATCGCCGCATTTGTACGTCGCACCGGCCGGTTCGATGATCATCTGACCAAACAGTCCGTTCGGGTGTTGGAACATCGGATCCGAGGCAAACAGATTGAGCGCACCAAACTCCACCGCCGTATGGTTCAAGTCGCCGTTCGCGGCGCGGTCGATCTTACCCGCGTACCACGTGTACTTGACTGTCTTGCCGAACGCCGCCAACTGGTCCGTTGCTCCCTGCCGATTCCAGCCGATGTTCTGACCCTGGCTGGTGTAGGCGTCGTAACTCAGAAGTTGCGGATGCAAACCGACAAACTTCGAAGCCTTCGAGTTGAACTTGCCGTTGTAAGGCGATGGCCAGTTGAAGTTCTTCTGGAAGATGCGCGAATTCGGGTTGATCGCGTTCGTCAGGTTGACCTCGATGCAATCGCCGGCATTCGCGCGCAGGATCAACGGTTCGATTGGCACGCCGGATTTCAGCGTTCCATTCGCGTTGAGATCTTCAGAACGCACGTACATGATGCCGTTGAGCGTGCTGATGAAACCTGACGCCGGCCCCCGATCGTTGAAGACCAACTGGCCCGGCGCCTGCGCCTGGTTCGACAACGCCTGCTGCGAAGTCACGGCGGTGACGTTGAAAGTACGTCGTTGCGAGGCCGGTAAATTAGCGGGACAAGTCGAGTACGAAACGTTCGCGCCGGCACCGATCGGATTATTCGGCAACGCGGCCAGTCTCGTCGCGCTTGCAGTCGGATCATACGACCGGAAGATGCCCCACAGTCCCTGGGCCAACCCGTTTTCGTCAAAGCTCGGACTGTACAGATAGTCGACGCAGTTTACGCCTGACATCCCGTCCGGACACTTCCGAACCGGACTCGAGGTTGCCAATGGCGCGGACGATAACGGCACTCTGAATTGCAATTCAAAGTGTTCTGACAGGCCCATGGGCTGATTGCTGCGATAACCGGAATTTCCCCACGACGGTTCGGCAAACCAGGTTGGTCCCATCAGGTTGAACTGGTGGGCAAACACGTGCGCGCCGACCAGCGTGCGGACCTGAACGTTGTCATTTTGATAGGCGCGCATCAGTGGCGTGAACGGATCGGGTGCAAAGTTCGGATTGGCGATCTTCGCCGAGGCGTTGTCGTAGGCGTACGACAGGTCCTGCGCGGCGCCTACGCGGAACGGCAGCGGCTCGTTGTAGTAGTTCACCGATTGCGTACCCGTGATGGGCGTGATGTTGCCCGTGCTAACGAGTCGTGGCCGCACTTCATTGAACTCGGGGAACACAGTGGCGTTGATCGCGTGATTCGGATCGCGCCAGCCGATGTTCTTGGCTGGATTCGGCGCGGTCTTGGAGGCTGCGTCATACGCGAGTTGCAGATCCTGAAACTCGAGCACGAACTCGCGATAGCTGTCCTGCGCGTTAGTCGTGACGATGTTGGCTTTCCAACTCGTTGGACCACCGTCAGGACGCACGGGCGGCGTGCTGATCGTGCCTCCACCCATCGGACTACCATCTTCCGCGCTGCGCCATAATGAATCTTTAGGCTCGACGACAAGTCCAGCGTACAAACCTGCCTGCTGGTGCGTCGATGGACCAAAGTGATCGTGCGTAAACACGGTGCGCAGCGTGCGATCGAGGTTCTGGCTGTTGACAACCGGATCGAGATACCAGCGCTGCACGGTAGTTTGCGCGCCCATCCAGGCGTTCGCGCACTGTGCGGGCGGGTTTGGTCCGGCGCAGATTTCAGCCGGCGGCGCTTTCGGTGTCAGCGTGCTTGACGAACATCCGGGACAGGCACTCCATGAACCACCAGTATTGATCGCATGGAGTATCTCGCGTACTTCGTCGGGACTAAACGTTCCGTCTTCGTAGTTGAAACCGTTGCCGGCGCCGTCTGACGAAGTGACGTCAAACTTCACGAGGTGAATATGCTGGCCGATGATGTCGGTCGGCGTGCGCACCTGAAAATCGTCGACGAGGTAGTAATTCGGGACGAGGTTCGTGTGCCAGTACTCGATGATGTCGCCGGAGTTTCCGCGGAAGAACAGTGGCTCAGGCGCGCGGCCGGAACCACCAGGCGTGTATTGCATCGTTGGCTTCACGTCGTTCCACAGCGTGAGAATGCGTTGCTGCGGGAAGTGCCAGCCGGCTTTGTTGAGCCTGACGTTGAGTTGGATCGCCGCGGCTTTGTAACGACGGATGCGCTGCTGTTTTGTAACCGGATCGATGTTGAGCGCGTTGCCGTTGTCGTCAACGCCCGGATCCGCGAACGGAGCGCCGAGCTGTGGACCAAGCGGCAAACCATTCACGATGAAACCCGTCGGCGGCGTGTTCTGCGTCATGTTCGGCGAACCGACCGGAGTCGACGGGCAGGAACCAGCCGTGCCGTCCGGCAGGAACGACGCGTAGCAACGTTGCTTGAAGAAGTTGATGGCAACGGTCTCGACGTTCGTGCCTGTCTCGGGCAACTGCTTCGCATTGATCGTAGCGAAGTCTTTGCTCCAGTCAAACTGATCGTGCTTTTCGTAGCCGATGCTGCCGCCCGTTACGACGTGGCGCGGCAGTCCGCCATCGAGGAAACCGCCGGAACCATCCGGGGCGAAATCAAACGGCGGGTGCGGCGCGCGCATGCCGGCGACGCCGGGAATGAAGAATGGAAAACCGGGGTTGGATTTCACGTTCGCGCCGGTCGGATCCGCTCCGGGGCCCGGCGTGCCGTAAACGATCTGTCCGTTTTGAATGAACACTGCGGACGGCATCGGCGCCATCGGCAGCGTCGGCATCGGCACGAGGGCGGGCATCGGTGTTCCGGTTTTGATTTCACCATCGGGAAGCGCGCGAGTGCCGAGGACCGGTAGGCCGTTCTGGTCTAGTGTCGATCCTTCTTCGAACGTGTCGTGCGTTCGCCACATGGCCCACATGCCCGCCGCGAAGTGCGGATAGAAGTGACAGTGGAAGATCGAGTCGCCGACCACCTTGTTGCGGTTGCCGCTGCCGTTGAACGTCATCTCGAGCGTGTAGCTCGCGCCCGGGCTGATCATCTGGCTGTCGAGATACGCGCTCTCGTCGCTGTTCGGCGATTGCAGCCACTGGTGCGCGTGCTGGTGATGCACGTGCGTCGCAACCGTGCCGCCGTGATGAATCCGGAACTTGAGGTGATCGTTGATGTAGCTGTGATAGACGTTCGACGGATCGTCCGGGTAATAAGCCTTCGTCGCTTTCACGAGCGGCGCCAACGTATACGCGCCGCCAGTCGTAGGAACGCGGGCGTTCGCGCAATTCGGATCGGGAGTGCCCGTATCGCCGAGTTGCGCGCTGGTGCAGAGAACGGGCGCCGGCGCGGGCGGTGACGGCGGACTCGAGGGCACCGGCGGCGACGGCGGTAACGACGCAAACGCCGGCAACACGCTCGAATTAGCTGGACGATCGACCAGCATCGCCGGGTCGCCAACCGACCACGCGCTCAGGAAGAACTCTTCAAACTTGCAATCTACGCAGCCACCCATCGGTCCAACACCGATGCGGTTCGCATAAACCTCTGCACCGATGCCACCCGTTCCGAAGTTGATCGCGAAGCCGTCGAAACCGGCGTTGACGGTGCTCGCCATTTGCGGATCGGTGAACACCGGAAACGCTTGCGTCGCGACCTGGCCGACTTCGTGGTAGATGATCGTCACTTCACGATACGGCTGTTTGCGATCGGGCGCGGCGGGGTTCGCGCAGAACAGCGGATCGGACGCACCGCTGCCGTTGTTCGCGGCGTTACACGGCGGTTCGGGGTTGTTTACGCCGGTCGTGCCGGGAAATCTTCCGGCGTTTGGACCAGTAATGATGGCGGTGAGATCCGTGTAGACGAGGTTCCCGTTCTTGTCGAGCATCTTGAGGATCGGCGTGTCAGCGGGAATGTCTGTGCCGTCGTCCCACTTCGAGTTCGCGGGATAAACCGCGTTGTAGTCG
>DATANW010000212.1:0-5847 GCA_036266055.1 Pyrinomonadaceae bacterium | reverse complement strand
TCTGCCAACGTTCGAACCAACGGACCAGATTTCCCACTATCGGGTTTGTCCGCACGTCGTAGACTCGCGGAAGATAACACGGCGACAGTACCGTGTCAAAAATTTGGATACTTTGTAACGAGTTAACAACAAAAAGATCATGTTACGTCTCCTGGGGCGCAGTATTGATTCGACCAAAATCGCTCAAGGCGCTTGGATCGCAACGCGCACGGTATTGCTTACGGCACCCCGCAAGCTGACTGTAATTGCCAGATCTCCATTGATCGACGTGTCGTCCGGCAACCTCACGACTAACGACGATAACCAGCTTAAATTCGGGAATTTCACGACCTGTTCGACGGGCAGATCGTAACTTTGTCCTCGCGCATCGATAGCGCGCACCGTAATCGATGACGGCGTTTCGCCGGACTGTAAGTCAAGATTTACCCCGAAAAGCATGATCCTGGTGTGCAGATCGGAACTCAGGTTCACCGGAGTTGTCACGGTGAACGGCTCTCTGTTGAAACGGACCGAATGAATTGCCACGGCGCGGGTCGTGTTCGGCACGGTCAGCATAACTGGCGGCGTCACGGTCGGCGGTGGCGGCGCGGTCGCGGAGTCAGTCCAAACGTCGTAGTCGACGACGACCAGATTATGATCTGATGGTCTGACGCCTTTGTCGTCCGTCGTCCCCAGCGTCATGACGACGTTCGTGTTGCTCAGATCGCGCGTGTCGGGAATGTTTGCGTCCTTCGTCGTCATGGCGGTCACATCCGCCGCGTACAGGATGAAGTCGATGCGCCAGCGACGCGTGCGCGTGTTCATCCAGACAGGATTGTCGGGATAGGCAGACGCTGTGTTCTGGTTCAGCGCATCGACCCAACCGTCGCGATACGCGCTGAGCAACGACAGAATCTCCGGGGTGTCGTTCCCGGCGTTCATGTCGCCCGCCACGATCCGCGGCGAAGCAAAGCCGGAAGTCCAGGAAATGAGCTCGGCCGCCTCGGTTTGACGATATGCAGATGACGTGTGATCGAGGTGCGTCGCGAAGAAGTTGATGTTTTTTCCGCCGACGTTGACGGTGGCTTGCGCAATCGATCGGGTGTAGCTCAGGTATTTAGAACCGACGGCGACGAAGCTGTACTTCGAAAGGATCAGGTTACCTTCCGCGATGCCCGGCGCCTTGGGAACAAAATGTGAGTTCCACGTGCGTCCCGTCTTTTGATTCAACGCGGAGACGAGCGTTGGAATGTTGTCCGGCGGCATTTCGCAAAGCGCGATCAGATCGGGGTTCATCCGCGCGAGCCACGTCGCAATCCGATCGAAATTAGTGACGCCGTCGGTACCTTGTCCGAACTGTATGTTCCAGCTGAGCACTCGCAGCGGCGTGCTCGTCGCTGCTTGTGCGTTGTGTTGTGTAAGACTACTTACCGCGAAAAAGCCCAGAATAATAGCTAACAGGGAGAAAACACGTAACCTCATTACTCTTCCTTACTCACACACTCGGGTCGTTAGCTGTGTGGCCGGTTGTTGCAAACAAGGGTTTCCGGGCACACAGATAGGTACACACTTTTACTGCCGCATCTCAGAGAAGCGTTGCAAACACTAATTTGTCTTCTTGATAAACACTTCGGTCGTTAACTTCCCGAAGTTCCGAATCCGTTCGTTTCGATTGAAACTGCTGAGCGAATGCCCTTTCGTAATTCGTTTGTCGGTGTGGTCCAAAAGCGCCGCACGCCGCTCAAGGACTTGGGGAAGCTAACATGTGAAAAGTGCTCTGTAAACCCTGCCTGTGGAATTACAAGATAACCGCAATGTTCCGCAAGAATCCCGGATCTACTTAGATTTGAGGGGTTTGGCGGCGGCGCTGTAGTGCACGGGCGCGGTAAAAACCGCGGAAGAACCGTAGCTGACACTCGTGCGTGAAGGCGGCGTCAGCGTTTCCAGTGACGATGGTTTTCAGCCAATTCAGACCATGCGTGAGCGTTTGTTTGTAAAGATGCGACGGCACTCCGGCAACGCTGAACCTGGACCGTTCCCACTGCGGATCGCGCATCACCGCATAGAAATGGCCCTGGCCCGTGTGCCAGCGGCGATGATAAGTCTTGGACAATCGTTCCGCCTCGACCGGCGCTCGCGCGATCATTTCCGGCAAATACATGCCCTGCCTGCCGCTGCGGCACACTCGCAACAGAAACTCCGTGTCTTCCATCGAGCCGATGATATTTTTCACTCGCTGCAAGTGCGGCGAGAACCATCCGACTTCGTCAAACACGCTCCGACGAAACGCGATGTTCGCCGTCAATAGACCACGCGGGCTGTCGCCCTCGATGACCAACTCGTCTGGTCCATAATCGAGCAAAGCGAGTGGCGACCAGTGATCCGGCGTTAACCACGATGGCCGTGGTCCACTCCACTGCGGCAACACTCTTCCGCCGACGAACGAAAGACCGGCGCGCGAATCGAGTGCGCGCAACAGCGTCGTGAGCCAGTCGCTTTCTACCGCGACGTCATCATCGATGAACGCGATGATTGCGCCGCGCGCTGTGCGCACGCCGCGATTTCGCGCATGAGCGTTGCCCTGCTCAGTCTCACGAACGTATTTGATCTTTCCCGGATGTTCGTCGACGAGCGCACGAGCAACGGTCTCCGTATCGTCCTGCGAATTATTGTCGACGATCACGATCTCAAACGGGTTTGAAGAGTTTTGGCCCAGCACGCTTCTGACTGCGTCACGCAACAGCGCCGACCGGTTGTAGGTGGGAATGACGACCGAAACGTCGACGTCGCCTTTAACCTCATTAGCCATCCAACTGCACTCCGAGCGAAGGCTGTTTGAAGTTAGCATCCTTGTGAAAGTGTCGTCCGTAGAGCAGGCCCAGCCAGTCCCACACGCCGAGTTCAGCGGCGAACGCCGCCGCCGGATCCTTTGGTCTAACGATAACGTGCTTCAATGTCGTCACCGCTCCACGCAGCGCGTTTCGATAGTGCCAACGCGGAATTCCGAACAGGTAAGCGCAAGGCAGCTTCCGCGTGCGATCGAGCAGCCCGAGCGACACGCCACGCCAGAAACACCAGCGTCGGAAGTAACTCTTCGTCACTCTCTCAGGCGGCACGTGATGATAGATGATCAGATTTGGCAGGTACATGCCCTTCGCGCCGTGATCGAGGAGACGGCCGTAAAGCTCTTCATCTTCACCAGTTAACAAGCCTTTGTCGGTGCGGCCGAGCCAGGTCGTGTAGGGTCCGACTCGCGACAGCACCGACCGCGTGAAAACAACGTTTCCACCCATCAGAATGCCGTCATAGTCTCGATCGAATGGAACTGCTTTGTCACCGCCATCGACCCAACCCACGACGCCGCCGTATTGCCGCGGCAGCCATTCGGGTGGCGTGCTGGCCCAGCGCGGCACGTATGGACCACCGATGAAGTCGAGGTTTCCTGAAGCGAAGGCGTCGATCGCCGTTCGATACCAACTCAGATCGATCTCTTCGTCGTCATCGATTATGCCGACGAGGTCGCCGCTCGTGGCCGCGATGCCGGCGTTCAGTGCATGCGATCGACCCTGTTGCACTTCGAAGCAATATTGAATGCGTTCGCCAAACCGCTCGCGAAACGACTCGATCACCTGTCGCGTGCCGTCCGTCGAGTTGTTGTCGACGACGGTAACCGTCACGTCAACTCCCGCCGGAATCTCTGCCGCAAACAAACTGTTCAAAGCTAACGGAAGAAGGTCCTGGCGATTGTAGGTCGGAACGATTACATCAAATCGCATCAGCGTTCGATCGGGGACATGCTTTACCGCGCCAGTTCTGATGAGGAAGGCGTCCGCGGTTTGTCGATGCCTGTTAGTTTATGGTTCGGTTGCTTCTCCAGCGAACTCTCACGTGCCTTGTAGACCCAGCTTACCAACCCCGGCACGTACCGCAAAAGCAGGATGACGGCGGTGAGTTTTTGCCGCCGGAGATGCGCGTTTGCTTTCTCGAAACTCGCCAGCGCCGTGCTTGTCTTGCCAGCCTTTAACGCATGCTTTCCCTCGAACAGATTGAGCAGCGCGCGTTGTTCATTCAGGTTCTCGTCAAGAACTTCCCTTTCGCCGGGCGTCAACTGAAACGTCGCCGCGCATTTCTCATAGACTGCCACCAAATTACGCGACATCCAGGCTCGATCGGACGAAAGACTGCCCTCCCGCCGGCGATAGAGTACCAATGGACGTCGATGGTAAACGATGCGGCCGCCGTTTTGAACGATCCGTAGCCACAGATCGAAGTCTTCGCAACTGAGAATGCTCTCGTCGAACATTCCAGCCTCGCGTATCGCGCTCAAGCGCGCCGTCACGCACGTCATGACCACGCACTTCTGTCGCACCAGCGATTCGAAAGTGACGTCGCCTTCCGACGGCGATACGTCCATGAACTCCAATCGGGAAGTTGCCCCGTCGCCGATGATCGTGGCGTTTGGATAAACGAGAGTGACCTGCGGATTGTCTTTAAGAATCCCGAGCTGCACTTCCAGGTAGTCGGGCGTCAACTGATCGTCCGCGTCGAGCTGCGCGTAAAACTCTCCTCTTCCAATCCTGATCGCCGCGTTTCTCGCGGCACTGACGCCCTTGTTTTCCTGGGAAATGTAGGTCAGCGGAAGCGGATGAGACCTGAGAATGCTTTCCAGCTCTTCGCGGTCGTCAGATCCATCGTTGACGACGATCACTTCGTAATCTTTGAACGTCTGTGCCTGCAAAGAATCCAGCGCCTGCGCGATGTAGCGCGCGGCATTGTAGACAGGAATCACCACCGTTACTGCCGGCGGTTTCCGGGTCGAACGCTCGACGTTGTCAGTGGAGATCGTCATGAATCATCTGTCCGGCGACGACGGCGCTGCTGTTCGTTTCTGCCCGGCCGGCCAATCGCGTATACGCGGCCAGCCACTTCTCCCGCACTGCGTCCCACTTGTAGTTCGCGCATTCCTCGTACGCATTCCGCGCGATGGTCGAAGCAAGTTGAGGAGACTCGAGCAAACACATGGCCCATGCGGCCATCGCGTCGTGATCGTTTCTCGGTACCAGCAAACCCGTCTGCTCGTGGGAGACGATGCAGCGAATTCCTCCGGCACTCGTTGAAACTACCGGCATGCCGGTCGCGAACGATTCGAGAAGCGAACCGGGCATGTTGTCGATGTTGGAACTGTTCAGAAAGATGTGCGCCTCGTCGTACAGCTCGTGCATTTTGTGCGGCGCAACGCGTCCGCGAAACTCGACGTGTTCGAGTTTCAACTCGCGCGCCAGTGCCTCCAGCGATGGGCGCTGACTGCCGTCTCCAGCAATAATCAACCGGGCTTCCGGGTAAGTCTGCTGGATCTTGGCAAACGCCCGCAGGATACAGGCAACGTTGTACAGCGGATACAGATTTCGATTCGACAGGAAGATCGGCTGCAACGGTTTGCGTTCTTTGTACCTGAAGCGCTCCGGATCGAAGATGTTCGCCACCGCTGTCGCGCGCAAACCAAACTTCCAAAACACATCGATCAGGTATTGCGACGGAACAATCAGCTCATCCGCCAGTCGCATGATTGGAACGGACGTGCGCGGCCACGTGCGAAGATGATCCTCACACTCGCCGCTCCGGTAGTTCAGTATTACTTTCTTCTTGAACAGACGGCCGATCAGTATCGCCGGCGCGGGCGCAAGTAAGAACGACAGATACGACGCGGAGAACGTGTGAACGACGTCGTGCCGCGGCACCTGTAGCAGCAGATTTATGCAATAGACGAACGATGTCACCAGCGTTCGCACGTACTTGATCGATTGCAACACACGCAGTGGACCGGGCAGGCGCGGATTATGCGGGACGAACGAAACTTCAAAACCCGGC
>DATANW010000211.1:0-7300 GCA_036266055.1 Pyrinomonadaceae bacterium | reverse complement strand
AACCTGCTGAGTCAAACACTCGTGGCGTCCACTTATCCGCTCGAGATCATTCAGCTTCAGCAATGGCTGGAAAAGAATCCGAATCTCGTCAAAGACCAGAAAAAGCTGAGCGAGGCGGTGAAGAAACAGCCGTGGGATCCGAGCATTCAGGCGATGGCGCCGTTGCCCGACGTGGTGAAGCGTTTGTCGGACGACATTCAGTGGACCACGGATCTCGGCAATGCGTTTCTCGCGCAGCAGAAAGATGTGATGGACGCGATCCAGCGCATGCGCGACAAGGCGAAGGACAGCGGGGCCCTGGCGTCCAACCAGCAACAAAAGGTTGAGACTAAGGTCATTGAAAGCAAAGAAGTGATCGTGATCGAACAGGCAAACCCGCAGGTCGTTTACGTTCCTTCTTACAACCCGACTGTTGTTTACGGCGCGCCGGCCTATCCCTACCCGCCCATCTACTACCCGCCTTCAACCGGGGCTGTGATCGCGGCCAGCGCGATCTCGTTTGGCGTGGGTTGGGCCATGGGCGCTGCGTGGGGCGGCGGCTGGGGTTGGGGTTGTGGTTGGGGTGGCGGTGACGTCGACATCAACATGAATAACAACTTCAATCGCAACACAAACATCAGCGGCGGCAACCGGGTGAACAACATCCAGGGCGGCAATCGCGTCAACGGCGGCGGCAAGTGGCAACACAATCCAGCGCATCGCGGCGGTGCTCCGTACGGCGATCGCCGAACTGCCGACAGGTTCGGTGGCAGTGCGCGAGGCGATTCGCTGGCGAACCGTCAACGTGCGGCGCAAAGAGACATCGGCCGGCAGGGTGGAAACCTGCGCAGTAACGACCGCGGCAACCGTGGCGGTGTTGGTGATCGCGGCGGTGTAGGCGATCGAGGTGGTGTTGGCGACCGCGGCGGCGTCGGCGACCGCGGCAACCGTGGCGGTGTTGGCGATCGAGGCGGCGTTGGCGATCGCGGAGGCGTTGGTGATCGTGGTGGTGTTGGCGACCGCAGCAACAACCGCGGTGGTGTGAGTGATCGCAGCAGTGGCATTGGCGATCGCAGCAGCAATCGCGCAGGCGTCAGCGATCGCAGCAGCGGTATCGGTTCGAACCGCGGCAGCGGCGCCAGCGGTGACCGCGTTGGTAATCGCAGCGTCTCCAGCGGCAGTGGCTCCCGCAGCTCGGGCGGCGGATTCGGACGTGACTACGGTGGCAGCGGCGCAGGTGCTCGCGCGAGCAGCAGTCGCGGCTCGTCGAGCATGGGTGGTTTCGGCGGCGGTAGTCGGAGCAGCGGCGGCGGTGGTCGCAGCATGGGCGGTGGTGGCGGCGGCGGACGCGGCGGTGGCGGCGGCGGCGGACGCGGTGGCGGCGGTGGCCGAAGGAGGTAACGAGCAATGAAAGGGAGCAACAATATGACAACCGCAAATTTGCATCCACGTGTTTCGAGAATCTTCTCGACGGGTCTATCGCTACTGTGCTTGTTGGCCTGCTTCTTAGTGGGCGGGGCGCTGGCCTCCGCGCAAACGACCGTAACGACCAAAGCCAAACCGTTTCCGACTGCGGAAGAGGCGGCCAACGCGCTGATCGACGCAGCCGAGAAGTATGACGAGCAGCAGTTGCTGGCCATTCTTGGACCAGACAGCTACGACATCATTCATACCGGCGAACCCGCGCGCGATCGCGAAGTGGCGCAGAAGTTCGCGTCTGAAGCCCGCACCAAGAACAACGTCGCGCTCCAGCCAAAAAACCCACGACGCGCCTTCTTGAACGTGGGTGAAGACGATTGGCCGTTTCCGGTGCCACTCGTGAAAGGTCCGGGGGGCTGGTCGTTCGACTCGCGCGCTGGTCGTCTCGAGATTCTCTACCGCCGGATCGGCAGTAACGAACTTGACGCGATTCAGATCTGCCGCGGCTACGTCGAAGCCCAGCACGGGTACGCGTTGATGAAGCATGGTACGTCGGGCGTCAACCAGTACGCGCAACGCATCATCAGCACGCCGGGTAAACAAGACGGTCTGGCGTGGCAAAACGCGGACGGGACCTGGGATGGACCAATCGGCGAAAAAGTGGCGGCGGCGATTGCGCGTGGCTATTCGTCGCGCACCGAACCATTTCACGGTTACTTCTTCAAAGTCCTGAAAGGACAAGGACCAGCCGCGCCGCTTGGCGAACTGGACTTTGTTGTGAAGGACGTGATGATCGGCGGCTTCGCGCTGATCGCTTTTCCTGCGCAATACCGGGTCACCGGTGTGCAGACCTTTATGGTGAGTCACGACGGCGTGGTCTATCAGAAAGACCTTGGCCCAAAGACCACCGAACTAGCCGGCGCGATCGAACGGTTCAATCCGGACAAGACGTGGACGCCGGTGCTGGAGAATTGAAATGAAAAAGCTGCTGACCGTTTGCACGCTCGTGTCTTTCGTCTTTACTGCCGTCATCAGCGCGCAGCAAACACGAACGGAGAAAGATCTTCTCGGCGAGAAGCAGATCCCCGCTGACGCCTATTACGGCGTGCAAACGGCCCGCGCGCTCGAGAACTTCAAACTCTCCGGAGTGCTCATCAATCATTACCCCGGCTTCGTCGAAGCCTGGGCCATCGTGAAACTCGCCGCCGCTCGCGCCAACACCGAAGTCGGTGCGATGAAGCCTGAACGTTTGGCTGCGATTGAAAAAGCCACCTCAGCCATTCGCGAAGGCAAGTATCACGATCAGTTCATCGTCGATTGGTATCAGGGCGGCGCCGGTACCTCGACCAACATGAACGCCAACGAAGTGATCGCCAACGTCGGTCTCGAATTAACCGGGCATAAGAAAGGCGAGTACCAGTTTCTCGAGCCTCACGACGATCTCAACATGTCGCAATCGACCAACGACTCGTATCCCACCGCGTTGAAGGTCGCGTTCCTGCTGCGAAACGATCGACTAATCGACGAGCTGCAAAAGCTCGTGAGTTCTTTTCGTTTGAAGGGCGATGCGTTTCTCGAGGTCGTGAAGATGGGCCGCACGGAAATGCAGGACGCGGTGCCGATGACCGTGGGCCAGGAGTTTCACGCGTTCGCTGCGAGTCTTGAAGACGAGATCAAGCTGCTTCGCGATTCGGAGAAGTACTTGTACGCGGTCAACATGGGCGCCACGGCAATCGGGACAGGCCTCAACGCGCCAAAAGGTTATGCGGAGAAATGCGCCGCGCATCTCGCAAAGCTGACTGGTAAACCGATCGTTCCCGCGACGGACATGTTGTCGGCGACCTGGGACCAGCAAGGGTTCGTCGTTTACTCGTCAGCGCTAAAGAGTGTGGCGATCAAGCTTTCGAAGATCTCGAGCGATCTGATTCTGCTGACGTCAGGCCCGCGCGCAGGTCTGGCAGAGATCAACCTCCCCGCATTGCAACCCGGGTCGTCGATCATGCCAGGCAAGGTCAACCCGGTCGTGCCCGAAGTGACGAACATCGTCGCCTTTCGCGTGATGGGCAACGACTACAGCGTCACACTTGCTGCGCACAGCGGCCAGTTGCAGCTAAACGCGTACGAGCCGCTGGCGGGTGTCGCGATCATGGAATCGCAGGCCCTGCTCTACAACGTCTCCAATCTACTGCGATCGAAGTGCATCGACGGAATCACCACCAACGAACGCGTGCTCTCGCGTTACATGGAAACGACGGTGGGCATCGTGACCGCGTTGAATCCGGTGCTGGGCTACGAGAAGGCGACCGAGCTTGCCGGCGAAGCCTATAAATCCGGCAAGGGCATACTCGAGATCATTCGCGAAAAGAAGATCCTGACCGAAGCACAGATCAAGGAGCTGCTCGATCCGGTGAAGCTTACCGGACTAGACAAGAGCAAATACATCAAGACCAAAGGGGGCGAACGGTAACCCCGATTTTGTTCACCCGACGTGAGAGATGGCCCAGGCGACTACACATTTTGACGCTAAATTGGGGACTGAAAGAAGCGTTCGTATTGCTGTAGCCGCCTGGGTCCTCACCGCGATCTATTACTTCTACCAGTACACGCTGCGTTCGGCGCCGGCAGTGATGATGCCGGAGCTGAGCAATGCGTTTGGGATCACGCCGGTGGCGGTTGCTTCGATCGTCGCCCTCTTCTACTACGGCTATTCGCCGTTCAGCCTCGTGGCCGGAGCGGCGATGGATCGCCTTGGACCACGCCGCCTGTTGCCCGGAGCGGCGGCCGTCGTGGGCATCGGCGCTCTGCTTTTCGCCACGGGCCAGACGCAAGTCGCGAGCATCGGCAGGTTTCTGCAAGGCGCGGGCGGTGTGTTTGCACTCGTCGGCGCGATCTACATCGCGACCAAAAACTTCTCGCCGGCAAAAGCGGCCACGCTCATCGGCGCGACGCAAATGTTCGGCATGGCGGGCGGCGCTGCCGGACAGTTTGTTGTTGGACCACTGATCGGCGCCGGGGTCGCGTGGCACCAGTTCTGGATCGGCATGGGCATCGCCGGACTGGTGATCGGCGTCGCGCTTGTTTTCCTAATCCCGAGTGAGACTTCAGAAAAATCGGGTGAGGGTTTCAAAGCCGTCGCGCGCGCGTTCGCCGTTGTTTTCAAGAATCCGCAATCGATTCTCTGCGGACTGATCGCCGGACTCATGTTCTTACCCACGACGATCTTCGACATGATCTGGGGCGTGCGCTTTCTTCAGGAAGCCCACGGCATGGACTACACCACGGCCGTGATGCGATCCGCCACTGTTCCTTTTGGCTGGATCATTGGCTGTCCTCTGCTGGGCCTGCTCTCCGATCGTATCGGGCGTCGTAAACCGGTGATCGCCGGCGCGGCCATCGCGCTGTTCGCTTGTTTGGCCTGGATCCTCTATGGACCACCGGGGATCCTCCCGCCATACCTCCTGGGCCTGTTCACCGGCATCGTTTCCGGCGCCGCGATGTTGCCTTACACCGTTATCAAAGAAGCTAACCCGCCGCAGTTTGGCGGCACTGCCACCGGCGTCGTGAACTTCCTGAACTTCACTCTGAGCGCGCTGCTTGGTCCAGTGTTCGGCTGGGTGCTGTCCGGCGTCTCGGGCGGAGCGGCGCAACTGGAGTTGCGGGATTTTCAGACCACGTTCTCACCGCTGCTGATCGGTGTGGCGATTGCGGTGGTGTTGACGTTGCTGTTGAAGGAAACCGGATTGGCAGCGAAGGACAAATAAAAGATGCAAACAGCGGTCGGAACAGGGAAATACGAGAGATTACTGGCGCGGTGTGAAGGGTTGGCGCCGGTCCCAACCGCGGTGGCGCATCCCTGTGAAGCTTCGGCTTTGCAGGGAGCAGTGGAAGCCGCGCAGCGTGGACTCATCACCCCGTTGCTCGTGGGACCGGCAGCCAGGATCGCGGACGTCGCGGAGTCGTCCGCGATCGATCTCAGCGGTTTCGAGATCATCGATGCACCACACAGTCACGGGGCGGCGGCGAAAGCCGTCCAGCTCGTGAAAGAGGGCAAAGCCGAGATCCTGATGAAGGGCAGTTTGCATACGGACGAGCTGATGTCGGCGATCGTCTCGCGCGAGGGCGGGCTGCGCACCGGACGCCGCATCAGTCACGTGTTCATCATGGACGTGCCGACGTATCACAAGGTACTGATCGTCACTGACGCGGCAATCAACATCGCTCCCACGCTCGAAGACAAAGTCGATATCTGCCAGAACGCGATCGATCTCGCGATCTCGCTCGGACTCGAGAGACCCAAGGTGGCGATCCTCGCGGCGGTGGAAACAGTGACGTCGAAGATGCCTGCAACTCTCGACGCCGCAGCGCTGTGCAAGATGGCCGAACGCGGACAGATCAAAGGCGGCGTTCTCGATGGTCCACTCGCTTTCGACAACGCCATCAGCACGCAAGCCGCCGAGACGAAAGGGATCAAGTCCTTGGTCGCCGGAGATCCTGACATTCTGCTCGCGCCCGACCTCGAAGCCGGCAACATTCTCGCCAAGCAGTTGACGTTTCTTGCGAATGCCGACAGCGCGGGCATGGTGCTCGGCGCGAAAGTGCCGGTGATTCTCACGAGTCGTGCGGACAGCGTGCGGTCGCGCATTGCGAGTTGCGGCGTGGCGAAGCTGGTGGCCTATGCCCGCCGGGCAAAACCGTTAGGAGTGAACTAATGGAAGACTATGCGCTCGTGCTGAATGCCGGATCATCGAGTCTGAAGTTCTGTGTCTTCCAGCGGCCGTCGGGAGAGATGTGGCACCTGGAATCGCGCGGTCAGGTCGAAGGCATCGGCACGTCGCCTCGATTGTCGGTCAAGGATGAAATCGGCAAGACCCTGGCGGATCACGAAGTCGCCGCCGCCGACGGCAGTGAAGCGATTGGGGCACTCGCCGCGTGGCTCCGTTCGATGTACGGCGGTTCGCGCGTGTTGGGCGTCGGTCATCGCGTGGTCCATGGCGGTTCGCGTTTCAATGGTCCGACAGTGGTGGATGCCGAAGTCATGCGCGAGCTGTACAAACTGATTCCGCTTGCGCCGCTTCATCAGCCCTACAACCTCGCTGCGATAGAAGCAGTCTTCGAACGTCTCCCCGATACACCGCAGGTCGCGTGCTTCGATACCAGCTTTCATCGTGGCCAACCGGACGTTGCAGAACTGATCCCGTTGCCTCGTGAGCTTCGCGAACAAGGGCTGCAACGCTATGGGTTTCATGGCCTGTCGTACGAATTCATCGCTTCCGTTCTGCCGTTAAGCGCGCCGGAGATCGCGCGTGGTCGAGTAGTGGTGGCCCACCTGGGAAGTGGCGCGAGTATGTGCGCGATGAACGATTTGAAAAGCGTTGATAGCACGCTTGGATTCACGGCATTGGACGGTCTTTGTATGGGAACACGTCCAGGTTCGCTCGATCCCGGCGTCGTGCTGCATCTGTTTCAGGGTCTGAACATGTCCGCGAAGGAAGTCGAGACGCTGCTTTACAAGAAATCAGGTCTGCTCGGCATTTCCGGAATCAGCAGCGACATGCGCGATCTGCTCGGACGGACCGAACCCGCTGCCCGTCTCGCGGTCGACTACTTCGTCTATTCCGCGGCGAAGGCCATAGGCGCTTTGGTTGCCGTGCTCGGTGGCATCGACGCGCTCGTTTTCACAGCGGGGATCGGCGAGAACTCGCCGGAGATACGCCAGCGGATCTGCGAGGCGTCAGCCTGGCTGGGTTTAGAAATCGACGCCGCCGCAAACCAGGAAGCTCGGTCGAAGATCTCGACGTCGCGCAGCAATGTCTCCGTCTGGGTGATTCCAACCAATGAAGAGTTGATGATCGCGCGACACACCGGCGCGCTACTGGGCCTGGCCGCGAGGGCTGCCTAACAC
>DATANW010000210.1:0-10366 GCA_036266055.1 Pyrinomonadaceae bacterium | reverse complement strand
CTTTTCCACCGCGCGTTGGACCACCGCCAGGTCGAGCAGATCGCCTTCACGCGAAATACCTTCGCCGTACATGATGTCGAACTCACACTCGCGGAACGGCGGCGCCACCTTATTCTTCGCCACCTTCACTTTCGTGCGATTGCCGACCACGCGATCGCCGTCCTTGATCGCGCCGATACGGCGGATGTCGAGTCGCAATGACGAGTAAAACTTGAGGGCCCGGCCGCCCGTGGTCGTTTCGGGATTGCCGAACATGACCCCGATCTTCTCGCGGATCTGGTTGATGAAAATAAAGCAGGTGTTTGACTGCGCGACTATGGCCGTCAGCTTGCGCAGCGCCTGCGACATCAAACGCGCCTGAAGTCCCGGCAGCGAGTCACCCATTTCGCCATCGAGCTCGGCGCGTGGAACGAGGGCAGCGACTGAGTCGACGACGATCACGTCGACGCCATTGGAACGGACCAACGCTTCGGCGATTTCGAGCGCCTGTTCGCCGGAGTCAGGTTGAGAAATCAGAAGCTGATCGATGTCGACGCCGAGTTTTCCGGCATAGTCAGCATCCATGGCATGCTCGGCGTCGATGTACGCGGCGACACCGCCCGCTTTCTGCGCTTCGGCAACGATGTGCAGGGCGAGAGTAGTTTTGCCTGAACTTTCAGGACCATAGATTTCTACGATGCGTCCGCGGGGAACGCCGCCGACGCCGACGGCTGCATCCAAACTGAGCGACGTGGTTGAGATCGCCGGTATGTCTGAAACCTCACGTTCGCCCAACCGCATAATCGATCCCTTGCCAAACTTCTTTTCAATATTTGCCAATGCGGCTTCAACTGCCCTGCCGCGCTCCGCACTCAATCGGTCATCTGCCATGGCATACATCTCTTTCTTTGCTCCTCTTCTCAATGGGCATATGCTGGTCGTCCCTCAACGGGCCTCAAGGGCCGAGAATATAGCACATCCAGAGCGAGAATGGAACAGTGTTTCACACTTGCAACAGCCTTAATTTTCCAGAGGGTGAGGTTCGGAAACTAACTCCGTCGCAGCCCTCTCTGCGACATGTGAGATTGTGTGCGCCGAGCATAACACAAATCTCACCGATTCAGTGCGCGCGCAAATTCTCCGATGCTCCTTGCAAGATCGGGCGCCAGATCCGGCGCGTGCGACAGTCGCTCCATCTCGGCAACAATCGCCGAGCCGACGACGACCGCGTCGGCGTATCGCTGCACGTCCTTCACCTGTTCGGCAGTTGAAATACCAAACCCGACCGCGATTGGAAGCGACGTGAACCGGCGCATGCGACTCACGAGTTTTTCAGCTTCGACACTGATCGTCTCGCGCGTTCCCGTCACACCGGCGCGTGAGACAGCGTAGACAAAACCGCTCGCGTGTTTGGCGACGAGTTTCAAGCGTTCGTCGGTCGAGGTAGGCGCGACCAGGAAAATCATGTCGAGACTGTTAGCGCGTAGTTCAGCTGCTACTGCACCCGATTCTTCCGGCGTCATGTCGGTGACTAAAACGCCGTCAATGCCGGCGTCTTTCGCGCTCAGCGCCAGGCGCTTAATACCGAACTGGAGTAACGGATTGAAGTAACTAAAGAGAATGATCGGAGTGTCGATGCTTTTTCGCGCTCGCGCGACCATGTCGAGCAGATCGTCCAAACCAAAACTCTTTTTGAGCGCGCGTTCGGAGGCGCGTTGAATCACCGGGCCATCCGCCATCGGATCGCTGAAGGGCACGCCGAGCTCGATCACCGTCGCGCCGGCGCCGGCTAATTCGATCAGGATCTGTTCGGTGGTTGCGAGGTCGGGATCGCCGGCGGTGATGAACGGGATGAAACCTTTGCGGCCGTCTTGCTTGAGATTATTGAAGGCGTCTTCGATCCGGCCCACTATTTGGACTCCAAACATGCCCGCACTGAATCGACGTCTTTGTCACCGCGTCCGGAAAGATTCACGATGACGATCTGCTCGCGTCGCATTGCGCCGGCCACCTTGATCGCATGCGCAACCGCGTGCGCCGATTCGAGTGCGGGAATGATTCCCTCGAGCTGCGACAGCAGTTGAAACGCTTCGAGCGCCTCGCCATCCGAAACCGAACTGTACTCGACGCGCCCCTCATCATGCAGGAACGCGTGTTCCGGTCCGATCGACGGATAGTCCAACCCGGCGGAGATGGAATGCGTCGACGCAACCTGCCCGTGCTGGTCCTGTAAAACGTAACTCATCGTCCCTTGAAGCACACCGGGGCGGCCGCCGCCACCGCTATTGAATCGTGCCGCATGCTGGCCCAACTCGTCACCGGACCCGCCCGCCTCGACGCCGATCATCTTCACGGACGAATCCGAGAGAAACGGATGAAACAAGCCAATCGAGTTCGATCCACCGCCGACGCAGGCGATCAGAACATCCGGCAGCCGTCCTTCCCGTTCCACGATCTGCCTTCGCGCCTCGCGGCCAATCACGCTCTGAAAATCACGCACCATCAGCGGGTATGGGTGTGGACCAAGCGCGCTGCCGAGCAGGTAGTAGGTGTCGGAAACGTTTGTGACCCAATCACGCAACGCTTCATTAATGGCGTCTTTCAGCGTGCGCGATCCGGCGTTTACTTCACGCACTTCCGCGCCGAGCAGTTGCATGCGAAACACATTTAACGCCTGGCGTCGCATGTCTTCCGCGCCCATGTAGACGACGCAGTTCAAGCCAAACAGCGCGCAGACAGTCGCCGTCGCAACGCCGTGTTGGCCGGCGCCCGTTTCCGCGATGATGCGCTGCTTATTCATGCGTCGCGCAAGGAGCACCTGACCGATCGTGTTATTGATCTTGTGTGCGCCGCTGTGGAGCAGGTCTTCGCGTTTGAGATAGATCTTCGCGCCGCCGCTGTGTTCCGTGAGGCGCGCCGCGTGAAAGAGCGGTGTCGGGCGTCCGGCGTAGTTGTCTAGAAGTTGTTTGAGTTCTGATTGAAACCCTGCATCATCGCGACTGGCAAGATAGGCGACCGTCAATTCTTCAAGCGGCGCCATCAACGTTTCGGGAACGAAACGTCCGCCATACTTTCCCCAATGGCCCAGGGCGTCAGGTTGTGGAGTCGGCGAGGTCATGGGGCTTCAACAAATCGGTTAAACGCCGGGCAGTTTCTCCTGCAGCGGCGGCGCGACTGACACGCGATCGCGGCCCGAGTTCTTTGACACGTAGAGCGCGCGATCGCTCGAGGAGTAGAGTGTCCGTTCTGATGTGGCGTTCTCGGGACAACCCGCGACGCCGATGCTGACGGTCACAGTTCCCACTCCTTCAACACGTTTCGTATTCAACACCGCACGCAGACGATTCGCCGCCGCCGCCGCGTGTTCGAGATCGACACCGGCCAGCAACAAGGCAAACTCCTCGCCACCCAAACGCGCGGCAGTATCGTTGTCGCGGGAGACCTCTTTCAACGTTTGCGCGATCTGGCGAATCACGAGGTCGCCGGCCGGATGGCCGAAGCGGTCATTGATCGACTTCAGAAAATCAATATCCAGCATCAGCAGCGCGCACGGAATGTTGTAACGGCGCCAGCGTTCAACCTCGCGTGCGAGTGCGACACGAAAGCGACGCCGGTTGGCCAGGCCAGTTAACGAATCGAGATCGGCGTCCGCACGTAGTTGGTCGATCTTCTGACGCAACAGCACCAACTGTTGCGTGCGTTCGACCAGCAGATCGAGTTCTGCAGGAAACTCGAAGTAATCAAAAGCTCCGTTCTGTAACGCCGCCCGCCGTGCGGTCAACGTCGATCGTTCCGAACCTACCAGGACCAACGGGATGCCGTCGTCCGATTGGGCCAACATTTTCCCCAGCTCTCGCATTCTCAAGCCACGCGCTTTGATATCGGCGACGACGAGATGCGGCCGCGATCGTTGCAGCGACACGAGCGCAGCCGTACCGTTCGACACGCCGACGACGTCAATGCCTCTGTCCGCGATCGCCTCGACGAACTGCGATTGATCTTCGTCGGTGATCAGGAGCACACGACCCCGCGAGCGGTCACCTGCTTTTGACTTGGGTTTCGTTTCTGCCCGGGCAGTCATAATCAGAGCTGGAGAGGTCGACAATTCAAACAAACTTGTTCGGGGAGGACAATCTGATAGTTTCTGACCTTGGGGCAAGGACAAGGATACTCTGCGACTGTGGGGCAGCGTCAAGGTTTAACACTCCGTATTGTTTTGACGAAGGTCCGCAGACGTTCGTGGCTCTTTTTTCCGGGCCTTTCTTCAAGGGCGCTGCAGGCGTCGACGCCGTGTGGATCCACTGTAGCAAGGGCGTGTTCGATATTTTCGAGACTCAGCCCGCCTGCGAGAAAAAGTTTAGGGACGATTTTGCGGACCCGTTGGGCTATCGACCAGTCGAAGACGCGGCCGGTGCCGCCGCGCAGGGTGTCGTCTTTCGTATCGAGCAGGATGGCTTCGACATCGTACGCGGCCGCGCGTGCGGCATCGAAGTCCGCACCCGCTGCGAGTGCTTTGATGACATAACGCGGTTTTAGATCGTGGCAATACGCAGGCGACTCGTCGCCGTGCAGTTGAATGGCGCTGACGTTTGCTTCGCGGGCCAGATCTTCGACGGTTTGGGGCGAAGGTTCGTTGACGAAAACGCCGACGGTCAAAATTTGTTTTGGGAGCTGCGAGATGATTTCGCGAGCGGTTTGCGGCGTGACGTAACGGGGGCTCGGCTTGTAGAAGTTGAAGCCGAGTGCGTCCGCGCCTGCCTCGACTGCTACGAGCGCGTCGTCGAGATTAGTGATGCCGCAAATCTTGATGAACGTCATGACGTGCTCATTAATTCGCGGAGTGCCTTTTCGGGATTTTCGGAACGCATCAGCGACTCGCCGATCAGGAAGCCGCGATATCCCGCGGAGTGGAGTCGTGCGAGATCGTTTGAATTGTTCAGCCCGCTCTCGCTGATCAGCATCGTGCCGGCGGGTGCTTCTGTGACGAGAGCGAGAGATGTTTCGAGGGACACTTCGAAGGTGTGCAGGTTGCGGTTGTTGACGCCGATCAGGTTTGCGCCGCACGCGATTGCGCGTTGCAGCTCTTCGCGCGTATGAACTTCAATGAGTGCGTCCATACCCAGTTCGTCTTCGACGAGTTTTCTTAACGACACGAGTTTCTCGTCCTCGAGGGCGGCGACGATCAATAGCACCGCATCCGCACCCGCGGCGGCGGATTCGTAAACCTGGTAATCGTCGACGATGAAATCCTTACGCAGCACCGGAAGATCCACGGATCTTTTTACCGCTCGCAGGTCGTCGAGCGAACCGGAGAAATAATCTTCTTCGGTTAAGACTGAAATCGCCGCCGCCCCGCCTGCTTCATAGCTCTTCACAATCGCATGCAAATCAGCGTTAACACGGATTGGTCCTTTTGACGGTGAGCGACGCTTGAACTCGGCAATGATGTTGAGGCCATCGCCACCTAACGCTTGGCGAAGTCTGTGCGAGTTTGGACGTATCTCGAAGGAATCGACAGGGACCGCCTGTTTCGCAGACGCGATTCGCTGTCGTTTCCGCTGGATGATCTCCGATAGAAAACTCATGCATTCGTCGCTTGAATCAACATTTCCAACTTCGATCGCGCAGCGCCACTGTCAATCGCGTCCGCCGCCCGTGACGCGCCTTCACGAAGGTCCGCAGCGACACCACCGAGCAACAACGCCGCAGCGGCAGTCATGATCACCAATGCCCGCGCTTCATCCTGTCGCGAACCGTCCAGGACACCACGCACGATTCCCGCATTCGCCTCTGTGTCGCCGCCACGCAAGTGGTCCAGCGAAGCGGCCCGCAAACCGAAATCGCCGGGATCGATCGCGAATATTTTCACACGCCCCTCATGCGCTTCCGCAACGTGCGTCTTGCCTGCCAGCGTGATCTCGTCCAAACCGTCTTCACCATGGACCACCCACGCTCGCTCGGTTCCCAACGCGGCCAGCACGCTCGCCATGCGCTCTGCGAGATCCTTGCGCCATACACCTACGATCTGTCGCGGCGCGCCCGCCGGATTGCTCAATGGCCCAAGCAGATTGAACGTCGTGTGAATACCCAACTGCCGTCGAATGCCCGCCACCCGCGCCGTCGCGCCGTGATAAAGCGGTGCGAACATGAAACAGATCCCGATCTCGTTGAGCGACGACTCAGAAACAGAAGGTATCGCCGAAACATTCACACCCAACGCCGTCAGTAGATCCGCGCTGCCTGACTTGCTGCTCGCCGCGCGATTTCCGTGTTTCGCGACCGGCAGTCCCGCGCCCGCGATCACGAACGCCGCGGCTGTCGAAATGTTGAAAGTCTTCGCCGGACTCGATCCTGTTCCCGCAGTGTCGATGAAACATGAGTGCCGCGAGTTCACTCGCACCGCTCGCGATCGCAGCCCGTCAACCAGCCCTGCCAACTCCTCAACCGTTTCCCCTTTCGCGGCAAGCGCAACCAACGCGGCCGCGATCTGCGCATCAGTCGCCTCCGCATCGAGCAGTCCATCGAGTAACTGTCCAGCCTCTTCGCGATTGAGGTCCTCGCGTCGCACTAGTCGCGCCAAAAGTTCAGTTAATCTGTGGTTGGACATTTAAAGCTTGAGAAAATTCGACAGCAGCCGCTTGCCTTCGGAAGTCAGAATGGATTCGGGATGAAACTGCACCCCTTCGATCTTCCACTCGCGATGCCGCAATCCCATGATCACGCCGTCAATCGTCGACGCTGAAACTTCGAGGCATTGCGGCAGCGACGCTTTCTCGACAATCAATGAGTGATAACGGCCGGCGAGAAACGGCTCGCTCAACCCGGCAAATATCGTCCGGGAATCGTGATTCACTTCTGACGACTTGCCATGCATCAACTGCGGCGCCCGCACGACGCGCCCGCCAAACGCCTGCCCGATCGCCTGGTGGCCCAAACAGACGCCGAGCAACGGAACCTTTCCTGCAAACCGATCGATCACCTCGAGCGAAACGCCTGCGTCATCGGGCGTGCCCGGCCCGGGCGAAATGACGATTCGCTCGGGACGCAAACTCGTTTCGATCTCGTCGACCGTCACTTGATCGTTTCGACGCACCTCGACCGTTTGGCCCAGCTCACCCAGGTATTGGACCAGGTTGTAAGTGAACGAGTCGTAGTTGTCGATTACGAGCAGCATCTATCTGGCCCTCGGCAAGAGCGCGACGAGGTTCTTACGCCCGTTGACGACGGCCCAATCACGCGCCGTCTTGCCGTCTGCATCTTTCAATGAAGCATCGGCGCCGCGTTCAAGCAACCGGCGCGCTGCCTCTTCATGGCCGTACACCGCCGCCCACATGAGCGGTGTGCCGCCGACTTTGTTCTTCAGATTCGGGTTCGCCCCCTTCGTCACCAGCAGGTCGATGATTTCAATGTTGCCGTTCTGCGCGGCGCCATGAAGTGCCGCATCGCCGTCGTTGTCCTGCGCGTTCACGTCGGCGCCGCGGTCCAACAACTTCTGCACTGCATCCTTGCGTTCGCGCCAGACGTAACTCATCAAAGTCGTGACTCCGTTCAAACCTCTCGCGTTCGGATCGAGTTTGGGATGATTCAACAGAAGTTCTGAAACGTCATCATACCGGGCTTCGATCGCGTGATGCAGAGCCGTATATCCCCCGTTGTCCGCGACGTTAACGTCCGCGCCGCGCTCGAGCAGCAGCTTCACAACGTTCAGATCGCCACGCGCGGCGGCGTTTATTAGCACCGTGCGTCCATCGGATTCACTCCGCGCATTGATGTCGATGCCGCTGTCGACAAACGCCGTGATCGCCATCAGGTCACCGGCACGAGCAGCAGCCTGAAAACTCTTCTCGTCCAACTCATAGCCGCGCAGCTTCAAAATTTGCTGTGCCGCTTCCGGCCGGGGTTTCCTTTCCCGCCTGTTAACCAACAGGTAAGAGTCAACGGCGATGGCGACCAGCGCAAGCAACAGTAATGTTTCGCGCATGGTCAGCTTTTGCATGGTTTCACAACTGCGCGATTGATTTTCACCGGCTTCTCCGGCTTCTCGCCCTCGGCCGGGGCCTGATTGATCGCGTCCGCCACTTCGATTCCCTTCGTCACCGTGCCAAAAGCCGAAAACTTGCTGTCGAGATGCGCACCTGGACCAACCAGAATGAAGAAGTGCGTCGTCGCACTGTTAGGTTCGTCAGTACGGGCCATGGAGACGATGCCGCGCACGTGCTTCACGAGGCCGGGTTCATCCGGCAGCCGGCGTGACATCCTTTTCGCGAGTTCCGGTCCCCATTTCTCGCTTGTCGAAAGATTTCCACCCTGAATAACAAAGCCTTTCACGACGCGGCTGAACGTCGTCGTATCAAGCGCGCCAATCGCGGAAAGATTCAGAAAGTTGCGCACCGACTCAGGCGCGACTTCCGGCATCATCGCGATCTCGATCGCGCCGAGATCGGTTTCGAGCGTCACGCATTGCGCCGCCATCTTCTCGACCGAAGCGCCGTCGAAAGGTTCAGGCGGGTTTTCGGTTTGCGGCGCCGCTTCGCGAGCGTTGGCTTTCTTCGGTGGCTCTTGCGCTAGAGTCACCGAAAAACAAAACATGGATAAAAACAGAATTAAGGCTTTCACAATCCCTTCTCCGCCATCTCGATCGCGCGAAACATCGCGCGCGCTTTGTTCACAGTTTCCGCGTACTCGTGTTCGGGAACGGAGTCGGCCACGATACCTGCGCCGGCCTGGACCATCGCCTCTCCTTCGCGCAACACGATCGTGCGAATGGCGATGCATGAATCGAGATTGTCGGCGTAATCCATGTACAGGACTGACCCGGCATAGATCCCGCGGCGATCGGGTTCGAGTTCGCGAATGATCTCCATCGCGCGAATCTTCGGCGCGCCGGTGACGGTGCCTGCGGGAAAACATGCGGCGAGCGCGTCGAAGCGATCGAGATCGTCGCGCAGACGAGATCGCAAACTCGTCTCCAGGTGCTGCACGTGAGAATATTTCTCGACCGTCATCAGCTCTTCAACCTTCACCGAACCGTAATCCGAAACACGCCCGAGATCGTTGCGACCGAGATCGACGAGCATCATGTGTTCCGCGACTTCCTTCTCGTCTGACTTCAGATCCTCGCTGAGCATCCAGTCTTCGGTCTCTGTTGCGCCACGTTTGCGCGTGCCTGCGATGGGGCGATAGTCGAGACGCTGACCGTGGCAACGAACCAGCATCTCCGGCGACGCGCCGATCACGGTTTCCTCGCCGACGCGCAGGAAAAACATGTAGGGCGACGGGTTGATCGCACGTAATGCGCGGTAGATCTGGAGCGGCTCACCGTGGAAGTGGGCGGAGAAACGCTGCGAGAGCACTGCCTGATAACAATCTCCGGCGGCAATGTATTCCTTTACTCGTCGTACGCCGTCTTCAAAAGCACGACGAGGCCAGTTCGATTGCAAGGTAAAGTTCCGTGGGTCATCGTTACGCGGAGCCTCGTGGACCGCGACTGCCTCGGTGTCGAAAATCTTCTCTTCGATCTCCCGCGTGTGTGTCACCGCGCCGTCGTAGAGCTCCCGCAGTCGCTCACGGCTGCCGGCCGCCTCTTCGGTAAAAACGATCGACACGATTTCCAGTCGCTGCTTAAGACGATCGAACGCGATCACCGTTCGGTAAAACATCCACAGCGCGTCGGTTGGACCAGTCAACGGATGCGTGTCGGTGTCTCGTAGCGCCGGCTCAAACCACTGCGCCGCGTCGTAACAAAGATAACCAACCGCGCCGCCTGCAAATGGGACCAATCCCGGTCGACGAGCAAGCGACCGTCCACGGAAGTAGTCGCGCACCCATTCGGTTGCCGCGCCGGGATAAGTTTCGGTTCGGCCATTCTTCTCGACGAACGTTTGCAGGCCCTGTCCGCGCACAATCATCTCCGGATCGGCGCCGAGAAACGAGTAGCGAGCAATTCGTTCGCCGCCTTCAACCGACTCGAGCAGAAACGCGTAGCGCGAGTCGCCGGCGATACGCATGAACGTTCCCACCGGGGTGTGCAGATCACCCAGCACGGAACGCACCACGGGCACCACGTTGCCCTGTCCGGCCTCGCGTTCAAACGCTTCGAATGATGAAGGTTGCAAATCGAGCATGTCTTCTTCGCTACAAGAAAGTTCTTCGCTATTGCAAGCTGCGTCTCTTCTTCGCTGCCGCAAGCGACGTCTCACCACTCGGCTATGCCGCCGGATGTGCGGCGGGGCTTTGCCCCGCCGAAAGCAGACCTCCTCAGCCAACTCAACCGGCGGGGCGAAGCCCCGCCTCACATCAGGCGGCGAAGCCGCTCCGCCTCAAACGCTTCGAATGATGAAGGTTGCAGATCGAGCATGTCTTCTTCGCTACCGCAAGCTGCGTCTCT
>DATANW010000209.1:0-12300 GCA_036266055.1 Pyrinomonadaceae bacterium | reverse complement strand
GTCCCGGTCCGGCCGCTGAACAGCGTACGGTGCCGCTCGTCGACGACCCCATTGGTCGCGCGTTTGCGAGTGGGGCGAGCGACGTACAGGTCGAAGGCGAGGGCAAAGTGATTCGCTTTCTGGCGGACGATCTACACGATTCGCGACACCAACGATTCATCGTTAAGCTTGCGTCAGGACAGACATTGCTGGTCACTCATAACATCGACATCGCCCCGAGAATCGACAGACTGAAGGTAGGCGACAGCGTCCGTTTCAATGGAGAGTATGTCTGGAACGAAAAAGGCGGGGTCATCCATTGGACACATCATGACCCGCAAGGTCGGCATGTCGCAGGTTGGGTAATACACGATGGAAAGACTTATAAGTAATGGCACGCAGGCGGGATTGGAACGGAGATATTCATTTCCTTGGTCAGCCGGCCTTCATACGCGATTGCCGGCGACACCACAGCGGAACACAAGAGCGTTTCTGACAGTAAGTTACACACACCTGTTGTGAATTACATACAAGCAAGTCAGGGAGCTCGGAACACTGTGCTGGTCTTACCTCGATGACGTTTCTAAAAGCGTTTGATACTCACGTAGGGATATGAAGACAAAAAACCTTCAAGCTGGGGGTCTGAGATTCGCGCGCTCACGCGCATCGGCCTGTAACCCGAGCGGCGCTCGCACTCTTGGTTCAAGTTGGCGTTTGGGCCAACCTGATGGCTGGCTTCCCGCCTGTCACCAGCCAAACGTTGAATCGGCTCTTTTTAAAGCGTGCGTCGCGACTTTAAAGTGAACTCTAATTGAGCGGACAGGATAGCGACGTTTTCAGCCCACCAAGAGCAGGGTCAAACAGTTGATCCTAAGAACTTTAAAGTCCTATGGTCTTTAAGGAAATTCCTTAAGGAGTTTAAGAATTGGCGTAACAGTGATTACCGCCAGCAATTTAGACCTTAAAAGAGGCATTTCACCGGAATGATTCTTGCCGCGCCTGGACCGCATGAGAAAAAGAAGAGTGATGGCCAAGGCAAAAGTCTATGGGTTCAGTCCTTGGGTGGATCAAGTCGACGCAATCAATCAAATCATGAAAGAAACCGGAGAGAGGACCGAGTCGGCCCTCCTCCGGACCCTTGTTGACGAAGCCCTCGAGGCGCGGCGTAGGAAAAGGCTACCTATTCCCGTAAGCGAAGAATCAGATCATGAATTCGGAGGAAGACTTGAATTCATCGAACAGTTATTACTGCGTCTCGTGCAGCAGGGAGACGTCTCGTTTCGCGTCCAGGATCTATGTTTGGCGCTTCTCCAGGATGTGCTTGCTCAGGCTTATGCCACTCGTCGACTCTTATGGGAGTCCCTAGTTGTTCCTCAATTGCGAGAGAAGGGTATCAATGGCAACGATTTGGAGAGTCGATTCACGTTGCAGACTGACCAAGCAAAACACTTTGCATATGGCTTAGCCTTACAAATCAAGGACTCTATAGAATCGTTGGAATGGCCTGCGTGTCATTAGAAAGCGTGCCACATCATGTGCCGGCCCAGAACTCATTTGACGAACAATTTGGACGCTGTTTCAGTTTTGCCGGAACAATAGATGTATTCGGAGGCTATGGAAACTGCCGCGCTGTGGAAAGCGTGGAAAACGAACAGCATGTTTTCCACCCTTCCCACCTCGCTTGGAAGACTCGGCACACGACGACGAGTTTTCCACAGTTCCCACCGCCTCTGCCACTAGATTAATTTATAAATAAAGAAAAAGACGGCTGTTGACGCTGCTAAAGCGAGTGCACACGATTTTGAGCACTCGTTGCCCGGTTTCCTGTCACTCATAAAGGGCGCCGTCAAATGATGGGATTGCCGGAACTCACTGAAAACAAATTGTCCATCTATCACTGCCTGTGATCACGTAAGCCGACTGAAGACTCCTTTGTTGCGGCACGAGTTTTGAACCGTCGTTCATACCAACTCTGGTCTAAATGGTCCTGTTGGTATGACGTCTCAAGCTTTGAGGTTTAGAAATGAGTACAGATCGAGGAAGTGTTCACCGGGTGCAACCGAAGTTTCTCAACGTAAAGGAACTTGCCGAGTTGCTGAGAATCAAAACAAGAACAGTTTACGAAATGGTCAGTCAGAGACGAATCCCATATCGCAAAGTAGGCGATCGAACCATCTTCTTACTCGACGAAATATTGGAATGGACACGACCCAATGCGAAGCGTTAGCATGCCGCCATTCCTCAAACGGGCTGCGATCCGCAGAGAGGAATAGACCAATGTCAGTTTTCAAAAGGGGTAGCAAATGGTGCTACGACTTCTGGGTCAACGGCAAGCGTTATCGCGGATCGATTCCAGAAGCCCGCGTTAAGGCACAAGCCGAACGCGCCGAACACGCACTTCGCGATCAAGTGTATGAAGGTACTTACGGTAAACAGAAAACTCCCGCTCCGTTGCTGCGGATTTTCATCACCGACACTTTCCTCCCTTGGTCTAAGGTTAACAAACGAACGTGGGTGCACGATGAATTCCGCTCACGTTCACTGATCAAAGCACTAGGCAATAAACCAATGGATGAGATTTCGCCGATTCTGATCGAGAAGTACAAGCGGGATCGACGTGCATCCAAAACTGCACGAGGCGGCGAGCGTGCACCTTCCACGGTCAATCGAGAGTTAGAGTTGCTTTCAAAAGTCTTTTCGTTAGCAATCGATCAGGGATTATCAATTTCGAATCCCTGCCGAAAGGTAAAACGCTTTCGCGAAGACAATGAGCGTAACCGCTATCTTTCAGATCAAGAGGAGGCCCGACTCCTATCCGTGCTAACCGGACCGCGTGCAGATCTTCGTCCGCTTGTCATTTTGGCGATTCACACTGGTATGCGACGCGGTGAACTATTGAGTTTGCGTTGGGCGAATGTTGACTTCGAACGTGGTCTAATTCACGTGATGAACTCTCAGCGCGAACAGACTAAATCTGGCCACAGCCGAAGCATTCCGATGAACGGGATCGCGAGAAGGGAATTACTCGGTTTGCACCGCGAAACCGGCCACACCGAGTACGTCTTTTTCAACGATAAAACTAAGAAGCCACGAACCGATCTCAAGAACGGCTTTGGCACCGCTTGTGTTATCGCAGGTCTCGATGACTTTCGGTTTCACGATCTGCGACACACAGCCGCAACCCGGCTCGCCGACGCCGGCACTAACACTCGAGAGATCATGGCAATTCTCGGACATCGATGCATTCAAACATCTGCGCGTTACACTCACGCCACTGAAGAGGGTTTGAGACGCGCAATGGAAGCGCTTGCGCAACGGCAAACGCGTACCGTCACAAAAGTCCCCGCAATAGCAAAACAGCGGCAGATGCCTGCCGCCTAAGTTATTGATTTTATTGGTAGCGGGGGGCGGGATCGAACCGCCGACCTTGGGGTTATGAATCCCACGCTCTAACCATCTGAGCTACCCCGCCGTGAGCCCGGGAGTATAGCAAAATCGCTAGCCTCGCTTCTATTGCACTCTGCCGACTTCCCGTTACACCGATAAAGCCGTTCAGATTGTAAGATTAACCTTTGCATCCTCAGCGACACGTCATATCCGCGCGCGGCTTGACGAACTGATGTAAAGTACCGTCACTTGCGAATTACCTCGACCAAGTCTCTGCGGGTCACGGCTCGCAGACTTTCAATTCGCCGCTCAGTGTCTGATTACGAATTGCCGATGAGATCTCCCAGCCCAAGGGATGGTCGCAGCGTGCTGAAGTAAGTCGAAACCTCCCGCAAAATACGAGTAGCGCGTGCGCATGTGAGCCCAGTGTATGAAGCGCTGCGTAAGCAAGCGAAGCCGCGACTCACCGGAGCTAAGGACCGCGCGGAGGAAGTGAATGTCGACTAATAGAAGCCACTCCACGGACCAACTGAACACGGATACCATTCCACAATCGGCAACAGCACGGTTCGGAATCGGTGTCTTCCTGATCGCGCTCGTGCTCCTTCTCGTTGTGTTTGTCGTGCGCGAGCAGAGGCCGCCGAGCGCCGTGTCAGCTGATGCGCCCGCAAACGTGTTCTCCTCCGGTCGAGCGATGAAGCACCTCCAGGTGCTGGCCCAAGCTCCCAGACCGATCGGCTCGGCCGCTCATGCCGCGGCGCGCGATTACATTCGCAACGAACTGACCGCGATGGGCGTCCAGCCGGAAGTACAGGAAACAAGCATAGTGACAACGAGGCCTGACGGAAGCGTCGTCGCCGCAGTGGTGCGCAACGTAATCGCCAGACTGAAAGGCACGGGCGGCGGAGGAAATACGATAGGCCGCGAAGGCGCGGCCGGCGCGGGAACCACGGGCAGTGGAGTAGGCACGACAGGCAGCGAAGGCGCGGGCGGCGCAAGAGACACGGGTGGCGCAAGAGACACGGGTGGCGCAGGAGGCGCGGGTGGCGCAAGAGACACGGGTGGCGCAGGAGGCACGACCGGCGGCGCAAGAGACACGAGCGGCGCAGGAGGCTCGACCGAAACCAAGGCGCTTCTCCTAGCGGGACACTACGACACGGTGCCAAACGCGTCCGGCGCGAGCGACGACGGCGCCTCCGTCGCGACGCTGTTGGAAACACTCCGTGCCTTAAAGTCAGGTCCGCCGCTGAACAACGACGTAATCTTTCTCTTCACCGACGCCGAAGAGTTAGGTCTGCTCGGCGCGAAGGCCTTCGTTACCGAACATCCCTGGGCCAAAGACGTCGGACTCGTTTTGAACTTTGAAGCGAGGGGCACGAACGGTCCAGTTGTGATGTTTGAAACCAGCGACGGCAACGAACGGTTAATAAACGAGTTCGCGCGTGCCGCACCATCACCCGTAGCAAACTCACTTCTTTACGAGATTTACAAACTGCTGCCCAACGACACCGATCTCACAGAGTTCAGAGCGCGACGCATACCCGGGTTGAATTTCGCGTTTATCGAAGGCGCATTACGCTATCACACACAAGCCGATAACCTCGAAAACCTCGACGAGCGTAGTCTGCAACATCAAGGCTCCTACGCTTTGTCGTTAGCGCGACACTTCGGCAACATCAACCTGACCCAATCGCCCGCACAGAACGCCGTCTATTTCGACCTCTTCGGTACCACACTCGTGCACTACTCCGCGCGCTGGGTCCTATCAATCAGCATTTTCATACTGATCGTCTTCGTCGCCGTGCTCGCACTCGGTCTGAACAGAAGAAGATTAACGATCAGTGGAATCATCGTTGGTTTCGTGCTGTTTCTTCTCAATCTGATCGTAGCTTCTGCTGCTGTTTACCTTGTCTGGCGGCTGATCGTGACCATTCAGATTCGGATGGGCCGCAGCCTCGCCGATGATTTTTACCGAGACAAACTCTACTTCGCCGGCTTTGTTCTGCTGGCCCTGGCGATCACGTCGGCTCTCTACAATCTGTTCCGGCGAAAGGTAAGCACGGAGAACTTCTTTGTTGGAGCACTTCTTTGCTGGCTGGTCCTGCTTTTGTTAACAAGCGTCTTCATGCCGGGTGGCAGCTACGTGTTAGCGTGGCCGCTGCTAATCGCTCTGTTCGGACTGGCGTACACCTTCACCGGTAAAAAACATCACCTCGTCGTCCTGTTCCTGTGCGCCATACCGGCAATCGTTCTGCTCGTTCCGATCATCTACACGGCTTTCGTAGCGTTAGGACTGAGCGAGGTCGTGTTGCTCATACCTCTGGTAATACTCCTGTCGGGCCTGCTCATTCCGCATTTTGCGTTTGCAAGTTCCGCAACAAGGTGGTTACCAGTTGCTGCTTTGGTCATCGCGGTGGTCTGCCTTGCTGCTGCCGCCTTCAATTCCGGTTTCAGCCGGCAATACCCGAAATCCGATCACGTTTTCTACGTTCAGAACGCCGACACCGGCAAGGCGGCCTGGGCGAGCGCTGACGATGCGACCGACGAATGGACCACCCAGTTCTTTCCCTCAAACACTCCGAAAACATCGCTGAAGGATTACATCCCACTCAGCGTTAATAACTATCGAATCAACTCAGCTCCCGCGATCCCACTCTCCGTCGCCGACATCCGCGTGACGAACGAGGGCACGCTTGGTGACGTTCATGTTTTGCGCCTGCACATCACGGCTTCTCACGAAGGCATCAGCCTCGCTATTCCGCGAGACGCGAATGTGGAAGTTGTTGAAGCCGAGATCAATGGCAAGCCGGTGGACCGAAGTGGAAGCGCGAGAGGGCAGTCGCCGACCGCGTGGGCGCTGCAGTTTTGGGCGCCGCCGAAAGAAGGATTCGATCTTACACTGGAGTTAAAAGGCGCGAGGCCGGTGCCTTTAAAGATCGTCGAACAGTCATACGGTCTACCGGAAATACCGGGAACAACTATTCGTCCGCGTCCCGACTACATCGTTCCATCGACGTTCCCAAACAGCAACTTTTCACTCGTAACAAAGTCGTACGAATTCTAATTCCGGACCACCCGTGTGTCTCGATCCAGTATGTTGACATTCGCCACAAAACGATGTAGATTTCCCGCCCCTCGCAGTTACCTGTTAGTGGTCAGCGCCAATATGGCGCCGTTTAGTTAAACGCCTGACCAGCCACTTTCCGAGGTTCATCCTCGACAGGTGATTGAAAGTGATTACGCACGGAGCCCAGCATCTTTGAAGTAAACAACGGGCTACTTCGGAACACGCCGCCCGTAGAACTATTTCGTCTCCCAGTTCTTTAAGTTAATCAAGTTTTATTGGCTTAAGGTTCTTCTCACGAGGAAGATTCCTCGACAGTCAACACTCCCCCAGTGTTTTACGAGCGTTACCATTGCCCTGCGAAATTGAACTTGTCGGTTCAATGTGCGGTAGCTTTGCTTACCTGACCAACCTCATTTTCTGACCAGAATATCAGCGTAGTCATTCGATCGCGCCGTGAAGCCTGTGAAGACGTTGCCAGTCAGCTTCGAAAGGTTTAGCCGTCTCGCGCCCAAGGTGATCAAGATGCCGGGCGAGCTGGTCCGCATCGAGCCCGATCCAGAAAGCGGAATGCCCGCCGTCGTGCGACCCGGGCTCAAACATGTCGATCTCGTCGAATGGGCAGGTCACAATTTGAGTTTGATCGAAAATCTTCTGCTCGCGCACGGCGCGCTGCTCTTCAGAGGTTTCAACCAACACCCGACCGACGATTTCGAACGGTTTGCCACTGCGATCTGCCCTGATTTGTTCGAGGACAACGGCGAACATCCGCGCCAAAATATTAGCGGCAACGTTTACACGCCGATTTTTTATCCAGCCGACAAGAAGGTTCTCTGGCACAACGAAAATTCTTTCAATTACTACTGGCCCTTGAAGATTTGGTTCGGCTGTCTTTCGCCGGCGGCACGCGGCGGCGAGACGCCCATTGCCGACAGCCGCAAAGTGTTCCAGTCGATTTCGCGAAAGACTCGAGAACGGTTTATCGAAAAGCAGGTGATGTACGTGCGCGCTTACGGCAAAGGGCCGGGGCTTGATTGGCAGACTGTTTTCAAGACAAAGGATAAAACGAAAGTTGAAGAACATTGCGCGCGCTCGTTCATGGATTTCGAGTGGAAGACTGATGGCACGTTGGTAACGCGCGCTGTTCGCCCCGCGGTTGTGCGTCACCCAACGACCGGCGAACTGAGCTGGTTCAATCAGGCGCAGCACTGGCACATCTGCTGCCTGGACCACGCGACGCGCAAGTCACTCACGACTTTATTCGCCGAAGACGAACTTCCGCGCCGTTGTTATTACGGCGACAGCTCGCCGATCGAGGACTCCGTGATGGAAGAGATACTGGAAGTCTATCAACGGCTGGAACTCGCATTCGCCTGGCAGGCGGGCGACATCATGCTGCTTGACAACGTGTTGATGGCGCACGCCCGCAATCCTTTTGCCGGTGAGCGAAAACTGCTCGTCGCGATGGGCGACATGCGCAGCTACGCCGATATTCAAACTTAGCGGGTTCACGGTTTGCGACAGAAAACAATGACGGTGATCGGAAACGACGATCTCAACCTGATGCTGGTAGAGTCTGTCGCGTCGGTTGATGACATCAACGCTCGCTTCTACGGCCGTTTTCCATACCCCTGGACTCCCGTAAAGTTTGATTATTTAGAAGATGCCGGATTTGAGACCGTGATGCTCAACCAGAATCTGGGCGACTGGGAGCATCGCACTGTGCGACCCGCGGCGAAAATCTGGGTCGCCGGGTGCGGAACGAACCAGGCGGTTTTCACAGCGCTGAGATTTCCGGCAGCGACCGTCGTCGGATCCGACGTATCACAGCAGTCGTTGCAGTTATGTCGTCACGCGGCGAAGGCGTTGAATCTCTCGAACTTGGAGTTGAGGGAAGAGAGCCTCAACAACGTCAGTTACAAAGATCAGTTCGACTACGTGATTTGCACCGGCGTGATACATCACAACGCCGATCCACAAGCAACGCTCGCGAAACTCGCGTCTGCACTCAAGCCCGACGGCATCATGGAATTGATGGTCTACAACCATTACCACTGGGTGATCCCGGTAGCGCTGCAACGTGCGGTGAGAATCATGTGCCGCAGTTCGGAATCGCTCAACCTCGAACTGGAATTGTCCACGGTCAAAAACATCCTCAACGATTTGCCGAAGCACAGCGTGATGGTGAGAACGCAAGGGAAGCTTCTTCGAAAATCAGAAGAAGCGCTTGCGGACGCGCTGATGCAACCGGTTCTGTACAACTACACAGTTGAGTCGTTGGAACAGATGGCGGATAGCTGCGGTTTGGAGTTGCTTGTCCCGTGCCTCAATCAGTTCGACAAAGCGTCCGGCAATCTTTCGTGGCACATGAGGTTTGAAGAACCGGCTTTACGCGATCTGTATGCGTCGCTGCCGGACACGCAGCGCTGGCAGGTCACAAATCTCCTGTCACTTCAGGAAGGACCACAACTCTGGTTCTACTTGCAGCGCAAGAACAGCGGGCGGGCACGCAAAAGTGAACAGCAGATCTGTGAAGAGTTTTTGGATGTGGTCTTCGCGCGCAACCGCACTATGCAGTGTAGCTACATCAGAACCGAAGACGGGCGCTATCAGCTTTTATCTAATCCGATACCTTATCCGATCGCACCGCCGAACAAAGAAGTCGAGCGCATCTTTCAGGCGGTCGATGGCGAGACGAGTATGCGCCGGATCTTTGAGCAGCTGGAAATAGAAACCAGCTTCGAAATCGTAAACGACGTTCGACTCAAACTGACGACTTCTGCTTTTCCGTACCTGCGAGCCGTGCCGCACGCGGCGAAGAAAGACAACGCTGCTGTTGAAGAGCGTTCAGGTGAGCGCGAAAGTATGCAGGAGTCAAACTACCGGAAGTTCAAGCGCATCAAGCCGCGCACGTTCACCGTCTAGATCATGATTACCCAGGAAGTCGAGACTTCGACTAGCGCTTCGTTCAAAGTCGAAGAGGCGACGATCTCCGAGATCCAGGCTCAGCTGCGCACGGGCCAACTGTCCGCGCGCGAGCTGCTCGAGATGCACCTCGACCGAATCACCGCTTTCGACAAGCGTGGTCCATGCATCAACGCCGTAATCGAACTCAATCCCGACGCGACAGCAATTGCCGACAGTCTCGATCGTGAATTCGCCACGACGGGAACACTCCGACCTCTACACGGTGTCCCGATTTTGCTCAAAGACAACATCAATACCGCCGATCGCATGAACACTACAGCCGGCTCGCACCTTCTCCTCGGAAGTTTCGCGCGGCAGGATGCGACCGTCGTCAGCAAGCTGCGCGACGCCGGCGCTGTTTTCATCGGCAAAGCGAACATGGACGAGTTCGCAACTGCCAATGGCCTGCCTTCCGGTCGCGGTGGCGTTGTGCGTAACCCTTACGATCCGACGCGCGATGCGAATGGTTCGAGCAGCGGTGCGGCGGCCGGTGTCGCCGCAGGTTTCGCTTGTGCCGCGTTGGGGACGGACACTTGCTCATCACTGCGTTTTCCCGCGGCCGATTGCTCGCTCGTGGCTCTGAAGCCGACGTCGGGACTCGTCAGCCGAGCGGGGGTGATGCCGGGCTCGGCAACGATAGATGTGGTTGGACCACTCGCACGCAGTGTGACGGATTTAGCGATGGTGCTGGGAACACTGACCGGACGTGACCCGCTCGACGTCGTGACCACCGAGAGCGAAGGTCAGTCCTTCAGCGACTACACCGGCTTCCTCAGACACGATGATCTGAGCGGCGTACGCATCGGCGTAGCACGTAAAGGCTTCTGTGGTGTTACTGACGAAGTGGACCTCGCGTTCGAAAACGCTATTAAGGTCTTGAAGTTGCTCGGCGCCGAAATAGTCGATCCCGTTGTTCTCAGAAGGATCAGCTTCGGCGGCTTCAGCAAAGAGGTCAAACGCCTGTTGGAAACTCTAGACGAGCAGGCGTCGGTTGAATACTTTGAGACGCTTCATCCCGATTCACCTTTCACTTCGTTCGAACAGTTTCACTACTTCGTGTTGACCGCCCAGTTTCCCACGCTCGTCGATCTGAAAGGGATGCTCAAAGGAATCTCGCTCGAAGACATTGCGACCGCGAACAAAGCCGCATCAGAGTTGACGACAAAACAACACGAAGCGCGGCAACGCTTCTTTGCCGAGCAGCGAAAGTTGATCCTCTCCGTGATGGATGGGAACAAACTCGACGCCGTCGTTTTCCCGACCAAGACGAAACTCGCCACGCCGATTTTGCCCGACGAGACGTATCCGGCCGGCGATGCGGGCGTACCGCACCTGGCAAGCTATTCCGGTTTCCCCGAGTTGACCGTGCCCGCTGGCTACTCGCGCGGCGGACTGCCGATCGGGCTCTCATTTCTAGGTCGCGCGTTCTCCGAGCCGGCGCTGTTGCGGCTCGGCTTCGCATACGAACAAGCGACGAAGCACCGCCGCAGTCCCGATCTTTCTGTCAAGCGACCGCGCACGTTGAGCGAAATCCCTCCGGTCCCGCAGAACGACAAGTTCGCTGCAAGCATCACGCTCGAAGGCTTCTCGAGTGTCGTTCACGGAAACAACTTTCGTGCGGGCGTCGAACCCGGCGAGCCGCGTCATGGCATCGCGAAGTTTATCGATCGCACTGTGTGGTACGACTGGACCGCGCCCGAGTCAGGCTGGGCCAGGTTCGACACCACGGAGAGTTACCCCGCGAGACATTACGTCGCCGTATACACCGGTCAGTCTCTGCAGGAGCTGCGAGAGATTGCTTGCAATAACTATCCCGAGAGGGAAATTGAGTGGCCCGACTTCGTCAGGTTCAAGGCATTCAAAGACACGACCTACCGCATCGCTGTTGGCAGCAACCAGCAGCTTGTGGCTTTGGGCAGAATCGTTTTGAAGTGGCATCTCGCTGCTCCGCGATCCGTCTAAACGTTTTCCGTCAGTCATACCTCTCTTAAATAAACGAACCGGACCCAAACAGGAGAGATCGAATGGTTAGCCAAATCCAAATCGAGGGTTACAGACTTTCTCCGCAGCAACTACATCTTTGGTTACTACAACAACAGAACAGCGACGCGTATCGTTCGCAGTGCATCGTCCGGCTGGAAGGTGAACTCAACGTAGACGCGTTGCGCGCAGCGTTGCAACGAGTGGTCCAGCGGCACGACATTTTGCGGACGAGTTTCATGCGTACGCCGGGAATAAAGTTTCCGGTGCAGGTAATCAGTGCTGAGACTCGCCCCGCGCCCATCGAGCTTACATTTGAAGAACGCTCGTTGTCCGAATCCGACATCGAGCAGCTCGTAGACGAAGCTAAACCTCCCGCGGCGAAATCAGAGATCGACCCGGTAATACGCGCGTCGGTTTACAGCGTCGCAACCCGCACACACTTCCTGGTGTTGAGCGTGCCCGCGCTCTACGCTGACAGCCGATCGCTCGTCAACCTCGTCCGCGAAATCGCCAACTCGTACACCGAGAGTTCATCGGGTTCAGAAGTGGTGCAGTACCTTCAATTCTCCGAGTGGCAGAACGAAATCATCAACGACGAGGAAGCCGAAGTCGGTAAATCCTACTGGCGCAAACAGGCCGATGTGCTTTTGTACCCGCCGCCCGCGCTGCCTTTCCAAAGTATCTCCGCGGGTGCGTTCAGTCCGCGCACCGTCGCTTCGGAGATCCGGCCCGAGACGGTCGCGCGTTTGGACGACTTGGCAGAAAAGTTCGACACGACGACGGCCATCGTCTTACAAGCGTGCTGGCAGACGCTGCTGTGGCGTCTGACCGGACAGGCCAACATCGTCACCGGCAGCGTTCACGACGGTAGAAAGTATGAAGAGCTTTCCCACTCGCTCGGGCTCCTGGCCCGCACGCTG